>JANQJE010000050.1 GCA_028281795.1 Cohaesibacteraceae bacterium | reverse complement strand
CCGGTTCGACCATCCCTGGGTCCAGGCCTACTTCAACACTGGTCGGGCTTTGGGACGGGGGCATTCGGATCACAGGCAACCCGACCGCAGAAAATGAGCAACGATCCAGCAAAAAAACGTGCAATCGGTTGGCCGCGCCGCTTTGCGCGCTATGCGGCAAGTCCTTACCGCGGTAAGGCCTGACATCATGGAAACACGTGCGAACCATATCGTTGTCGGACTTTTTGCCCTGGCCGTCCTGGCGGCTGCGATTGCGTTCATCTATTGGGTCGCCGAGATCAACAGCGGTGAGGAAACGGCTGAGATCATCTTCCAGTTCAATGGCCCGGTGAACGGCCTGAGCACAGGAAGTCCCGTTCTCTTCAACGGTATCCAGGTCGGTCAGGTGCGCACGCTCTCGCTCAATCCGGAAAACCCCGAAGAGGCGCTTGCGCTGGCTGTGGTGGATGCGACGACTCCGGTGCGGTCGGATACCGAGGCGTCACTTGGAATCACCGGCATCACAGGTACGGCCTTCATTGCGTTGCGCGGCGGGTCGGTGGATGCACCACAGCTTATTGAGGCTGGCGACACAGTTGTCATCGATGCCGAGGTTTCCGCTGTTCAGGATCTTGTCGATGGCGCGCGCAACGTGCTCGGTCGGGCCGACGATGCCATGCAGACCATCGAAAACTTCCTTCTCGTCAATGAACCTTTTCTCACGCAGACCATTGCCGATATCAATGAAGTCACAAGTGCTGTGGCCTCGCAATCCGACAGCATCGAGGCCCTCATGGAGGGCGTCGGAAACATAGCAACCGAGATTTCCGGTCTCTCCGGCCGCCTTGAAGGCATCATTTCCGGTTCTGAAGCGCTGATCGCCGCAGTTGATCCGGACAGTGTAGCGGAGGTGGTGGAAAATGTCCGCTTTGCCTCGACCGAGTTCCGCGGAATCGGCGAGGACGCTCGTGCGCTTGTGGCGCGGGGCGATGTGGTTTTCGATAATCTGGAGACATCATCCGAAACACTGGTCGATACCCTCAATGGGGTCGAAGCGCTTGTTGCGGCGGTCGACGCGCAGACGCTTTCGCAGGCTGTGGGTGATGTCGGCACGTTCGCAGCGCAATTGCCGGAGGTTGGCATGCGTGTCGACAGTGTGCTGGCCGGCGCACAGGAAGCGACCGACAATATCACGGCCTTCACCGCCAGCCTGGAAGACAATGCCGACCAAGTCGATCTTATCTTTGAAGATGCCGTTCTCATTGCCGATCGGCTCGAAGTGGCGTCCCGCCGTATCGATGCTTTGCTTGGGCAGGTCGACGGCCTGTTGGGCGAAGACGAAACACAGGGTTTGATTGCCGATGCGCGAGAGGCCGCGCGGGCGTTGCGCAATGTTGCCGTTGCCTTCGAGGGGCGTTCTGACGAGATTGCCGATGGGCTGGCGCGCTTTACAGGTCCCGGCCTTCGCGACGCCGAAGCATTGATCAGCGATGGCAGGCGTGTGCTTAACCGTCTTGATCGCGTTGTCACATCGATTGAACGCAATCCACAGCAGTTTATTTTCGGCAGCGACCGAGCGCCGGAATACTCACCGCAAAGGCGTTAGTGAACATGGATGAGGCGTGCTGGTGTGGTCGGAAGAATTATGGAAGCGGGGTCCTATGATCGGTGCGAAACGGCGGCGTGAGAACACGCAAAAGCCAGACGCTCGGCACAGGGCCGGTGTCTTCGCTGCCTGCCTTGCTTCAGTCTTGCTTGCAGGCTGTTCAACGCTCGGATTGGAGGCCGCGCCGCGCATCTATGATTTGCGCGCACCGACAGCCATCGATGTGGGTGGTAGCCAAACCAGCCGTCAGCTGCTTGTTGCTGAACCGGCGGCTGTGCGCTTTTACGCCACCGACCGTATCGTCGTCCGCGACAGCGGTGACACGCTAGCGTATTTCCCCGGCGCGCTCTGGTCGGATGCTCTTCCAGAGTTGTTGCAGGCGCGTTTTGCCGAAGCGCTTGAACGTACGGGCCGTGCCCGTGCTGTCGGGCGCCCGGGGCAGGGGCTTCTCATCGACACACGTCTGGTGCCGGAGATACGTGCCTTTGAGATCGACGTTGCCAGCGCCGGTGCGGCCACGGCCGTGATCGATATTTCGCTGAAGGTCATGAACGATGCGAATGGACGCATTCTGGCCAGCCAGTCGTTTCTCACACGCGTGGCTGCGGCCAGCGACGGCGTTGACGACGGCGTCGAGGCGCTCAATGTGGCCCTCGACGCGATCCTGCGCGAGATGGTTGTCTTTGTTCTTGATGCCGTCTGACCTGCCTTTTATCGGCAGGACAAAAAACGCCGCTCAGCTGACTGAGCGGCGTTTTTTGGGCTTTGAGAATGCTATGGCTTTGTCAGGCTAGCTGCCGAACCGCCCAAGCGCCTGACCGAGCACGGTGTAGAGGCGGCCATTATCGGACATCAGAAGTGCCCGGGTTTCCGAGCGGCTGGCTCGGCGAGACGCCATTTCACGCAATGCCGCTTCAAAGCCATTGAGATGCTCTTGTGCAGCTGTCCGCAACGCCGCATCCCGACCGATCTTGCGGCGGACGTCATCGAACGTTTGCTGGCCGTTCAGCGTGTAAATCCGGCGCGAGAAGTTTGCTTTGTTGCCTGCCAGATAACTGTCCCATTGCTGGGCATAGACCGCTTCATCAAGGGCGCCGTCCAACTGTGAAACGATATCGTCAAGCAAGTCGCGCTTGCCGTCGCCGCTTGATGCACGGCGCAGAAGATCGCTGATCCAACCGCCCGATGGTGCGTCGCTGCCGGAAACGGCCGGCGCGACGGCTTGACGAACATCTTCCATGGAACGGACGATGTCATCATCAAGCTGTGGAACATCCATTGCCAGCGGCTCCGCAGCTGCCAGTTGCGGCGCCGTCGAACGGCGAGCCGGAGCAGGCGCCGAAGCTTTGAACTGACGGGATGACGCGTCCCTCGCGTTGCCTTCGTCCGTGACGAGGTTGGACAGTTCTTTCAGAGCGGCAACCTGCTCGTTGACCACCTGCCGGAGCGCGGTGGCGCTTTCGCGGGCCTCTTCAGGCAGCTCGAAGACACCACGGCGAATGTCCGCGCGCGTCGAGGCCAGCTCAGAACCAAGTTCACTGGTCATGTTGCGCATGTCGCCGACCGATGTGTTGAACACCGAGACAGCGGCGTCGAGACCTTTCTGAAGTTCGCGAAGGACCTCTTGCTGAGTATGACGGACGATGTCGCTGGCCTTGGCGCTCTCTTGCCCTGCGGTTTCAAGCAGTGCGTTGAACTTCTCCAGAATGCTCTTGGCGGCTTCATCGGCTGCTTGCGACAGAGTCGTTGAAAGCGTGGCGGCGCGCTCCTCGGCATCGCTGAGCGTTGTGGCCATACGCTCGGACGTCAGTTGCAGAGACTTTTCGGCGCGGTTCGAACGGTCGACAATCGTGTCGCTGAGTGTGTCCATCCGGTTGACCTGATCACCGACGGTGCCCTCAAGCTTCTCGGTCGTCAGCAACATGGACTGCGAGGCGCCGGAAATCGTTTCACCGTGCGCTTCAAAACGCTCGGACAGGTCGACGAGCGAACCAAGGACTTCGGCGGAAATCCCGCCAAGCGCATCCAACTGCTGCTCGATCGTTTGAGACGTGGTGGCGGTTTCGCTGCTCATTGTTGCAATAGATGCGTTGAAGTCGGTGATCTGCTCCTGCAGTATCTGGCCCATGGAACCCAGGGTTTCGCCTGAGCTCCTCAAGAGCTCCTCGATCGAACTGTTGATGGACCCGATCTGGCCGGTGAGCTCCTGCAGGTCCTGATTCAGCAGTCCGCGTGAACGGGCAAGGTTGGCCGTCGCGTCTTGTGTCCGTTCCGAGAGCGTCGCGTCCATCGACTCCGTTGCAGACTGTATCGATTGATTGAACGTGTTGGTGCGTGCATCAAGCGCACCGAGAAGCGCGTGGCCACGGCTGTTGAGCACGGTTTCGATCGAACTCGTCGCCGAGATGATGCTCTCTTCCAGCGATCTGCGCCGTTCATCCACAGCGGTTGCGACCACATTCGACGCACGATCTATGGTCTGCTCGAAGGTCGTGGTTCGTGCTTCCAGGGCACTGGAAAGCTCTTTGGCACGCGTATCGAGCACCGTGCTCATCTGGTCGGTCACGGATTCAAGATTCTGGGTAAGGGCGCTTGAGCGTTGTTCGACGGTGCTTTGCATGGTCGTTGTGGCCATCTGAAGCGCACGCGCGAACTCTCCTGTACGGGTCTCAAGCGAGCCGACAAGGGCCTGACCACGATCGTCGAGCAGTGTCTCCATGGCATTGGTTTGCCCAGCCAGCGCGTTGCGCAGGTCGTCGGCGCGCTCTGCCAGTTTCTGACTGGCGGCCAGCGTGTCGTCATGTGCAGCGGCCCGCACATCGGCGGCTGCCGCAACCAAAGCCCTTGTGGCGGCGCCAACCTGTTGTTCGAAGCCTTGCAGCGAGGCTTTGGTTTCCGCCGACAGCGTTTCCCCGAACCCTTCCGCACGGCTGGTGTGCATCGACTCCAGCGCTTCCGACTGTGCTTGCAAGTTGGCGGCAACGTCATAGACGCGTTCCCCAAGCAACTGGTTGATATCCGCCACGCGGCTTGCGAGAAGCTCAGTCAGATTGTTGGTTTGTTCATTGACTGTCATGCCAACGGCTTCGATGCGCTCGGCTATGGCGCGCTCGATATCATCCTTACCGCTTGCAAATGCACTGGCGACTTCGCGCGTGCGATCGATCAGTGTTTCAGAAATCTCGCGGCTGCGGTTGGACAAGGCCCCGTCGAGCTGATCGGCCCGTTCGACAAACGTGGTCGTGGCATCTTCTATCCGCTGGTTGACCCGCTCATCGAAAGCCGACAGGCGCTCATCCACCGTTGTTTCGAGTTGCACCGTGCGCATCTGCAGAGCATTCGACAGGCTGTCGATTTGCTCGCGCAGCTGGCTGTCGATGGCTTCGGCTCTTGTGGTCAGATCGCCGCTAACCGCGCTCATCGCGTCGGTGAGACCCTGTGTGCGGTTGTCGATCGTAGTGACAAGATTGGAGGTTACCCGGTCAACCTGATTGGCAAGGTTGGCGGTGGTGCCTTCAACGCGGTTGACCAGATTTGTCGTCGTTTCGTTGACGTGGCTCGTCAGGCCCTCTGCTGCTTGGTCGATGCGGCTGGTGACGCTGCTTGATGTCTCGTTGACCTGGTTGCTGAGGTTTGCCGTCGTGCCTTCAACGCGGTTCACGAGATTTGTTGTGGTTTCATTGATTTGCGTGGTCAGACCTTCCGCCGCCTGATCGATGCGGCTGGTGATGCTGCTGGATGTCTCGTCCACCTGGTTGGTCAGGTTGGTTGTGCTTTCATCGACCCTGATCACCAGACCGATGGCTGTCTGATCGACCCGGTTCACAAGGCCGGTTGCCGACTGTTCGAGCTGCCCGACAAAGTTTTCAGCAGTGTCGGACACGCGGGAGTTCAGTTCGCTTGCAACGCTGACAAGACGTGCTTCTGTGTCACCGGTAACATCCTGCAGGGCAGACATCAGCGTGTTGGATCGCTCGCTCAAGGTCTCGATCAGGGTCGACGTACGGCTGTCCATCGCATCGAGATAGGCGTTGGTGTCACCACTCACGCGTTCGACCAGTCCATCCGACAGGGCTGTCATACGCGCCTCAACGCCTGCATTGGCGTCGGTCAGAACACTCATGAAGCGTTGGGTGCGTTCGTTGAGCGACTCCAGGTACTCCCGTGTCGAAGTATTGATATGTTCCGCTAGCACGGCCGACCGCTCACCGAGGATGGCACTGGCTTCGGAGGCTGCCCGGTCGATGCTCGCTTCCAGCTGTGCGCGCTGATTGTGGAGCGAAGCCTCGATGGAGTCCGACCTATCGGCCAGAGCCAGGTCAATCGACTGTACTTTATCGTCCAGCAGTTCACGGATCGCATCTGCCCGGGACTGCATTTGCCCGTCCAGCGTGCTGGTGCGGTCATCCAGGGCCGAGACAAGCGCATCGCTGTCGGACTTCAGAATGTTGGCGTACTCTTCGGCGCGCTGCGTGAATGCATGGCCAAGGTTTTCACCCTGTTCCAGGATGATCTGAACGACACGTTCACCGACAGCCTGGATATTGTCCGTGAGATTGCCGGTGCCGTTCTTGATGAGGTCGTCCACTGCATCGCGGCCCTCTGCGAGGCGCGTGTCGACCAGATCAAGATCGCGTAGGATACTGGTCTGGATCATCGCGCTGGTCTCATCGGCTGTCCTGCGCAGCTCTTCGAGCTTTTCATTGACAGATGAGATCAAGGATTGGGCGGAGATTTCGAAACCGTCGCGCAGTTCAACGCCACGCTCGACAACCGCGTCGTGCAGCCGTTCGGCTGACGCTTCCATGCGCTGGGCGAGAGCGCCACCTTGTTCGGTGATGCTGTCGGAGATCTGTGTACCGGCTTCATCGAGGCGGGTCGTGATGGCCGTTCCGCGCAGCTCCATATCGATCAGCAGGGAGTCCGCTGTCGTTTTCAACGTCGTCGTGACATTCTCTGCACGAGCCGCAAAGCTTTCCGTTACGGAATGGCTTGTTTCTTCCATTTCACGCGTGACATTGCTGCCGCGTTCTTCAAACTCGGAGATGATGCTGCTGGTCGTGGTGGCCAAGTCGGTGGAAATGATCCCCGACCGTTCTTTAAGGACCTTGTCCACCTCGGCCGATTTTTCCGTGATCTCGCGGACGATGTCATCGCCAACAATGGCCAGCTTGTCGGAGACGTCCAGACCGGTGGTCGAAAGCTGTTCTACCAGCCGGTCGCCATGCGACTGCAGTGTCGAACTCATCGTTTCGCCGGCTTGTGACAGCGCATTGGTGATCTGCGAGGCTTTGTCAGCCAAGCTGTGGGCCACGGTCGCACCGGTTTCTGCAAGCGATTGGGTGAGGTCGTTGGACGCCGTGAGAAGATCGGCGTTCAGGCGGTCGTGCGAAGAAGAGATCGCTTCGCGCACCTTCTCGGCGTTCATCAGAATGTCTTCGCGCTCACTGGTAAGCTGTGTCAGCAAGGTGCGAAGCTTGGTCTCATTGTCCGAATAGGCGCGTTCCAGATTGGCAACCTCTCCCTGAACCATCGATTCAAGTTCGCCCGCACGGGCCAGTGCACGTTCCACACCATCTCCCATCGCCGCCACTTCGCGGCGAATGGCCTGGCTGACGCTCAGGACCTGCTCTCGGGCAAGTTCGTCAGGCTGTGATATCCGGACGGTGACACCCGCCATGGATTTGGCAACGATCCGCATCTCGGCCGCGCGATAGATCATAAAGGCGCTGGCGAAGAAAAGCAGCACAGGTGCCAGGGCCGCCACAGCGTAGGCGATAAAGCTGGGCGAATTGAGGATGGTATTGTCCTCGATGAGGGCTATGGGTGAGGCACCAAAAAGGGATGGTGTGAGCGCGGCAGCACCTCCCACCCAGATCATGCTGAGGAGTGCGGCGAAGTAGAACGGCGTGGCGGTTGGACGCTGTTGAAGCTCGTAGACGAGGGCGCTGGTGGCACGACGGTCGTCGTTGGCGGGTGAGCGGCGCTCACGAAGGCGCTGCTCTTCGGCCAGTTCCTGTGGGCTCGGTTCGGCATTATCAGCTGGCGCTGCTGTTATCGGATCGCCAAGCACATCGTCGGCACGCGGCATACGAGCTGCCGGCTTTTTTGCTCCACCACTTGCCTGTTCAGTTGCACGATCGGGAGTGCCGTCCGCAAAATCGATGGCCAAGGCCTCCTCGACTGCATCGAGTGCTGCCTTGTTCGCTTCTGATGGTTTTTTCGCCATGGATACGCCTCGTACTTTGGGGGCGCCATTTGCCCGCTCGCCCTTCCCGGAGGCTTGCGGCCAGCCACACTCGCCCATTCTGCAGCACTCAAACTATGCCGATGACCGGGCAAAATGAAGAGAGCATACATGCTTTGTTAGCAATTTATTCATCATGGTTAACGTATTTTAGGAGTGCTGGTATGCGCACACCCGATTAATGAGACGGAAACACAGGGTGTGCGATACGTTGATGTCATGAGGGTGCTTTTTGAACCGTAAGGGGAGTTGTGGACAATGGTTGCGGTAGAACGCACCGAATCGGAAAAAAGCGGGATTGCCTTTCCTGAGAACGTCAGTTCTTCCGTTTCTGAGCAGCCGGTACTCGATCTGGTTCATCTGAGCTGCCAGACCTTCGGCGACCAAACTCTTGAAAAAGATGTGCTGGGACGGTTTCTCGACCAGGCCGAAAGCACAGGCCGGGCTTTGCGGTGTACCCGCGACAGCGGCGAGCGGAGCCGTTTGTACCATCTGCTCAAGGGCAGTGCGCGAGGTGTTGGGGCGTTCCAACTGGCGGATTTTGCTCAAGCCGGTGAGGACCAGCCCGACAACGATGTGCACCTCAAGGCAACCCTCTCTGCGATTGCTGCCGTTACCGACCGCCTGGTAAGTCTGCTGCAGCCAAGATAGCGCCTTTTCGCGCACCCTGCGGTCTGCAGGGTGCGACACTGCTTCGACACCTGTATGCATTGTTCGGCTTCACAAGTTGAGGTGGGCTTTGCTATGCCGCCCGCTGGAGTTGCGCCGAACCGTTTGGCGCCAAGTGCCGATTGTCACCGTTAGGCGGGTTTATGATCAAGATTACTTTCATAGAACACAATGGAACCAAGCATGAGGTTGAAGCTCAGGAGGGTTCCACGGTTATGGAGGCCGCTGTGATGAACGGCGTGCCAGGCATCGAAGCAAGCTGTGGCGGTGCCTGCGCGTGTGCAACCTGCCATGTGTATGTTGATCCAGCCTGGAAAGAAACGACCGGCAGCCCGGAGGTGATGGAAGAGGACATGCTCGACCTCGCCTATGACATTCGGGATGAAAGCCGTCTGTCCTGCCAGCTTCGCGTCACTCCGGCTTTCAATGGTTTGGTCGTCCGCGTGCCTGAGTTCCAGGCCTAGGGAAGCGTGGTTTTATGACCGGGGCGCGGGCCGTTGATGACTGACCGGCTCTAGGAGATGACAATGCCCGATATGGTTTCCGGCGTTCAACCGGGCGAGACAATCGAGACGGATGTTGTGATCATCGGCGCAGGCCCGGTGGGTCTGTTTGCCGTGTTTGAGCTCGGTTTGCTGGACGTCAAAGCCCATCTGATCGACATTCTTGATCGGCCCGGCGGGCAGTGTGCCGAGCTTTATCCGGAGAAGCCGATCTATGATATTCCTGCCTGGCCTGAGATATCGGGGCAGGGCCTGGTCGATCAGCTTATGGAGCAGATTGAGCCATTCGGCGCGGAGTTTCATTTTCAGCAGATGGTCACCGGTCTTGAAAGGCAGCCCGATGGGCGGTTTGTCATCGAGACCGATACTGGAGCGCGCTTCCTTTGTAAGGCCGTCGTGATTGCGGCCGGTGGCGGCTCTTTTCAGCCCAAGCGTCCACCGATTGCCGGTATCGAGGCCTATGAGGGGACATCCGTGGCCTACTCCGTTCGCCAGATGGAGGCTTTTCGCGGTCATGATCTGGTGATTGTCGGCGGCGGGGACTCCGCGCTCGACTGGACGATCAATCTTCAGCCACTGGCTAGGTCCTTGACGCTGGTGCATCGTCGCGATGAGTTCCGTGCGGCGCCTGACAGCGTCAACAAAATGCGCGCCCTGGTGGAGCAGGGCGCCATGCGTTTTGAACTTGGTCAGGTGTCCCAGCTCAAAGGTGAAGATGGGCAACTGACTTCGGTGGTCGTGAAGAACAGGGATGGTGAAACCGAGCTTACGTGTTCCCGATTGCTGCCGTTCTTCGGTTTGACCATGAAACTTGGCCCGGTGGCAGAATGGGGCCTGAACCTGCATGAGAACCTGATTGAGGTGGATACGGAGAAGTTCGAGACTTCCCAGGAAGGGATTTTCGCCATCGGCGACATCAACTGGTATCCGGGCAAACTCAAGCTCATCCTATCGGGTTTCCATGAGGCTGCGTTGATGTCACAAGCTGTGGGGCGCATTGTTTTTCCCGACAAACGCATCGTTTTCCAGTACACAACCTCATCATCCAGTTTGCAGAAGAAATTAGGTGTTCTTTGACGCTGTCGCCGCTCTTCTCCTTTGTTAAACGGTGCAACGCTGCCATATGGGCGGGGCTGTGTGTTGCTCTATGGTGCGGAACACCAGGTTATGCCGGGCCGACTGAGGTCTCGTTCTTACAGGCGTTGGAAGGGCGGTGGTCAGGGCAGGGACGCGCGGCGACGGCTGATGGTGAAACACCGGTGGTCTGCAATGTGCACGGGCAGTTACGCGGCGCAGCCCGCATCACGCTGCGTGCCGACTGCGAAACGCAGGGCCAGTCCGGGGTGATCGCCGTATCGCTTTATTTCAGCGATATGACGCAGCAGTTCCACGGCGAACTGTCCAGCCCTCTGAACTACATCAGCGGTGGGCTCAATGGCCGTTTGGCGCGTGGCGACTTGTTCCTTCGTCTCTCCGCCGACGATGGTAGCGAGGGGCGGTTGTTGCTTGTCGCAGAAGGTCCGTCGCGCGTGCGTCTGCTTGTGACCACTGTTGTCAACGGTGCGAACATCACCGTGTTCGATCTGCCATTGGCCCGCCTGGCTTAGAGCGCTGCCAGCCAAGAAAAAAGCTCTCTAGCTCTCTGGTTTCTCTTCGACGTCACGGTCCGACCTGCCGAGCCCGGCCATGCCGCGTGTTACCTCGCTCAAGGTCGGGCCTTTGCTTGCGAGATAGGGCATCGGGCGTGTGACAGCGATGACCGCGACGCCGACGCGGGCGGTCAATAGTCCGTTGATGACACCTTCTCCCAGTCTTGCCGACAGGCGCGCCGCGAGCGAGTGGCCCAGGACCTGAGACACAAGCCCCTCGGTTGCGGCCATACCGCCTGTGATGGCCAAATGCGCCATCATGTGCCGGACAAGCCGCAAAGCTCCCAGCAGACCCGGGCGTGCGCCGTACAGTTGAGCGATCTGACGGGTGAGGCTGATGCATTGGAACGCCACCATCGCAATGTCGACTAGAGCCCGCGGCGACAGAGCCGTCACCAGAGAAACACGCCGCGCCGCTGATGAGACCAGACGCACGGCCTCCTGGTCCAGCGGCTCCATCACCGTTTCTTCGGCAATGACAATGAGATCCTGCGCGTCCAACACACCGACACGCTGGCGCTCAAACTGCGCGCGACTGTGCGCGGTGCGCGGGTTTGTTCGATAGATGCCGATCAATTGGTCAAGCACTTTGCGGGCTGAAGACACGTCGCCGTGATCATAGGCCGCCTGAAAACTGTCGCGCAGCCAGTCGAGCTTTTGCAGGCGCATCACGGCACGCAGTTCTTTGACGATGAAGCCGGCAAGGCCGATTACAGCCAGAACCAGCAGTGCCAGAGCTGTCCATCCCAGAATGGGTTGGCGTTCCAACAGTGTACGCACCATACCCTCGGCCCAGAGCGTGATGCCGAGCGCAACAAGTCCGGCCACACCTGACCCGAAGAGCGCCAGCCATCCAAACCCTCTTTCGGGCGAACCGGGCGCTGTTTTCTGATCTGTTAGCGTCTCGTCGAAGGATGGCGTTTCATCCTCCACCTCCACGGCGGTAAGCTCCAGGACCTGAGGCTTGCGAGTCTTTGTTGTGGTCATGCCGAACTGTCCTTGGACGATCAGGCGAGCTTATCGCCCAGGAGAAACTGAAGCAGACGGTCGAGCCGGATGTGAGGAAGGCCGGCTTTGGCTTCTGTTGCCGTGTCCAGTTTTGGTGGCCGAAAGCGTACGAACCGCAGGGGATGCAGCTTGGCGCTGGGTCCCATTAGTCTGGCCGGATCGGCGGGAAGATCACCAGGAAAGATCGCAACCTCTCTCAGGCCGTCAAACAGCTGGCCGTTGATGGCCTCACCGTCCATGGGTGTCCCGGCGACTGCGCCGATGGTGCCGCTTCCGGCTTTGGCGCTGGCTTCGCGCGTTGCACGGACCGAAGCGATCGCCATGGTTTCCGCTGTCGCACCGGAAAACCTGGCTTTTTTGCGTGCGTCTGCGACAAGGTGGTCGAGGATCGCTTCCAACTGATCGTGTTGGCTGTGATGAAGGTGATCGGCCTTGGTTGCGGCGAAGACGATCTTGTCGATGCGCGGGCCGAACAGGAACGACAATAGGGAGTTCTGCCCGGCTTTGAAACAGGAGAGGATGGCCGTGAGCGCGTCACGCAAATCCTTCAGTGCGGCAGGTCCTGCATTGATGGCGGCGAGCGCATCCACCAGCACAACCTGCCGGTCGAGGCGGGCGAAATGGTTGATGAAGAAGGGTTTGACGACAACACGCTTGTAGGCCTCATAGCGATGCTCCATCGCCGCATAGAGGCTGCCTTTGTCCGGTTTGCCGTCGATCGGCATGTCGAGTGGAACGAAGGTGAGGGCAGGTGAGCCCTCCAGCTCTCCGGGCATCAAAAAGCGTCCGGGAGGCAGCATGGAGAGCGATGCTTCGCTCTCCTTGCAGGCACGCAGATACCGGGTGTACCGCTCGGCCAGTTTGTTGGCCGTGGGGTCATCAAGCGGAGCTGTGGTATCGGCCGCGCGAGCCGCATCGAGGAACGGCTGCGCCAGGACCTTGCGCTCCGACGCACGGGCTTTGGAGAGCGCGTCTTTTGAGAAGGTCTCATAGTCCATGTCGAGAAGCGGCAAGTCGAGCAACCACTCTCCGGGGTAGTCTACCATGTCCAGGTGCAGGCTGGTGCGTCCTAGCGTCCGGGCGATGGAGGATTTGGGTTCGAAGCGCAGCGTCAGGCGGAGTTCTGAAATATGCCTGGTGGAAAGGGGCCATGTCCGATTGTGGATCAGGTCGTGAACATGGTCTTCGATGGCAAAACGGGCAACATCATCATCGGGCTGTTGGGCCAGACTTGCTCCGATGAGGCGGCCGGATCGAGATGCCCTCAACGCCGGCAGATGACCGCCGTGCAACAGGGCGTGGACAAGCGATGTAAGAAACACCGTCTTGCCGGCACGCGAAAGGCCGGTCACGCCGATCCGAAGGCTTGGCGTGACGAGATCAGCAGCGCTGCTGGCCAGGCTGCGCGCTCCAAGGCGCACGTCGTCGAGAACGGTGAGATTGGGCAAAGTGTGTCAGAACCCGGTCAGACGGTACGGAGCCCTGCATATTTGGCCGCTCCTGATCGATTGCAAGCTATTCGGCTGTCTCCGTAACATCTGTGGGTCGAATGACATCAAGCAGGGTGGCGCAGCGGGGTGCCAGATCGGACCATCGGGCAATTGGACAGTCAAGTGCCACGAGCGTGCCGGTCGGGAGCTTGTTGGCAATACGTTCCAGAAGCCTTGGATCCGCGCTGCTCACAAGTGTTGCACACATGTCTTCCAGCACAGGATTGTGCCCGATGATGATGGCGCGATCGATGCGTCCTGCCAGGCCCCTTATGTGCCGGAGATAAGCAGCTTCTCCGCCCTCATAGAGGTCGGCGGTCAGGGCAATGTGGGCCTGTGTTTCCAGCCGTTCGATGATGGGCGTCAGCGTTTCCCGGGTGCGTTGAGCCGGTGAACACCCTATCCATTGCGGCTGCCATGCTGCCGCCAGAGGTGCCATTGCCTGCGCAGCACGTCGGCCGCGTTCGTTGAGCGGACGGTTGATATCCATCAGGCTTTCATCCGCCCAGGACGATTTAGCGTGCCGCATCAGGAGCAGCGTCTTGGAGGACGAACGCGAGGATTGTGTCGGATCGAGCATGCCGAAGCGTAGCGCAGGCGGTGTAACTTGCAAAGATATGGCGCACACAGTGCGCTATCTGGCGAGGGCAAGACGTTCTGTGAAGACGGGTAATTCTTGCCGGGTCATGGCTTCTTTTGCCTGACTGCCCAGTCGATCGTGATCTTTGAATCTCTTTAATCTTCTGAAAACAAAGCTTTTTTTGCTCTGGCACGGATGCTGCAGACGCGATGGATAGGTCAAACGCCATGATGTGGGTTTTGACGGGGCAACAGATGAGCAAAAGGCTAGGGTAGTTATGGGTATTTTTGGTGCACTGAACAACGCGGTATCGGGGTTGAACTCGCAGTCATATGCGCTGGAGCAGATTTCCGGCAACATCGCGAACTCCCAGACGATTGGCTACAAGCGGGCGGAGACCAGCTTCACCGATATGGTGATGGACGCCGCTCCTTCGCGTCAGTCTCCTGGAGGTGTGAATGCGTTCACGCGTGCCACCAACGATGTTCAGGGATCTTTGCAGCGCAGCGACGTTGAAACCTTCATGGCTGTTCAGGGTGATGGCTACTTCGTGGTCGCCCAGCAGATCGGTGAAGTCGACAACAATCCTGTGTTCAATGATACAGATGCCTATACCCGCCGCGGTGATTTCCAGATCAACCGGGCCGGCTATCTGGTGAACGGGGCGGGATATTTCCTGCAGGGCTTACCGATTGACCCGACCACGGGCAACGCGGCCGGTGCATCGCCTGAGCCGGTTCTCGTGCAGAGCGATTTCCTGGCGGCCCGGCCGACCGATCAGATCGATTACCGCGTCAACCTGGCGCGTTACCCGCTGACGTCCAACGCCGACCCGACCATTCCCCGTTCCGAGCTTCTTAATCCGGCCAACTTTGGCAATAATCCGACCTCTATTCCTGCAACAGCCACGGATGGGTTCGTCCGGGCCAGCGACTTGCCCTTGTTCCTGCAGAACTCACTCTCCGGTGGTGCCACCACCGTCTTTGATGATTCCGGCTCTCCTGTGAACATACAGTTC
>JANQJE010000010.1 GCA_028281795.1 Cohaesibacteraceae bacterium | reverse complement strand
CGTAGATCAAACCATCCCTAAAACGATGGCGCCGATGAAGACAAATGCCGCACCGACAATGACCAAGTTCAAAGCGCGTTGACCGTTCATAGGCTCGGGCCTCCCCTCTTTGGTTGGTCCGAAAAGGCTAACCCAGAATGCAAATGAGGCGAAGGAAATTCGTTGCTGCATTGCACAAAGGTCGTAAGTTCAAAGCCTTAGCTTGTTGCTAACCCATTTTTGGGTTGTCAGGCGCGCCGCAATGTGGCGGTCATAAGGCCGGCTCCGAGCAACATTGTTCCACCGGCCCGGTTGGCCCATTTCAAAGTCGATGGACGTGTGATGCGGTTGCGTACATGGGCGGCAAACAGGGCATAAAGCGCCGCGTTGACGATGCCGAGCACGACAAATGTCGTTCCAAGCAGCGCCAATTGGCCTGCTGCAGGCGCCGCAGGGTTCAAAAAGTGTGGCAGGAAGGCGATGAAGAACGCGATTCCCTTTGGATTCAGCGCTGTGACGATGGTCGTATGCAGCGTCATCCGCTTTCCTGAGATGTCCGGCTGATCGGTCAGACTAAGCTGCGGCTGTGTGCGCCACATTTTGATTCCGAGATAAAGAAGATAGGCTGCGCCAATCCATTTCAAAGCCGTGAAAGCGGTCGCCGATGTTGCCATGACGGCACCGAGTCCGGCCAGCGAGACTGTCACCGCAATCGCATCGCCCAGGCCTACACCGACCACCGTGGAAAGCGCGGCGCGCCGCCCCTGACTGAGCGCATACGAGATGACAAGCAGGATCGTCGGGCCGGGCACAGCAAGCACGATCAATGTGGCGATGACGTAGGACAGGTAGAGTTCAAGGGTCATGACGGCTCCAATCGGAGTGCCACCAATCCAGAACCTCCAGCCATCGTCAAGCTTTGCCGTATCCGCCCCCGGTCGGCGTGGTCATGATGATCGCTTCGCCTGCTTCGAGCACTGTCTGATCGCAACTGCGAAGGGTCTGAGTGTAGCCGGTGTTGCGCCGCACTTCCGCCTTGCCCACACGCCCCGGCTCGCCACCCTCGACACCTGGGGGCGGAACGTCGCGATGGGATGAAAGAACGGCGCAGTCCATCTGCTCGCGGAAGCGAATGATGCGGCGTGTCCCGTCACCGGCTCTCCATCTGCCCCTGCCGCCGGATCCTTTTTCAATGTGGAAGTCCTCAAGCACCACCGGGAAGCGCATCTCCAGGATTTCCGGGTCTGTCAGCCGAGAGTTCGTCATGTGCGTGTGGACCCCCGATGTGCCGTCGAAGCCCGGTCCGGCCGGCGCGCCTGAGCAGATCGTTTCATAGTACTGATAGGTGGCGTTGCCGAAGGTGAGATTGTTCATCGTGCCTTGTGCCGCCGCTAGCGCCTTGGTGGCGCAGAACATGGCGTTCGTCACATGTTGCGAGGTCTCCACATTGCCGGCAACAACGGCGGCCGGATAGCGCGGGCGCAGCATCGAGCCCTCCGGAATGATGAGGTTGATCGGCTTGAGGCAGCCTGCGTTCATGGGGATGGGCTGCTCGGTGAGAACGCGGAAAACGTATAGCACCGCAGCGCGGGCCACAGGTTCCGGCGCATTGAAATTGTTGGACTGCTGATCACTGGTGCCCGTGAAGTCGACCGTCGCTTCGCGTTTTTCCCGATCGACAGTGATCTTCACCTTGATCGTTGCCCCTTGATCGGTGGGGTATTCGATCTCGCAATCGGACAGACGCTCCAGAACACGGCGCACGCTTTCCTCGGCGTTGTCCTGCACATGCCCCATATAGGCCGAGACGACATCCCAGCCGAACTGGGCGACCATCTTGCGCATCTCATGCACACCCTTCTCATTGGCTGCGATCTGCGCTTTCAGGTCGCCAATGTTCTGATCCGGATTCCGGGCCGGGTAGGGGTGGTCGGTGAGGAGACGGTGCAAGGCCGTTTCCTGAAACACGCCTTTGTCGACGCATTTGAAGTTGTCGAAAAGAACGCCTTCTTCCTCCACGCTGGTGGCGAGCGGCGTCATGGATCCCGGTGCGGTCCCGCCAACGTCGGCATGGTGGCCGCGTGAAGCCACCCAGAAGATGATCTGCTGTTCGTCCGGGTCGAAGACGGGCGTCACCACCGTGATATCCGGTAGGTGGGTACCGCCATTGTAGGGTGCGTTCAAAGCGTACACGTCACCGGGGCGTACCTTGCCTTCGTTCTGGCGAATGATCGCCTCGACCGAGCGGTCCATCGAGCCGAGATGCACCGGCATGTGCGGTGCGTTGGCCACGAGTGCGCCCGAGGCGTCGAAGACGGCGCAGGAGAAGTCAAGGCGCTCTTTGATGTTCACCGAAGACGCGGTCTTCTGGAGTGTTTCGCCCATCTGCTCGGCGATCGACATGAAAAGGTTGTTGAACACCTCAAGCATCACCGGGTCTGCATCCGTTCCCACAGCCATATCGCGTGTTTTGGCTTCGATGCGTTGCAGAACGAGATGATCCCTGGCGGTCAATTGCGCCTGCCAGCCAGGCTCGATGACGACGGTTTGATGATCTTCTATGAGAATGGCCGGACCGGTGATCGATTGCCCGCGTGCCACATCCGCCCTTCGCACAATGGCTGCGTCATGCCATTTGCCGTCGGTGAACATGCGGGTTGTTTCACTTTGCAGGGCCTCTCCTGGCACAGTCGTTTGGGCCGTTTCGTCACGCCCTGCGACAGCGGTGTCCTGGCCCTGAACCTCCACGCTTTCGATGATGATCGTCCGATCGGGATAGACGAAGCCGAACTGCGCTTTGTGTTCGCTCTCGAAGGCGGAGCGCATCGCAGCCATATCACGGTGGGCATAGCTCAGATCGATGGTTGTGTCGGTACCGTCGTAGCGCAGATGCAGAACAGGGTGGTGGGCAATCTCCTTTGCGCCGACCCCTTGAGCTTGCAACTCGCCGACAACCTGAGAGGTGAGGTCTTCGATCAGGCGGGCGAGAGATGCTTCGCTTTCGCCGGACAGTGGGCGGACAAACGCTTTGGTGCGTGAGGCGTAGATGCTGGCAAGGCCCATACCATAGGCCGACAGGAGGCCGGAGAACGGATGCAGGTGTACCGTGGTCATCCCAAGTGTGTCGGCAATCGCACAAGCGTGCTGACCCCCAGCTCCGCCGAAGCTGACCAGTGCATATCGGGTCACGTCATAACCGCGCTGGACGGAAATCGTTTTGATGGCGTTCGCCATGTTCTGCACGGCGATTTTCAGGAAACCGTCCGCAATGTCTTCGGGTTTGCGGCCATCGCCGACCTCGTTTGCCAACGCTTCGAACTTTGAGCGGACAGTTTCAGCGTCGAGCGGCTCATCCTGGTTCGGGCCAAAGATGGAAGGAAAAAAGGCAGGTTGAAGCTTGCCGACCATGACGTTGGCGTCTGTTACGGCCAATGGACCACCGCGACGGTAGCAGGCCGGACCCGGGTTGGCACCGGCCGAGTCCGGCCCGACCTGGAAACGATCATCCTTGTAGTGAAGGATCGAACCACCGCCTGCAGCCACGGTATGAATACGCATCATGGGCGCGCGAATGCGCACACCCGCAACTTCGGTGTCGAAGGCACGCTCATATGTGCCGTTGAAGTGGGAAACATCGGTCGAGGTGCCGCCCATATCGAAGCCGATCACCTTGTCGAAACCAGCCATCTGTGCCGTTTGGACAGCGCCGACCACACCACCGGCCGGACCTGAGAGGATTGCATCCTTACCTTCAAACATGTCGGCAGCGGTCAGACCACCGGACGACATCATGAACATCAACCGACAGCCCGTGCCTTCCACGCCCAGTTCATCGGCCACTTGGCGCACATAACGGCGTAGAATAGGCGACAGATAAGCATCGACCACTGTGGTGTCGCCACGCCCGACCAGCTTCACCAGAGGCGAGACTTCATGGCTGACAGAGACCTGAACAATGCCGCGGTCACGTGCTTTGGCTGCTATCTGGGCCTCGTGTTCGGGATAGGCGTAGGCGTGCATTAAGGTGATGGCGAGCGCGTTGTAACCCGCTGCCTCGACCTGATCGAGGGCGGCGTCAATCGCCTCGTCCGTAATCCTGGTTTCAACGGTGCCGTCGGCCAGGACCCGCTCATTGATTTCGACTACGAGATCATAGAGTTGCTCAGGCAGAATGATGTTCTTGGCGAAAATGTCGGGCCGGGCCTGATATCCAAGACGCAACGCGTCTCGGAATCCCCGGGTGATGATAAGAGCCGTCGATTCACCTTTGCGCTCCAGCAAGGCATTGGTTGCGACCGTGGTGCCCATTTTGACGGTTGCGATTTTTTCGGCCGGAACGCGTTCGCCGCTTTTCACGTCCAGGAAACGTCGAATGCCTTCTACCGCGGCGTCGCGATAAGCCTCGGGATTCTCCGACAAGAGTTTCCTGGTGAGAAGATCTCCGGACGGTGTCCGGGCAACAATGTCGGTAAAGGTGCCGCCACGGTCGATCCAAAAATCCCACAGGCCATCCGTCGGCATGCTTTGAGCAGGTGAGGCGGTGGCCATGGGACGTCTCCAGTCGTCTGCAAAAATTAACAACGATAATTTGTTGACAAATTGTCAGTGTAACGTCAACCTCTCTTTACGCTGAGCCAATCAGCGACCTGCCTTTGCCGGTCCGAGCATCGGTCGTTGCGGGCAAGAGAGACTTGAGAGGGGAAAATCATGAGTATTTTCAAAACACTGGCCGTGGCCGGCGTACTGTCGTTCAGTGCGACGAGCGTTCTGGCACAGACAGCCTGGGATATGCCGACACCTTATGGGGACAGCATCTTCCATACCGCCAACATTATCCAGTTTGCCGATGATGTGCGTGAAGCGACCGGTGGATCGCTTGATATCACCGTGCATTCGGCGGGTTCATTGTTTGGCCATCCGGAAATCAAGGACGCTGTGCGCCGCCAGCTCGCGCCCATCGGTGAGGTTCTGATTTCGCGCTTGTCAAACGAAAACCCGCTCTATGGCGTTGATTCCATACCGTTTCTGGCAACAAGCTATGACGAGGCGCGGGCGCTTTGGGAAGCATCGGAGCCGGCCATTGCCAGCCTTTTGGAGGAAGAGGGACTGACGCTTTTGTTTGCCGTGCCATGGCCCCCACAGGGCATCTATGCCGGTGAAGAAGTGACCGATGCGGCGATGATGGACGGTGTGCGGTTCCGTGCCTACAACGCAGCCACCGAGCGTCTTGCCACCTTGATGGGGGCTGTTCCGACACAGGTGGAAGCCGGTGATATTCCAACCGCGTTCTCCACCGGGCGTGTGGATGCCATGATCACGTCGCCGTCCACAGGCGTTGCCTCGCAGGCCTGGGATTTCGTGTCTGTTTATCACGATACCCGTGCCTGGCTTCCAAAGAACATGGTGATCGTCAATCAGCGTGCCTTCGAGGCGCTTTCCGCCGACGAGCAGGCGGCTTTGCTGGCCGCGGCCGATGAGGCCGAAGCCCGCGGCTGGGCGATGTCCGAAGCTGAGACCGGGGAAAAGACCGACGCTCTGGCCGCCAACGGCATGAGTGTCGTTGAGCCGTCGGCAACGTTGGCCTCGCAACTCTCGGAGATCGGCGCAACGATGACGGACGAATGGCTTGAGAGTGCCGGTGACGCCGGCCGGTCCGTTGTCGACGCCTACCGCATGTAAGCTTTCCGAAAAACGGGGCGGGGCATTTTCAAGATGTCTCGCCCTTTTTGCATCACGATCCATGAGGGGTAGGGTCATGCGTGGTCTTCTTGATGGGCTCTATCGGGCAGCATCAGCCGCGGCAGCGATTTGCTTGTGTGTCATAGCCGGACTGGTTCTGGTTCAGGTTTTTGGCCGGATATTGGATGGCGTATTGCGGCTGATGGGACTGCCGGTTGCCGGCATTACGGTGCCCTCTCTCAACGAGATTGCCGGTTTTCTCTTCGTTGCAGCGACCTTTCTGGCGCTTGCCGCGACCTTACGCAGGGCTGATCACATCCGCGTTTCGATGCTGATCAAGGCCGTACCGTTGGGTGTACGGAGGGTTCTGGAATGCGTTGTGCTGTGTATCGGGACGGTGATTGCCGTCTACGCGGCCTATCATAGCGTTCTGCAGGTCGAGGACTCCATCGCGTCCAACACAGTGTCTTTTGGCGTTATCGCCATTCCCCTGTGGATCCCTCAGTCAGCGCTTGCGGCAGGCTTGGTCGTGTTTGCGATTGCGATGGCCGATGAGCTCGTTGCTGTCCTGACAACTGGCGCACCGACCTATCAAGCGCATGAGGAAGCCAAGTCTGCTGTTTTGCAAAAACCGGTGATCACGCCGGAAGATGCCGAGCGAGGGCTGAACTGATGGGCATTGAAACACTTGCTATCGTCCTGAGCCTGGCCATGCTCGCCGCCCTGGCCCTCGGCCTTTGGGTGTCCTTGGCGCTGACGGCCGTTGCTGTGCTGGGCATCATGATCGCCACCAGCGTGCCGGTTGGAACGGTCTTGGCGATCACCTTCTGGGGCAAGCTTAACAGCTGGGAACTGACCGCCTTGCCGATGTTCATCTGGATGGGCGAAATTCTTTTCCGGTCCAGATTGTCCGAGGACATGTTTGCCGGTCTGGCGCCCTGGATGCGCGGACTTCCTGGCCGGTTGCTGCATGTCAACATTCTGGGCTGCACCATCTTTGCCGCTGTGTCGGGGTCGTCGGCTGCCACAACGGCTACGATCGGCCGGATGGCGCTGCCGGAACTGTCCCAGCGCGGGTACGATCCGCGCATCGCCATCGGCACGTTGGCGGGATCGGGGACGCTTGGCCTTCTCATCCCGCCATCGATCATCCTTATCGTTTATGGCGCGGCAACTGAGCAGAGCATCGCCCGCCTGTTCATTGCCGGTGTTTTGCCGGGCATCATGCTGGCTGTGCTTTTCATGGGCTTCACCGCTCTTTGGGCTTTGACCAACAAAGACAGGATGCCAGCCAGTGAACCCTCCATTCCTATACGTGAGCGGCTGGGTTCGACGCTGCGGTTGATGCCGATCATTCTGCTTATCGTTGCCGTTATCGGGTCGATCTATGCCGGTCTTGCTTCCCCGACCGAAGCTGCTGCCGTCGGTGTGTTCTGCGCTCTGCTTCTCTCGTGGCTCTCGGGAACGCTCAGCAAGGAGAGTTTCACCGAGGCATTGCTCGGGGCGACACGTACCAGTTGTATGATCGCTTTTATCCTGGCCGGAGCGGCCCTCCTGACGGTGGCGATGGGCTACACACGGATTCCGCGTGAACTGGCGGCATGGATCGGTGTGCTTGATCTTTCACCGTACGCGTTGCTGGCCGCGCTGACGCTGTTTTTCATTGTCCTGGGTTGCTTCCTTGACGGGATTTCCATCGTCGTGCTGACGACATCCATCATTCTGCCTATGGTCGAAGCAGCCGGGATTGACCCCATCTGGTTCGGTATCTTTTTGGTTCTGGTCGTTGAAATGAGCCAGATCACACCGCCGGTGGGGTTCAATCTGTTTGTTATTCAGGGCATGACGGGCCGCAACATCTTCCAGGTTGCGCTTTATGCCTTGCCCTTCTTCGGGCTTCTGGTGCTCGGCACGGTGCTTCTGGTCGCTTTTCCGGAGATTGCGCTATGGCTACCCGAAACGATGCTGTCGAACCGCTAAACCAACCGTCGACCAGCGTCGGTCCCGTTGTTTCTTCAGCCCATCTGGCGAAATCATCGCTTCCGGCACAGTCGGAGTTTGAGTTTGCTCTGACGATGACGGTCAACGCTTTCCATCGCTGGATGACCCGCTGCATGACGGCTGCCGGTGAAGAGGGTCTGTCACCTTTGGAAGTGCTGGTGGTGCATCTGGTGAATCACCGGGACCGCGCAAAAACGCTGGCCGACATCTGCCTTGTTCTTAACATCGAAGACACCCATCTGGTCTCCTATGCCGTCAAGAAACTTGCCGAGCGCGGGTTGGTGAAAAGCGGGCGCAAGGGCAAGGAGAAGACCGTGGCGATTACCGAAAAGGGGACTCAGGTGTGCGAGCGATACGGTGAATTGCGTGAGGCGCTGTTCATCGATGCCGTCAAGGCGCTGAACTTCGAAGGCCAGGACATCTCCAATCTTGCGACCATGATGCGGGCGCTTTCGGGCTCCTACGATCAGGCGGCGCGTGCTGCCGCAGCCATGTAGAGCCATTGCATATGAGCATCTGGTCTTCCTTACAGGCGATTGTCGGGAATGCAGCGCAAGGTGCCGGCGCCGTGCTTGGCAATGTTGTCGATGCGCTGCGCAATCTTGTCAGCGACGAGGAACAGCGTCGCCAGGTGGCGTTTACCGTCGCGATGATCGGGCTTTCGGCAAAGATGGCCAAGGCCGACGGCGTGGTCACGAACGATGAAATCGATGCTTTTCGCGATCTGGTGGAGTTTCCGCAAAACGAGGCGGAAAACGTAGCGCGGCTCTACAATCTCGCTAAACAGGACGTTGCAGGATTTGATGCGTATGCCCGCAAGATCTCCCGCCTTTTTGAAGGCGAGACGGCGATTCTGGAAGATATTCTGGATGGCCTGTTTCACATCGCGATGGCCGATGGCGTTTTGCATGACCGTGAAGCAGCCTATCTGGAAATTGTCGCCAGCGAGTTCGGCATGGATGATGTCGAGTATCGCCGTGTCCGGGCCCGGCATGTGTTTGTGGGCGAGTTGGACCCTTATGTCGTCCTGGGTGTCGATGCGGACATTCCCTATGACCAGGTGCGCCGCGTCTATCGCAAGCTGGTTGCCGAGAACCACCCCGACCGTCTGATGGCCCGCGGCGTACCGCAGGAGTTCATCAAGATTGCTTCGGACCGGCTGGCCGCTATCAACGCGGCGTTCGATCAGATCGAGCTGCGCCAGCGTGGCGCGTCGACATGATCGGTTATCCGGCCATCGATGCCGTGGTGCCGTCGGCAAACTTCGACAGCCGCAATGGCGCTCCCGTCGACATTCTGTTGCTTCACTATACCGGCATGCCGGATGACGAGGCCGCTGTGCGCTGGCTTGCCGATCCAAGCTCCAGGGTCTCCTGCCATTATGTGGTGCATGATGACGGACGCATCATTGCAATGGTCGATGAGGAAGAGCGCGCCTGGCACGCGGGTGCCGGGTCCTGGAAAGGCATCAGTGACATCAATGCGCGCTCGGTCGGGATTGAAATCTGCAATCCTGGCCACGAGCACGGTTATCTGCCGTTTCCCGACGAGCAGATCGACGCCGTTATTGCGTTGTCGCGTGCCATCATTGCCCGCCACGGCATTGCGCGTGAGCATGTGCTGGCCCATTCCGATATTGCGCCCGACCGGAAGGAAGACCCGGGCGAGCTTTTTCCATGGGACAGATTGGCCGCTGAAGGCGTCGGGCACTTTCTGCAACCGGTGCCGATCGTCGATGGCCGGTTTATGGGCGTTGGCGATGCCGGTGAACCCGTCGTGGCGCTGCAAAGCATGCTGAAGCTCTATGGCTATGAGCTCCAGCCAACCGGCCGGTACGACGAGCAGACCGAAACGGTCGTAAGAGCATTTCAACGGCACTTTCGGCCTGCACGTATCGACGGCGTCGCCGACAGTTCAACTGTTTCAACCTTGCATCAGCTTCTGCGCAGCCTTATCGGCTAGAGCGCTTTGTTCTTGGATGGGAGCGGTTTGATGGCAGAGATTTTTCGGTGTCGGCAAGGAGTAGACCGCAGAGCGATGCCGTCGCATCGCGCGAGGATTGCGACGCGGCCGAAACGGAAAAGATTGCCAAGACGGCCGCCCGACCTTGAAGCAAATCGGAAGAGCGCAACCGTTTGAGCTTGGTCTTGTGCTCCGGGGCGGTGTTGCAGGCTGCTCACGGTGATCACACCGCCGCGCAACCTGCGCCTTGCCCCGAAACACAATCCACGGCGCTCAAACGATTCCATCCAAGAACAAAGCGCTCTAAACCCGTTGTGCGTATTCTGCCAAAAAGGCCTGTCGTTTCTTGAGTTTGCTGACTGAAAACATCCGCTGGGTGCAGGCGATGACATTGGAGGGCGAGCGTCTTTCGGCCGACGATATCGTCGTGCGTCGCGATATGCTGGCTGGCGCAAGGATCGACAGGCTCGGTTTTCGCCTTTCCTTCCTCGTGGTGATGGCACTGTTTCTGATCAGCCTCACCGGGTCATTTCTTGCGTTTGTGGAAACGCTTCAGTTCTTCGATCCGGATTACTCGGCGTTTGCCCTCTCAATCCTGCCGGTTCTGGCATTTGGCTACGGCACCTTTGTGCTCCGGCCAAGACACCACTTCACGGTTCTGTTGCGCGATGGATCGGCGTTGGCAATGGTATCCCGAGATGGGACCTTTCTGACCCTTTGTCTTGAGGCCTTTGAGAGGCTCTGGGCCGATCCGGAAAAGCTGAACGCCTCGCTTTATCTGCATGCCGGGCATCGGTCGGTGGATTTCGGCCCTACGCAGGCAGGCAGACCCATCGATGGTGTCGTAAGCCAGCAACATGAAGCCGTTCCAGTCGGTCTCAGTCTGCCGCTTTTCTCAAACGACGATGATGATGACGTGGAAAGCCTGGCAGCCAACGATACGCGCCATGAAGGTCCACCTCAAACTGGCGCTGTTCCAAGCGAAGGTGATCTGGCTGATGCGCTGGCCGATGTTCTGCTTGACCATGAGCCACAGGTTGACGAGCCCGCCGCAGCGGAGCCTGAGACCCATGTTTCGTCCGCTGTGATGGATGAGCCGGACGAGCATCATGATGAGCTGCCAGCTTTTCCGCCACCGGTTGCCGTACAAGAAGACCGCTTCGAACCTGAGCTTGGTGAAGACGAGGCGGGCCCGCCGCTCCATGTGCCGGAGAGGCGGCCCATCGATGACGAAATCGATTATGTCGATGAGTTGGCAGCCAGTTTGGCGACGTTGGGCAAGGACGAGGGTGATGACGGTGTTGCCAACGTGCCGCCTTCGGCCTTTGTCGATGTTCTGCCGCGCGTGCGTACGTTGGTTGATCTGCTTCGTGAGCGTGCACCACTTCAGGGAATCGGTGATGCCGTCGATGTGCTTGAACTCATGACCCGGAAGGGCTGCTCCCATCCGCGAGAGGGAAGTGCGCTCATCCGGTCGATTGATGTTCTCAAGAGCAGGTTGGTGGCCTATCCGGCGGCGATTGAACTGCTGGATGAGGTGGAGGAGGCTGGTGATCTTGACCGGTTTCGAACCTGATCGTCTTGCTTCTTGAAGGCCGTCGGAGTTGACCCATCTGAAATGACATGCAACGCGTGCAAGGCCAGTCGGCTGGGCAGCCGCCGGGGTTTGAGCTTGCTTGAACCCGGGAGGAAAGTCCGGGCTCCATGGAGACGCGATGCCGGGTAACACCCGGCGAGGGCGACCTCAGGGAAAGTGCCACAGAAAGCAGACCGCCTGTACGCTGGCTTTGCCGGAAGTACGGGTCAGGGTGAAAGGGTGGGGTAAGAGCCCACCGCGCAAGCGGCAACGCGAGCGGCATGGCAAACCCCATCGGGAGCAAGACCAAATAGGAATGCCGCGTCAGGCCCTCGGGTTTGACAGCTCTGTCTTCAAGTGAGGCATTCGGGTTGGTTGCTAGAGGCGCGCCGTAAGCCGCGTCCTAGAGGAATGGTTGCCCCTTGGCTCGTTTGGGTCGGTGGACAGAACCCGGCTTACAGGCCGACTGGCTTTTTCTCACCTGCGGCACACAGGTTTTTCCACAAGCGCCGGGCGGTTTTTGTCGCTTGCCGTCGGCGTCACTTAATCTTTTTTTTCAATGCCTTGACTGTGGAAACGCCACGTTAAGCTTAACCATGTTTGACTGTGAGTTAGTCGTTCCTGAGCGCGTATCGCAATGTTTTGTGAAGTCGTTTCCCATTGTAGCCCATTTCCTCCCATGATAGCCCATGAAGAGGATTGGGACGTCACCCATATGGCTCAAGCCCATCGAGCCGTTACGGCAGATCATCCATCCCGTTATTCGAGGCAGCCCCTAACCGTGAGTTGCAATGCGCGCTTTCGTGTCCACCATCGAAATGAAGACGGATGCCAAGGGACGTGTCAGCATTCCCAAGCCTTTTCGCGATGTTCTGGACGCCGACGGTTTTGCCGGCCTCTACTGCATTCCGAGCCCCGATGGGCAGGCCGTCGACGCAGGTGGCAGCAGATTTTTCTCCATGTTCGAGGACAAGTTGGCGGCTCTCGACCCGACATCCTTCGACTACGATCTGCTGGCGACGGCGTTTTTCGGCGAAAGCGAAATTCTATCGCTCGACAAGGAAGGGCGTATCGCCCTGCCGCAGCGCCTGAAAGTTGTTGCAGGGATCGACAGCCAGATGGTTTTCGTCGGGAAGGGCTACAAGTTTCAGATCTGGTCACCGGAGCGCTATCAGACCTACCGCGCGCAGGCCGTGAGCGAGGCCCGTCGCGTTTTGTGGGGCGACAATGGCGTGGTTGCGGCGGGCTCGAACTGATGGGCGGCGCAAACGATCTTCATGACAGGCACATTCCTGTCTTGCTGCCCGAGGTGATCGAGGCCATAGCGCCTTTGAATGATCAGTTGATCGTCGATGGTACGTTTGGTGCTGGCGGTTACACCCGCGCGTTCCTGGAAGCTGGCGCTCGCGTGTTGGCCTTTGATCGTGATCCGAATGCCATTGCTGAAGGCGCCGAACTGGTTGCAGCCTTCCCGGACAGGCTTACCCTGATCGAAGCGCCGTTTTCGCGCCTTCGTGAGGAACTCGAAGATCGCGGTATTGGGTCTGTGGATGCCGTTGTGCTGGATATCGGTGTTTCGTCCATGCAACTCGATGAAGCGCATCGCGGGTTTGCGTTTCGCCATGACGGCCCGCTCGACATGCGTATGGACCAAAACGGCCCGACCGCTGCGGATATCGTTAACTCGTGGTCAGAGTCCGACCTTGCCGATCTCTTTTTTGCGTATGGGGAAGAGCGCCGTTCGCGCGCAATCGCTCGCCTCATCTGTGAGGTTCGTGGCGAATGGCCGATTACCACAACGCGGGGTCTGGCCACGTTGATCGAAAAGCTGATGCCAGTGCGCAAGCGTGGTCCCGGTCCTGTGATCCACCCGGCAACCCGCGTTTTCCAGGCTCTGCGCATTGCCGTGAACGATGAACTGGGTGAACTGGTAAGCGCGCTTCAGGCTGCCGAATTTGTTTTGGCGCCAGGTGGACGGCTCGCGGTGGTGACCTTCCATTCGCTGGAAGATCGCATCGTGAAGCGCTTTTTTGCTGACGCTGCCCAGACGTCGCGAGGATCGCGTCACATGCCCGAGATTTCATTGGACCCGGCGCGTTTCGACGCCATCACACGCCGGCCCGTCGTGCCGTGCGATGAAGAGATGGCCGTCAACCCGCGTGCGCGCTCGGCAAAACTGCGCGCTGGACGACGCACTGCGGCGCCGGCTCGTGCTGTTATGGGAATTGACGAAACTGGCGCCAGAGTTCTGGGTCTGCCGCTTTTGAAGCGCGGATCTGCACGTCAATCGGGTGCAAGGAGGGCTGGTCATGCGGGTGGTTGATGTTCTTTGCCTTGCAGCGGCCATTGGCGGCGCGGCTTACGTCTACAATGTGAAGCATCACGCCGAACTGGCACATGAAGACCGCCGCACGCTGGAGCGTGAGATCGGTGCCTTGTCTCGCGATGTCGGTCTCCTGGAGGCCGATCTTGCGGCGTTGGAACAGCCCGCGCGACTGCAATCCGTTGTGGCGGGTTTATCGGAGACCCTCGCGCTCGAGCCCATCGGATCTCAGCATTACATTCGACTGGATGATATCCCGTTTCGCTCCGAACTGGCGGCTTCTTTACCGGAAGGCGAACTTGACGATGATGGAGCGCCCGAAGTTACGGCAAGCATCGAGGTGCCTGGGCAATTGGATCTCTTGCTTGAGCAGTTGATCGAGACTCCAGCACCCTCGATCACCGACGTTTCACCGCCCGCGCGCATGCATCAGCCAGTCGACAGCATCGGCGCCTTGTTGGAGAGCGCTGTTGAGGGTCCGCGCCAATGACCGTTGCCCGGCCTTACAACCAGCCGACCGGAGATGGGACGAGACGTTCCGACCCCGAGAATGTCTCTGGTTGGTTGCGCAAAGCGCGCGGTCTTTTTGCTTCCTCGCAAACGGATACAGGGCGTCAGGAAGATGGCGGCATCCCTGCTATTCGATTGGATGGGCAAGGCAAGGCGCTTGATGATGCCACGCGCTCGCGCGTGCTGGTTTTCGCTCTCGGACTTTGTCTGGTGTATGGGGTCATCGGCCTCCGGCTTGTGGATCTGGCGCTCGATGCGCCAACGCCCGGTGTCCGTGCACCGGCCCCGCAAG
>JANQJE010000233.1 GCA_028281795.1 Cohaesibacteraceae bacterium | reverse complement strand
GAGCAGGCGTTGAGCAAAGGACAGGTCGTGCTGTTCGACATCGATTGGCAGGGCACCGAACAGGTGCGTGCCGCCATGCCGGATGATACGGTGAGCGTGTTCATTTTGCCGCCAAGCTTCGATGAACTGCGCGCCCGCATCGTCCGCCGTGCGGAAGACAAACCCGAAGACATCGAGAAACGGCTTGTCAACGCGCGCGATGAAATGACCCATTGGCGCGACTATGACTATGTCATCACCAACACCGATCTTAATGAGGCTTACAGGCAGTTACGCGCGATCTATATCGCCGAGACGGTCCGGCGCACACGCCAGCCGGGTCTGGAGAGCTTTGTCGACGGTCTGATTTCAGCCGGCCAGTGATCGGTAACCGCGCGCCAGGGCGGTAAAAGTCTCAATGGACAGCGTTTCGGCGCGTTCGGTACCTTCAAGGCCGGCCTGTTTCATCAGGGTAGCAAGACCGTCTGCTTGCAGACCCAGACTTTTCAGCGACTGCCGCACCATCTTGCGCCGCTGGCCGAAGGCGGCTGCTGCAACCTTCTCCAGATCGGACGCCTTGCAGGGCAGGGGATCTGCGCGCGGGCGCAGATGCACGACGCTGGAGGTCACCTTTGGCGGTGGAACGAATGCACCGGGCGGCACGTCGAACATCAGATGGGTTTCGCAACGCCAACCGGCCAGAACGCCAAGGCGGCCATAGTGTTTGTCATCGGCCCGCGCAACAATGCGCTGGGCTACCTCTTTCTGGAACATCAGCGTCAGTCCCTGGAACCAGGGTGGCCAGGGTTCGGTCTGCAACCAGCGGACCAATAGAGGCGTACCGACATTGTACGGCAGGTTGGCGATAATCTGTGCCGGTGCGTTCAGATGCTCTGTCAGGTCGACCTTTAGAGCATCGCCATAAATCACCTGCAAACGCCCATTGCTTGCTGTGGCGAGTCGCTCAAGAATGGGACGAAAACGTTCGTCCCGCTCCACCGCAACGACGCGATGGGCACCCTCCATCAACAGTGCGCGAGTGAGACCGCCCGGGCCCGGTCCGATCTCGACAACTGCACCATTGTCCAGAGGCAGCCCGGATCGCGCGATCTTGCGCGTCAGGTTGAGGTCGAACAGGAAGTTCTGGCCCAGCGATTTCTTGGCACCCAGCCTTGGGCCGCCAAGTTCAAGGCTTTCTACCTCCTCACGAACGCTTGGCAGGGTCTCCAGAATGGGCAGGGTCTGGCTCACGCCGTTTCCATAGCCTGATCGGACATCGCCGCCGCCAGCCCGATAGCGGCGATCATGCTGGCGGGGGAGGCCCGGCCGGTGCCGGCGAGGGACAGGGCCGTCCCGTGATCCGGCGAGGTGCGAACGAACGGCAGGCCAAGAGTGACGTTGACGGTGTTGTGGAAGTCCAGCGCTTTCACGGGGATCAAGGCCTGGTCATGATACATGCACAAGGCCGCATCGTAGCTGGCCCGCGCCTCGGCGTGAAACATCGTGTCTGCCGGCAATGGTCCCACCGCATCGATGCCGTCAGCTTGCAGGGCCGCAATGGCCGGCACGATCACAGCATCATCTTCCTTGCCCAGTGCACCGCTTTCCCCGGCATGCGGGTTGAGACCGGCAACGGCAAGCCGTGGCACCTTGACCCCGAAACGATGGGTAAGATCATGAGCCGTGCGCCGGCCCGCTTCCACGATACGCTGCGTTGTCAGTTCCTTTGCGACCGCATGAAGCGGTATATGAACGGTCACCGGAACCGTGCGAAGCTCGGGTCCTGCTAGCATCATGACGGCGAGCGGATCGCTCTGCGGCCAGTGCTCCCGGGCATAAGCTTCAAGGAACTCCGTGTGACCGGGAAAGGCAAAGCCGGTTGTGTAAAGGTTGGCCTTGTGAATCGGCGCGGTCACAAGGCCGGAACAGGTTCCATCGCGCACGCTATCCAGAGCTGACCGGATCGCCTCAAGCGTGAGAGCACCGGAGGCAGGATCGAGCCTGCCGGGCCTATCGACTGTTTCGCCAACCGACACGACGGGCAGCGAGTCCGAGTGGCTGTTCAGGGCATCCTTATCATCATGAACCGCATGAACCTCGACCGCCAGTCCAAGGCGTTGGGCGCGGCTTTGGAAGAGAGCTGCATCGCCAAACACGACAAGGCGTGGCGCTTCCGGCTGATCTTTGAGCGCCAGAAAGGCCAGCAAAATGATGTCGGGCCCGATGCCTGCGGGCTCTCCCATCGATACGGCAAGGGCCATGCCATTGAGTTCCGGTCAGTTGTTGGGCCGAACGATGGTCGCCGAGGCGCGCAGATCGCGCAGATAACCACGTGACAGCAAGAGGCCCTCTTCGTTGCGTAGCTCGCTTTCAACGTCACGTCGTGCTTCCGCATCGGAGCGCACGTCGCGCTTGTTGCAGACAGCGATCATGATCACGCCTTCAGTACTGCTTTCAGGAGCAGTGAGCCGGCCAACAGGTGTTTCGGCCAGAACCTGGTCCAGGTCAGCTGTCAGGTCGGCGGAAAAGCGCCGCGTTTCTTCCTGCACCACGACACCATTCAACTGGCGGGCGGACGCTATGCCCGCTGAACAAGACTCAAATCTGGAGCGAAAGGCGGTTGCTTCACGCATGCGTTGATCACGGACATTGCCACCAGACCCTTCAGGCACCACGAAAATCACCTCGCGCAATGTGTATTCGGTCGTGGTCAGTTCAGTTTCACCATCATCGCCGGTCCGGCTGTCGAGCGCTGCCAGGACGTCCTGTTCGTCAACCTGAACCGTGGCCCGGAAACGCGCGCGGATGACTTCATCCCAAAGTAACTGCGCTTCAATGCTGTCCCGGAAGCTTGCAAAATCCACACCGCGTTGGCTGAGGGCCTGGCCAAGCTGCGACACACTGAGGTTGCTGCGCGATGCGATGGTTTGCAACGCCGCATCCAATTCCGATTGAGAGACGGAAATCCCCACGCGGCGGGCTTCAGCCCGCTGCAATGCCTCGTCGATAAGCTCTTCCTCGGCGCGGCTGCGTGCCTGTGCTCCGGACGCACCCTGCAGCCGCAACAAGGCCGCGCGCGTTTCGATATCGTAGTTGCTGATCGGAATGTCGTTGACAAGGACCGCCGTATAGACGGACTGCGCATTTGCGGTTGGTGCACCACCCAGGCCTTCGTCGGATATAAGCGGTGCTGTGAAGGTCAGCAGGGCTGTAAGGGCGAAAAGGCTTGTGTGCCTGAAGGAGAAAACCATAGCGGTCACGCTTTCTCAGCTCGGATATCGTATGTGCTCTCAAGAAGCGGGTGCATGTCTCTGACACCGCTCCGGTGCGAAAATGTGGCAGAACTGGGTTTCAGGCTTGGCCCTAATCGGTTCCCTGAATGGTACCAAAACCGCTGCTGCTGCCGAACACCTCGGTCTGCACACCGCCGATGGTGCGAAGGGAGATGTTCATCATCACACGGGTATCGGAGACACCCTCGTTTGCGGCGGCAGGAACATGGGAAAGCTGCAGTCCGAGGCCATAACAATCGCAGTTGTAGGCAATGCCAAGGCCAAGACCCATCAATTGTGTATCATCGATATCGTAGCGAACGCTGCTCGCCACACGCCAATGATCGGTCACGTTGAAGGCGACGCTGCCAAAGACGCCCTGATGATCTTCGTTGATGCCGCGTTCAGGCTGTGCGGCGAGAAACGCGTATGTCGCCGTCGTTGAAACACCATATACATTGGCTGAGCCAATGAACTCGCCGCGCTCCAGCGTCAGATCCTCTTCATCGAAACGTCCTGACGTGGTCAACGAGAAACCGTTCTGCGTTCGTGCCGTCAGCATGGCGACATAGTCCGACCGGTCTGTTTCCAGGCCGCTGTCGGCGCCATTGGGGGTCAGGATATTGGCGCCTGTCGGGTTCACCGCATACGGGTTCTCACCCGCCAGATGGAAGGATTGCCCGATCACACCACTCATCGACAATCCATTGTCGAAGGTTCCGGTATAGCGCACGCCAACATTCGCGCGGGTGCCGCCTTCAAGCTGGTCATAACCGGAATACTTGTCCCACTCGAAAAGGTTCGAGCCGTCGAAAACCAGGCTCTGGGAGTCCTCAATCGGCACCTCACCGGTCCGTGTTGCGTCCGGACGGGCAATGAACTGTGCCACCGGTTCCACGATGTGGGTGCTGCCCGGCGCCGTGATCAGGAAGGGCCACTTCCATTCCAGTCCGGCGGATGCCATGCCACGGAAGAACGAGTTCTCTCCATCGTCGAACACCACATTGGCGGTGTTGCCGAGATTGTAGCCGATCATATCGCCGCGAAAGCCGACCTGGGGCGTAAAGACCTGACCGAGCGGACCAATAAACTCGCGCCGCCAGCCAACATCCACGGTTGCGCGCGAGGACTGACCTTCCAGCCCTTCAAACGCGTTCACCGTCGAACCATTGATGCTGAGGGTCCGTTCGAAAGAATCCTGGCGAACGATGCCTTGGACATTGGCCGAAACCCTGAGTTCACCGCCGAAAGTATCCGGAGTGAAGCGCCGGTCGTAGTCGACGACGGGCAATGTCCATGGCTGGGTCTGGCTTTCATCGGAAATCGAAGTGACTTCGATGCGCTCCACACGGGCGTCGAAATAGCTGCGGTCGTGCAGGCCGGTGAGATAGATGTCCGACACCACCTGGCTCGCACCGCTTGATTCGATGGCATAGTCACGGAAATAGCGCCGATCGGATTGCCAATACAGGTTCCAGCCAGCTTGCCAGCGCGGGTTCAACGTAAAGGCGCCATTGCTGGCCAGGCTTCCTCGGAAGTTGCGGTCGCCTGGCTGACCACCGAATGTTTCAGGGTCGAGCTGGCGGATGCCGGAAGCGCGAACACTGTAGGCTCCGTTTTCAAGCCTCTGCCGCCATTCCCCTTGAAGATGAAGACCCTGCGTTGTGTAGGCCGTCGGTGTAACGGTGAAATCGAAGCTTGGAGAGAGCGCGAAATAGTAGGGGGTCGAAACACCGAAACCTAGGTCACTATCCTGTATGGGGGTAGGTCGCAGGAACCCGGTCTTGCGCTCAACCGTCGGGTCAGGGTGCGCGAAGAACGGAAGCCAGGCAATCGGAACGCCGAAGAAGTCCAGCCGCACATTGCGGTAGTAGACCATCTTCTGAACTTCGTCATAGGTGATGGTGTCGGCATGGAACTCCCAGGCCCGTGGTCTGTCCGGATTGTCGGGGCAGGCTTCACATGCGGTGTAGGTCGCGCTGTCGAACTCCGTCACGGTTCCATCGTCACGGCGCGTCGCATTGCGGGCCGTGAAGAAGGTACGGTCGGGCGTATCGACGCGCAGAGCGTCGACAAAGCCGTCGGCCAATGTATCGCTGAGATCGGCGGAGGTTGCGCGAATGACGGCGCCGCCAGGTTCCACCAGAACGACATTGCCGCGGGCCAGAACGCGCTCACGGCCACGGTCATAGATAACTTCATCGGCATTGACGGTGTAGCCATCGTAAAAAATGGTCACACGGCCAAGCGCGGTCACCGTGTTGGTGGCCTCATTGTAAAGAAGCTCATCGGCTTCCATGAACATCTGAGCATCAGGATCGGGTTCATTGAAGCCTGGAACCGATTGAGCATGGGCCGTGGATGCGCCCATAAGGTCCGCAAAACCGACGGTGCCCGCTGCCAGCGGCAGGCTGGCGGCAAGGCCCAGTACCGCACCTTTGCGTGCGATGGTTTGGAACCACAACGCGGCCAAGCTCACCCATCCTCCAGATGAAGCAGGGCCGTGATTCCGAACAGGCCTGCAGCCACCGGTGGAACCCAGGCTGCCAGCACCGGGCTCACAAGCCCCGCGCCCCCAAGGTCTCCAGCGATTTCGTTCACCACGAACACGATAAATCCAGCGCTCAACCCAGCCACAACAAGCTTTGTCGTTCCCCCATGACGAGAGAACCGCAAAGAAACGGTTGCGGCCACCAACACCATCGCCATAAGCAGCATGGGCCGTGCGAGCAAGGCCTGAAACTGGAATCTGTAGCGATCCGCCGCGATACCGGCTTCCTGTGCCTTATTTGCAAGGCCGGGAAGCGACCAGATAGGCACGGCGTTTGCAGGTGTAAAACGGCCCACCACATCATCGGCCGTGAGCGGTGTTGTCAGAGTGAAAACGTCGATGTCACGCGTTTCGCCATGCGTGTCGGTCATGGTGGCATTTTCCATATGCCAGGCGCCATCGCGCAGAACCGCGCGGTCAGCATCGACACGCTGATTGAAGTCGCCGTTCTCATCGAACAGCATCGCGCTCACCTGATGCAGCGTTCGGCCTTCATTGGTTGCCGATGCCGCCCGCACTAGCGTCATGATGTTACCCGTCGATTGGCGGAACCAGACCTCGCGGCCCGGGTCAATGTTGGCCGTGCTGCCGCCGAACCGTTCGGCCATGATTGCATCGGAGCGGACCTTCAGGCTGGCCGAAAGCGGATTGTACAAAAGCGTCGCCAGCACACCTGCCATCGCGGCCACGACGACAAGCGGAATGAGGAACTGCCATGCGGAAAGGCCCGACGCACGCGCCACAATGAGTTCTGAACGCCGCGAGAGCGTCACCAGCGTCATCAAAGCTCCGATAAGAACCGCAAAAGGCACAAGCTGTTCAGCCAGGGATGGCAGCCGCATAGCGGAGATGGCCACAATGATGGAGAACGGCACCTCAAGGTCGCTGCCACGCCGTGACAGTTCCATCACGTCAATCATCAACATCAAGGCAAAAGCTCCGATGAACACGAAGCCGACATGTCGCGCAAAGACGATTGCCAGATAGCGATTGAGGGAAGGCGAAAGGCGCATTGTTTACTTCGTCCCTTGCGTCAGCGCTGGGCGTTTTGGCAAGGCAACGCGCTTGGGTGCCAGGGACGTGAGATGGATCCGTCCGGTCAAGGACAACCAGACGAAGGCCATGACACAAAGGGGTAACAGATAGACAATCGGCCAGGTCATAGGCGCACTTGTGATGAGACCTGAGATGCCAAACTGAGCACCCTGCAGTATTGCCGCCCCTGCAATGGCGCCCAGCACACGTTTGCTGCGGCCGGCGCGGCCGGAATGAGGTGTGCCCAGAGCCAGCGCCACGATCATCGCGAAAGCAAGCGGGAACAGCGGCAGGGCCATCCGGTTGTGCAGTTCAGAAACGAAGCGCCCGCGCTGGTTAAGATAGAAGGGATCGTCGGTGTCCGGGTTCAACAGGTAAGCGGTCGATTGCTCCGAAGGCTTCAAATGCTCCGGGCTTGAGGAGCGGTCGGCAAAACTGAGGTCAATCGAATAGCTGTCAAAATAGAGATAGGCCGTGCTGACCCGCCCGCTTTCCGATTCCGTGCGGCGCTGGATCACACCGTCTTCAACGGAGAGGAAAGCACCGGCTTCCCCGCGCACAATGGTTCCGCGTTGCGCGAAATAGATCGTCTCCGACGGATAATCGCGCGTGTTGGCGATCATGATGTCCGCCAGCACACCGCCGGGTTCCCGCGCACGCATGTGAAAGGTCAGCCCATCCTGCAGTGAGGAAAACGCACCCTCTTGCACCACGGTCGCCAGGAGATCGGCGCGAACGTCACTGATCAGAAAGCGCCAGGCCTTCTGCGCTGGCGGCGCGATGACATGCCCGAGAAGCGCAACCAGAACACTGACGACGAGCGCAGCAGCCATGATCGGGCGCAGCAGGCTCAAAGGACTGCCGCCGGAAGCGTTGACGACGACGATCTCGCTTTCGGCGCTCAATCGGTTGAGAGTCATCAGCAGAGCCAGGAACAGCGCTATCGGCGCAACGACGCTGACAAGTTGCGGCATCGAGAGAAACGTCAGAAATGCAAACGTCATCAGCGCCGCGCCCTGATTGGTCACGACGTCCAACTCCTGCAGCGCGACGATGCAGACGATCACCGCCGTCATGGCGACCAGCATGCCGACGAATGTCAGCACCACCTGTCGAAACAGGTAGCGATCAAAAAGGCTGACGTGTCCGAGTTTCAAACGTCAATCACTCCCCGCACAAACGGTGACCGGCAGACAAAACACTGCCTGCTACAACCGTCTGCACAGCTTCCGGCGCTAAAAGGGCCGAACGTCCATCAAAAGTCCCAAAGTTCATTGCCACCTACAATGGCTAAATTTCGGCCAATAAAGGGGGTTAAGTCTTTGTAAACAAGAAAAACCCGCCTGCCCAGAGACCATTGAGAGCAGACCAGGTCGATTCCGGCAAACCTTTTGACGGGCGCTTGCCAAATCACGCCTCATGCGCCACGTCAGGCAGCGAAGTGACAGCGCCGCAACCGGCGTGAATCAATATGACCTAGACGTCCCACGGCGCTCAGTCCGAGCAAACGAGGTTTCAATGCCGCAACTTTCCTTCACCTTTCTCGCCCATACCGTAGCCGATGCCTGGCCAAAGCTTCCCGACGGCCCGTTGATGGTTTTCACCCCCTCGGCAGATGATCTGCCGGGGGCTGCGAACAAGCTCGACCGCGACAGCGATGGCGGGCTGTTAGCTGCTGCCAAAGCGGCAAAGTTCAAGGCCGGGTGGGGAGAAACGGTAAGAGTGTTTGCGCTGGAGTCGGCTCCTGCGCCGCAGGTCGTTTTGGCTGGCGTCGATCCGGATAAAGCCAAAGGTCCCGAACCCTATCTAATGCTGGGCGGCAAATTGTCCGACGTAGTGGGCAAAGCGGCCGAGGCCACGCTCTGTTTCGACGATATGGATGTCGGTGATGCCGCTGCCGTTCTCGCCGGTCTCAAGCTCGGTGCCTATCGCTTCGACCGCTACAAGAGCCAGCCTGAAAAGACCGACGACGATGGCGAGGAGGAAACCCCGCCCGAGACGTTGGCGGTTACCGTACTGAGCGCCGACAAGGATGCCCTGGAAACGGCGTTCCAGGAAGCTGACGCGATTGCATCGGGCACGTTGCTCGCCCGTGATCTCGTCAATGAGCCGCCCAATGTGCTCGGGCCGGTTGAGTTCGCCGGCGTTGCTGAAGCGCTTGGCGACCTGGATGTCGACGTGACCGTGCTTGACGATGCAGCCATGTCGGACCTTGGCATGAACGCGCTTTTGGGCGTCGCACAGGGGTCGGCGAAACCGGCGCGCCTGGCCATCATGGAATGGAAGGGGGGCAAGCAGGGCGAGGCCCCGGTCGCCATTGTGGGTAAGGGTGTGGTGTTCGATACCGGCGGCATCTCCATCAAACCTTCGGCCGGGATGGAAGATATGAAAGGCGATATGGGAGGGGCGGCCTGCGTCGTCGGTTTGATGCACGCTCTGGCCACCCGCAAGGCGAAGGCCAATGTCGTCGGTGTTATCGGTCTGGTTGAGAACATGCCCGACGGCAAAGCCCAGCGTCCCGGGGATATCGTGACGTCGATGGCCGGCAAGACCATCGAGATCATCAACACCGACGCCGAGGGCCGGCTGGTCCTGGCCGACGCGCTGCACTACACGCGCACGACATACGAGCCGAAGGTGATGATCAATCTTGCCACGCTCACCGGCGCTATTCTCGTCGCGCTCGGCAAGGAGCATGCCGGGCTTTTCTCCAACGATGACGATCTCGCAAATGCCCTGCACGAAGCTGGCGAAAAGACCGGCGAAAAAGTCTGGCGTCTGCCGATCGGTCCTGCCTACGACAAAATGATCGACTCGCGCTTTGCCGACATGAAAAACACAGGCGGGCGGTTCGCCGGATCCATCACCGCCGCCCAGTTCCTGCATCGTTTTGTCGGTGAAACGCCCTGGGCGCATCTCGACGTGGCAGGGACAGCCATGTCGGCGCCGAAAACGGCAATCAACCAGTCCTTCGGGTCGGGCTTCGGTGTGCGGCTGCTCGACGCCTACATTCGCGACACGCACGAAGAGAGTTAGGGCCGACCGACCGTGGCCGACATCGCGTTCTATCACCTGCAGACAATCAGCCTGGAGACGGCGCTGCCGCAACTCCTGGCCAAATGTCTGCAACGTGACTGGCGCGTTGTCGTCGAGGTGGGCAGTCCGCAACGCATAGCGGAACTGGATGAGCATCTATGGACGTTCAGCGATGCGAGCTTCCTGCCGCATGCCAACGCCGGGTCGGTCGATGCCGATGGCGCCGCGCGCCAGCCGATCCTGCTCACCCCTTCATCAGACAATCCCAACGGCGCCAAGGTCAGGTTTTTCGTCGAGGGGGCTCTGCCAGCCGAGGAAGCAGCGCTGGACCGGTATGAGCGCGTTGTCCTTATGTTCGATGGCGGCAAAGATGACGCGGTTCAGGACGCGCGGGTTGTCTGGAAGCAGTTGCGTGATGCTGGTCATGATCTTTCCTATTGGAAGCAGTCGGAGACTGGGGCCTGGCAGCGCGCCGACCGGTAGCCATGCCGTTTGACGCGTTGCGCGGCGCTGCGCGGTTTGGCATGCTGCTCATCCGGGACGACTTGACGGCACGAACAGGGAGGGCGTCATGGTCAAGAAGGTCTACCGCCAGAGGCTCGCGACCGTGCTTGCAAGTGCGTGGCTTGTTCTGCCTCTTGCCTTGGTCGACGCACAGGCTGCCGAGAGCGTCGCCGGTGAAAAGCCGGACATTGTTAGGGTTTTGGGCCAGAAAGCACCACCGGTTACGCCAGCGCCCGATGAGCCCGGGGACAGTTTCGCCACCGTCCCCGGTGGTAACTCAGGCGGCCTGGTCTTCGCCAATCTCAGCGACCTGCGCCTGCTGGTCGCCGAAATCGGCAGCGCGCGTCTGGAACGTGACGACAATGGCGAAGACTACATCGCCGCGTCGGTCAACGGCATCAACTATGCGGTCGACGTCTACAATTGCGACCCCGATTGCGCAGACCTGACGTTCACGGCCTCGTTTGAAACAAGCGGTGTGACGACCGATCAGATGAACGAGTGGAACACCACCCGCCGTTTCGGTAAGGCATACATCCGCGATGATGGCGATGCAGTTATCCAGTTCGCCATCAACACGCGGTATGGAATCACCGTTGAAACCTTCCGCGCCGACCTCGTGTGGTGGGAGACGGTGCTCGACGACTATGCGGATTTTATCGGGGTTCGTT
>JANQJE010000191.1 GCA_028281795.1 Cohaesibacteraceae bacterium | reverse complement strand
GCACCGTGCTGATCAGGCCCCACATCAGCCAGCGCTTTGAAAGCGCGCGGTACTCCTCGCCGACATCGTCGCCGGAGAAGCTCTTGGCCAACCGCGCCTGCTTGATCTGAATCGGCACGATGATGAAAAGCCACATCATCCCGGACAGGACGAAAAAGATCTGGCTCCAGAGCAGCCATCCCTCGTCCAGTGCAAAGCCTGCCGACAGGGCCATGAAGTAACCGCCGCCCATGATCAGCACCACGCCCCAGAAGGTCATCGACCAGTCGGTGTAGGTCACGAGTTTCTGCGCAAAGCCGAGCACCTGGGGCCGCCCGTCACGGTCGGCAAAGAACTTCCATATGGCCGTGACGGTGATGTTGCCCATCAGCATAGCAACACCGGTCACATGCAGAAATTTCGCCACATCATACAGCATCCGGCAGGCATAGCATTGCCAGGCGCCCTGACGAAAATAGTCAAAAGGCTGAGCCGCTGTTCACGGGTCAGGTCAGAGCGTGCCGAAGCGCCGCATGAAGACGTGGCGCTGTGTCATGCACCCATTGCGGTTCGTTGTGCCGCACAATCAGCCAGAACCTCGTTCCCTCCTTCCAGAATGTTGCATCGATCAGTCCGGGCTCTTTCTTGTCCCGCTTGAAATGCCAGTGCACCGAGTTGGGGTACTTCACCCGGGAATAGCCGCCAACGTGCGAGATATAGAGGCCGGTGGCAGTGGCGGCGCGGTTGACCGCATCCATCATCTGCTCCCTGTCGACCTCATCTGTAATGGGCACATCGAGGTCGTAGGACTTCTTCTCTTTTGCCATGATCGAACCTGCCCTCTGACTGTCACGGCCAGCCAAGAGATACTTTATCGGCTGGTCAAGAGGGGGACGAAACAGGTTCTCACGACCAGCCCTATTCGTGCTAGCATGGCGAGATGCAGGATCAGGCAGAACCCAGGCTCCTATCGAGCGGCAACCCTCAGATCGCCAAGGGCGAAGGCGATGCGCCGGTGCAGGCCTACATCGCCGCCATGCCCGGCTGGAAGCGCGCCATCGGCCATCGCGTGGACCGGATTGTTGAACGGGTGTTCCCGGACGTTCGAAAAGCGGTGAAGTGGAACACGCCGCTTTTTGGGAAGGACGACGGCTATTTCATGGGGATGTACTGCTACAAGAAATACGTTCAGTTGACCTTCATGCAGGGCGCTTCCCTGGAGCCGGAGCCGCCCGTCGCCTCCAAGGTGGAAGGCACGCGCTACTTCAACATCCATGAGGACGATGCGCTGGATGACGCGCAGATCGCCTCCTGGATCGAACAAGCTGTAAGACTGCCTGGAGAAAAGCTCTAGGGCCAAGACTCATTGGTCTCGATCAGAGCAGGTCATGCTGAAGCGAGAAACGGCCACGACCCCTGCCCTACGACACGTTGTATGGCTCACACCCGGAAGATGACCCTCCGTCAGGACGGCGTCGGGTGTCCCTCGAACTGCTTTGCGTCATCGCAAATCGCATACCAGGCCGGCTTTTCGGCAACAAATTCATGGAACCGGTTCTCAAGCGCCAACTCGCCATCGAGCGCATTGGCGGCAATCGGGAAACTGTCCTCCTCCGACAGGATTTCGCCCAGCGATGTTCCGCAGATTTTGCAGAAGCACCGACCATATTTGTAAGGCGAGCCCTGCTGGAAAAGAGCAACGTGCTCTTTCCCGTCAATCCATTTCAGGTCGTTTCGCTTGACAAACACGAAGGTGCTCGCGCCGACCTTGCGGCACCGGGAGCAATGGCATGTGCCCATCATGGACGGCTCGGCCAACAGTTCGAATTTGACTGCCCTGCAGCAACAGCTTCCCTTGATCATCCGGTCTGCTTCCCTCTGCTCCAAATGGATTCGCAATGAGAACAATGCATGAACATTAGGGGGTTTGCAAGGATTTGGCCGACTGCCGACAAGCATCACGGACTGACCGGCCATGATCGGTAGTCTTCGTCCGTGTCAGGCTCGCTTGTGGATCGTCATGTGGACACCGTTGGGTGTGACAGCCGATGCGGTGAGTTGCCAGCTTTGCCGGGCAGGTGAATCGGAAAAAAGCTTCCGGCCGGCCCCAACCGTGACGGGAAAAGTCCAAAGCCGCAGCTCGTCGACGAGCCCTTCAGCCAGCAAAGTCTGGCAGAGCACTCCGCTTCCATGAACCTGCAAGAGAGGCCCGTCTGCGGCCTTCAACTCCGCTATGCGCGCCGGGACATTGCCTGAAACCGTCTCAGCCGGGCCCCAGGGCAGGTCCGGTTCTGACCGGCTGACAACATATTTGCGCGCCGCGTTCATCCGGTCTGCAACCGGGTCGTTGGAAACGTGCGGCCAGTGACCGGCAAACGCCTGATAGGTTTTGCGGCCGAAGAGCATGTCGTACGGAGCGTTCATCGCAACGCTGACGACCTGGTCCATCACGCCCTCCCAGTAAGGCCCGGCCCAGCCGCCGCGGTCAAAGCCGCCGGACGGGTCCTCCTCCGGCGAGGTGGGGCCTTGCATCACACCATCGAGCGTTACGAAGGTCAGAAGAGCCAGATGTCTCATGCCGTGTGTGTCTCCATCATCCTGGCCTCAAGACGGGCCAGCGTTCCTTTCCAGCCTGCCTCGTGAACCGTGCATGCCCCATCGCTTGGGATGCCATAATGCGTCACAACCACATCGGTTGACCCTGACCTCGACTTGAACTCGAACACGACCGTCATCGGAACACCCTCCAGCGGATCCGGCGCCTGCCAGACCCAGGTGAAGGCAATGCGGTTTGGGCGGTCGATGGCCTCAAAGACACCGGCGACAACAGGGCGCCGAGGTTCGCCCATGTCATAGCGAAGCCGAAAAGCACCGCCCTCTTTGAAGTCATAGACCAGCACGCTCACCTGCACATCGGGCGACGGGACGAACCACTGCGCCAGCTTGTCAGCCGTCGAGAAGGCTGAAAACAACCGCTCACACGGCGCTGCGATCGTACGCTGGACGATCAAAGGAACACTCTCACTCATTCGAAACCTTCCTCGCACGTCACAAAGGCCTCCAGCCGGTCCAGCGTGCCTTCCCAGAACGCGCGATGATCGCCGATCCAATCTTCGGCGGACTTCAGGGTCTCTGCTTTCAGCGAGAAACGATGCACCCGTCCCTCGATCTGGCGCGTGACCAAACCGGCAGCTTCGAGCGTGCCGATATGTTTTGAGATGGTCGGCTGCGCCACATCGAAAGGTTGACGCAGTTCACTCGCGCTCAGCGTGCCTTTCGCCGCCAGCATGGCGATCATTTTGCGCCGGGTCCCATCGCCCAGGGCGTGGAACGTACGATCCAAAGGATCCGAATATTGAATAGCCATGTGGCTATGTATAAGGCCGGCGGCCATTCGTCAACGGTTGGCATGCTTTCCTGCCGGTGATCGATTTGCGATCATGACGTGCTGCACCGGATAAGCGGTGTTATCGTTTCAGCCCTGCAAAACATGGACGGAATTCTCAATGCCGATGCCTGCGACCTATCAGCGTTCGAGCGAGGAGTGGCGGGCGTTCCTGGACGACGTCAAGCAGCGCATGGATCTGGAGTCGAACAACATGGCCTACACCGCTGTCGACGCGGCGCTGCAGGTTTTCCGGCGCCGCCTGACGGCGCAGCAGGGTCTGGACTTTGCCAGCATTCTTCCGACGGTTCTTCGGGCCATCTTCGTCAAGGACTGGGACGTTTCCGGTGAACCTGCCCCCTTCCCCAACCGCACCACCCTGATCCGGGAAGTGCAGGCTATCCGCCGCCATCACAATCTGACCCCCGACAACGCGATAGACGCCACGGCCTGGGCTATCAGGCGATGTGTCGATACTCGCGCATTCGAGCGCGTTCTGGCGACACTGCCCGTGGAAGCGCAGGCCTATTGGAACGTAGAAGGCGATGACTGAAGCGCTGGATGAGGGCTGAAGCAAGAGAAGAAGGCTTTGGCGCTCTCTCCACAGTACGTCCGTTGTCGGCAGATCGGTGTCGGCAAGCCCTTACCGATAGCTGATGGGGCGCAGGCCGCCCGACGCTGCGATATGCGTGTCGGCACCTTCAATCCGATCGGTGTTCTGGCAGCTCACGATCAGGAACCCGTTGTTCTGTCGCTGGGTCACCATGGAGATGACGGCAACACGCTCACCTGCCGTTTCTCCATCAGGAGCAGTCTGCCCTTGCAGTGTCGACACCGTGTGAACCACGTGGATGTCGGCTGACAGCGCGCGCACTTTCAGGTCGGTGATCCGGCACGTCGCACCGCTGAAGATGCGCCGGAAGCCGTAGTCATGAGCCTTGCGGATCTGGCGGGCTGAGCGCCACCAGAAGCCGACGACATTGACGAAATCGGCATCGTCGAGGAACAGCGCCGCAATCGCATCCGCATCACCGGCATTCCACGCATCGAAAAAGGCTCGGGCTACGGCTTCGCCACTGTCATACCTGTCCATCACTGCTCCTTTTTCGCCGCCAGGAATGCGAGCTCGGCGGGTGTGCTTTCCCGTCCCAGATGCGCATTGCGGTGTGGGAAGCGCCCGAAACGGGCGATCGTATCCCTGTGGCCGCGCGCCCAGCTGAGGCCGGATTCAGGCCCGTATGTCTCGTGCAGTTCCACGCTGCGCCGCTGATCGTCCAGGTTCTCGCTGTGCATGAACGGCAGATAATAGAACAAGCGGCGGTCATCTTGATCGGGCAAGGCGATATCGTCGCCATGCTGCAGGCATAGCCTGGCAAGCGCCAGCGCCGAAGCATCGCTGTCATGGGATCGCGCGGTTTTCCGAAAGATCATGCGCGGCACCTGATCGAGCAGAATGATGAGGGCCAGACGGCCCCCACGTGTTTCATTCCAGGCGTCGAGATTGCCCGCAACAGCTTGCTCATGAGCCGGACCGAGCACGTCCTTCACACGGGCGTCGAACTCAGGGGTGGATGCGAACCAGTGCAGCTTCGTCTCGTCGGAAAACCAGAACGCCAGAACCTCTTCGGCAGTCGATACCGGTGCGCTCACCGGTCCCACCCCGCCTTGCGCAAATAGGCTTCAAAGTCGGTGACGCCAGACAGCCAGCGACGCAGGAAATACGGTGAACCGTCCATGCCATAGGTGTCGAAGGAACGGTACATGAGCATCAGTTCCTCTCCCTGCTCGGCCACCACTTCATCCCAGGTGAGCTGATGATACGTCAATTCCCGGCCTAATACCCGGCCGAGCGTCGCGGTGATCTCTTCCATGGTCGAAACATCGCCGGTGATCGGCGCTGCCTTGTTGGCCCACACCGAGGGGTGTTCAAAGGCCTGAGCGACCATCCGCCCAATGTCATCGCACGCAATCTGCGCATAGGGCATGGTCGGATGCATCGGATACCGAACCATGCCTGACTCGGCGATGCTCTGACGGTCCCACTCCCAATTATCCATGAAGGCTGCCGGGCGGAAAACCGTCCACGGCTTGCCGGAAGCCCGCACCGCCATCTCGACAGCCCATTTGCTGTCAAGGTGCGGCACGCCGGTGTTGCGGTCCATGGCGGATGCGCCGGTGTAAACGACATGCTCAACCTGGGACGCCGCTAGCGCTGCCGTCAGATTCAAGCCCTGGCGCTCTTCGGCCTCGACACCGGCTTCCAGAAAGTCCTGGACCGAGTAGAGTCCTGCGGCACCTGCAAGCGCGGCGTCCAGAGACGCCCGGTCTTCCAGATCGGCCTGCACGACATCCGCACCGGCATCTGCCAGAGCCTGCGCGCCCGGCTTGGACGGGTTGCGCGTGAGCGCACGAACGGTATGGCCGCCCGCCAGCAGATGGCGGACAACAGCGCCGCCCTGCTTGCCGGTGGCGCCTGCCACGGCGATCGGGCGGTCATAGATTTTCCTGGTGTTTACAGTCATGTGCATTTTCCTTGTCAGATGGCCTGAACGGAAAATGTTATGCTGCAATCAAGCGAGCAAGGCTGATGAATGCGCCTAACATGCGCATTTTTGCAGCATTTAAGATGAGCGTCGGTTTGCTTTGAGGATTCGGACAAGGGCCTGAACTTTGGCCGTCCGGTGAAGGTCCATATGCGTGACGGCCCAGATGGTCTCATGCCAGTCCGGCTCCGGTGCATGGACGGACACCAGACCAGCGTCTTCTGCCGTGCCGGTCGGATGAAACCCGATCCCCAGGCCAGCGCGCACGGCTTCCCATATGGCCACAACGGAGTTCGTGCGAAAGCCTATGGCAGATTTGGGCACGGTGTCGCGCTGCCACTCAAGGTACGGCGTCGTGGGTGCCGAGGCGTCGGCGCCGACAAAGCGGTGTCCCGTCCAGCCCCCACCAAGGTCGGGCATGCCGTGTGCGTCGATATAGTCCTGCGTGGCGAACAGGCCTATCGCGATTGTGCCGGCATCCAGAACGACATTGTCGGGATTCGACGGTTTGAGCCCAAGGCGGAATGCCATGTCGGCCTCGCCATACTCCAGCTTGAGCTTACGGTCGCTGCTGACCATGTGACACGTCATGCCCGGATGGGCGCTCTGAAAGCTGGCAAGATGGGGAAGAATGTACGGCACCAGCACGTCCAGGCAGGTGACGACGATCTCCCCTTGCAAATCCGCTTTGGTCCCGCGCGCCAGCCGGGTCAACTCGCCAAACTGAGTCTCTGTCGCATCGGCGATCCGAAGAAGCTCGCGTCCCAGTTCGGTGGGCGTGAAACCGCGCCCATGGCGCTGAAAGAGCTTGGCACCGAGGGCCGCTTCCAGCGCATCGATATGGCGGGTGACGGTCGCCCGATGCACGCCAAGCTGGTCGGCAGCAGCGCTGATGGTCTCCATGCGCGCCACCGTGGCGGCTGTCCTGATTTCGTTCCAGTTGTCCATATTATGTTGCAAAAATGCGCATATAGCGCGTATTTACACCTCTTTTCAGCTTCAGTGTAACAAATCATATCGACCGGGAAAAGACTTCAGGTCGAGATTCCCGATGAACATCCTCGCCTTCGGCGCCAGCACAAGCCGCCGATCCATCAACCGTCAGCTCGCCCGTCATGCCGCCTATGTTCTGACGACGGCGTTCGACGAGCCATTCCGCATCGATCTTCTCGATCTCAATGACTTTGAGATGCTGATCTACTCAGTCGACCGCGAACAGGAGCTCGGCATCCCGGAAGCAGCCTATGCCTTCATCCAGAGGATCAGCGAGGCGGACGCGCTTATCGTTTCCTTCGCCGAGCATAACGGCACTTACACCGCCGCTTTCAAGAACGTGCTCGATTGGGCGTCGCGCGTGGATGTGGATGTCTATCAGGGCAAGCCGGCCCTGTTCCTTTCCGCCTCCGCAGGAGACCAGGGTGCGGCGAGCGTCCTCGCAACGGCTGTCGCGAGCGCCCCCCACATGGGTGCCGATCTGCGCGGAACGCTTTCCGTCGGCCCATGGGATGTGCAGTTCGACGCCGATGAGGCCGCCTTCAGCGATGCCACCGTGAGCGCCAAACTCAGAGACTGCCTGGCTGAACTTCTCAAACCTGCCAAGGCAGAAACGTGACCGATGCCCTCAGCCATCTACATCCTCGCCCTTGCGGCCTTTGTGGTGGGCACGCAGAGCTACGTGTTCTCCGGGCTGCTTGACGATCTTGCTCAAGACCTCGACGTTTCGGTGGCAAGGGCCGGACAGCTCCTCGCGGCGTTTGCCATCGCCAGCGCCGTTGCCTCGCCTCTGGTCGTCAGTGCGCTTGCACGCTTTGAGCGAAAACGCATCCTGATCGCGTCGCTCGCCGGTGTTGGCCTCGTCAACCTGATCACAGCCTTCCTGCCCGACTTTGAGAGCTTCCTGGCCGCCCGTATCCTTGCGGCCATCGTTTCTGCTGCTGTCATGCCGATGGCAGGGGCCATTGGCGCTAGCCTTGTGCCGCCTGACAAGCAGGGACAGGCGCTTGGCATGATCCTGTCGGGGCTGACCGTCGCTTTCATTGCGGGTGTGCCCATAGGAACCGTTGTGGGCAGTCTGTTCGGCTGGCGCGCAACGTTCCTGTTCGCCTCGATCATCGCTCTGGCCGTGATCCCCGCCATTGCGCTCGCTGTTCCCGCCAGCAGGCCTGGCGCTGCCGCGCCGCGCGCCGATTGGCGCGTCATCAGACTGCCGGTCGTCCGGCTTGGACTGTTTCTGATCGGCATGTCGTTTGTCGCCGCCTACCCGATCATCGCCTTTCTCGGTCCCATCATTACCCTCACCACCGGCTTCACGGGCGCAGGCATCGGGGCGATGCAGTCGGCCATCGGTTTCGGTTCGATTGCCGGTCTGGCCCTGGGCAGCCTTCTTGCCGACAAGCGGCCGTTCATCCCGAACATGCGGGCCATGTACATGGCGCTGGCAGTGGTCCTGTTCCTTTGGGCGATAGCCTTGGCAACCGGTGCGCCGGGTGCCGTCGCCACGATCGGTTTCGTCGCGTTGACCATTTTCCTGACGTCAGCCGCCCTCATCGCGCCGTCGCCGGCCATCGAGAAGGCCCTTGTTCAGGCCAGCCCGGAGCAGAGTGCGCTGACGCTCGCGATGAACACGTCGGTGATCTATCTCGGCCAGGGTATCGGTGCGGGCGTCGGCGGCCTGATTGTCGGTTCGTTTGGCTTCGACATGCTCGGCTATGTCAGCGGTGTTCTGGCACTTGTGGGCTTCGCGGCGGCGATGCTTTATCGGCCCGGACAGGGTCGGACCAAGTAAATGGGTGGCTGGTCAGACGGTCGTCACCCTGATCGGGTGTCTGTTAAGGTTTTTTACTGGCTGCCTGCCGGGTACAATCGCAAAGGGTTGCTACCCAACCCTGCTGGCAATCCCGATAGCAAAGCGCCGTGATATCCTGCTTCGCCGGCAGCAGGGCGCCTCATCTCTGTGTCTTGTTCGTGGTGCAGAACCTCAAGGACGGTGTAAGGACGCCGGTATACCCAGGTTCTGTTTTCGACGGCCTGAAGGTCCGGATTCGGCAAGCCCTCGTCCGGGACTCCATAGAAATAGAGCGTGAAGCCGTGTTCGCGCACCGGGATGACCGACAGCGGGGTCATCCCGATCTCTGTGCAGATGCTTTCCACCTGCCGGATATCGTGCGTGCGCAATGTCAGCAGATTCAGGTGTGCCCCGCCGCCAAGCAACCTTTGATCATTGTCCTCTGCCGGTCGACCGCCTTTGAACCAATGGTCGAGAAGCTCGATCGCAAATCCTGCCGGGTCTTTGAAATGAGCCAGATAGGCCACATCCCCGAACTGCCTTGGCCCGTCGACCGCAACGCCGCGTCCGGAAAGCTGTTCGCAAGCAAGGTCGATGTTGGGAACGCTTATGGAAATCTTCCAGTAAAGATCGTCCACCGACATGTCGTAGGACCGTTCGCTCTTCTCGAAACGGAGGCCGGCTTCTTCTTCGGCGTACCCGATTGTCCCGTCAGCCCGCTCGCGCATACCCAGAGTGTCGCGGTAGAACCGTTTCAGGCTCTGCGGATCGGGAGCGCGCAGGCAGATCGCATCAATCCTCGGCATGCCGGCCCTCGACGTCTTCACCATGGATCCAACCCATATCGCATTGATAACATGCATGCTTCAACGGATCGCGATGGTCGTTTCCGTCCCATCCTGCAAGAACCGGATGGCCGCTTCTATCACATCCTCGGGTGCTTCAAGGTGCGGCCAATGGCCGACACCGGCCAGTTCCATCGTGCGAGACCCCGGGCCGAGGCCATTTTCAGCGGCCTGAAAAGCCTCGCGGCGCACGGCTGGTTCCTCCGCCCCATAGATCGCAAGAGTCGGCGTCGGCAATGGCCGGTGCATGGTCTTGCGCTCGTCTGCACTCATTCCAGCGGCGTAGTAATCCACAGCTGCGCGCGCCCGTTGCGGATTGCTGAATGTCTGGCGCACATGGGCCAGATGATCAGCAGGTACAGCCCAACCCGGACTCCAAACCCGGTAAAGATGGTCCACCAGTTGGGCTTTCCGGCGATGAAGCAGCCAAGCCGACACAGCGCCTTGCGCCAGATAAATGTTGTGTGGCCGGGTCAGCCGCTCACGCCAGCCGCTGGGAAACACCAACGGTGGCGGATCGGCCAGCGTTACCATGCGCTCAACCCGATCCGGGTAAAGCGCCGCCACCGCATAGGCGATGGTCGCACCCCAATCATGGCCGAGCAAGTGAGCATGCCCCTCCCCCAGATGATCGAGCACTGCGATCACATCACCGGTCAGCGCCGTCATGCTGCAATCGTGTCCGTCCGGCAGCCCCGAGGGCGCATAGCCGCGCAACGCAAGGTTGGCTGTACGGAACCCGGCCTGATGCAAAGCCGCCTCCAGTGCATCCCATGTGTGCCATGTGTCGGGAAAGCCATGCATCAACATGACAAGCGGCCCTGCCCCACCGACCCGCACGGCCAGGTCCACACCTGGTGTTGCAACGGTCAGGATTCTGCTTTGGGCGGCGGATCGGTTCATCACACGTGCCATAGCTCAAGCCGAAACGCGCGTCATGAGGATGTGTTCAAGCTTCCAAGACTCAACACGCTTTGAAGTTCAACAACGCTTGATTGCCAAGCTCATGCTCTTACAGCGCTTGCTGGTTCCGAGATATCGACTGTCACACCTCGGCCCAGTCAACTAACAAAGAGTCCACGGTCGCAATTTACCTGAAATGGATGTAATATAAATCAGATGCTTTTTTTGTGTTGCTAATTTCTCTTCACCGGCAGAATTCTCAGTAGACTGCATTTTACAATTCTATAATTATTTTTATCGCAATCAAATAAAGAGCTGAGCTTTGGAAGCACAATCTCAAATGCCCCCTTCTGACGGTCAGGCCGCTGATAACGAGCCTTCTCCATCGGTCTGGCTTGCTCAGTTCACGCCAAGAAACGAAGCAGCACGTTGGGTAAAAGAGGCTGAAGCTGGGACCCAAATAATCTGGAAGAAAGGCAAAACAAAAATCGATATCATGCGCCCAGGCGACCGTATCGTCTATTGGCGGTCGAAGACCGGGAGCTCGGATGGCGGTGGCATTGTGGGAACTGGCTATGTCGTGACGCCCGAACTCACACAACGCAAGTCTGGCATCTCAGGGGTTGAAACACGCGTCAACGAGTTCTTCGATGACCAGCCGGTCAACCGAGATGAAGTGCTTGCGCGAACCGGCCTAAACGACGAAATAAAGATGTGGTCGTTCTCGCTGCGCCATATCCCACGCGACTATGCCGAAAAAATCGACGGCATTTTGCGCGTCTATGGACGTCAAGGCATCTTCCCACCCGATGATGTTCCGGTCAAAAACGGCCCAGCCGGTGAGACGGTTTTTCTTTCAGATTCTCCTCAACGCGATCAGGACATGCTTGGCCGCATGGACCTTGCGTTCCTGCTGGCGGGGAGACTGAACCTGATTTGGGATGAGATGAACAAGTCCGACACGTCGGACGAAAAAGCTAGAACATCGCCCGGGTTTGTCGTTCATGTCGATGCGCCTTGGGGCGGTGGGAAAACGAGTTTTGCAAATTATCTAAGTTTGGTTCTGAACCCGTACCGCGTGAGAGACGGCCGTCTGCCGTCCATTCTGGAAGCGCTACCCTTGAATGACGAGAACAGTTGGCCAGAGAAATTTCGGCGTCCATGGCACATCGTCATGTTCAATGCCTGGCAGCGTCAACATGTCGACCCTCCATGGTGGTGCTTCTATCAGTCCATTCGAAAGCAGATTTTTGAGGCCCAAGCTTTTGAGCGGAATGAGCAACAGCTTAACCCTGCCATACCACAGCCGAACAAGGCCTTTGCCCATCCCAATGAGCTTCTTCGGGAGGTTAGCAGGTTCTGGAACTGGGCGACAGAAGCCAGTTGGAAACTGTTTACTCCGCAGTTCGTCAAGAGCGGTCTAACCACGCTAATTGCTGTCACTGTGGCAATCCTGTTTTACAATCTGGGGTTTCTGGAAGCTGTACTAAACAAAGACAACAACAGCCTTGACTTTGGCGACTGGTCAGCTGCTGTATCCGCGGTTCTAGCCATCTTGATTGGTGGCGGGTCCTTTCTTTGGACCATCAGTGCTACTATGTCGTCGTCTCTATTGTCCGGGTCGCCGGAAGCGGCAAAGAATTATTCTCTTGGCGGCGGCGACCCTCTGGAGCGTTTTCGCCAACACTTCGCGAAAGTGATGAGGGCTGCAAAACGCCCAGTTCTTGTGATCGTCGACGACTTGGATCGCTGCGAGCCAGACTTCGTTGTTGAGTTGGTTCGGGGTATGCAGACCATTCTGACCAGTCCGCGCGTTGTGTTTCTCATTCTCGGCGACCGCGATTGGATCGAGCAAGCTTTCGCCAAAACCCACGACGCGATGAAAGACATCAATGTTGGTGACGAACATTCCTTTGGGGGCCGTTTTGTTGAGAAGGCCATTCAATTGTCGATTGTGTTGCCAGATGCCACTGACGATGAGCGCGCCGACTATGTGAGGGCGCTACTGGGTGTCGGTCACCAGCAAAGCAACTCCGAAGACGAAGTTCCGCGTGAACAAAGCACATTCAACACGTTTTCGAAGATTATAGATGCCGCCGAACGAGAAGCTAAAGCAGCCGAAAAACGAGAGGAGGTGTTGGACGACGAAAGCATCGCTTTGGATGATAAGCAGAGGATCTTGAAGGACCTGGACCGCGCCATGGCGTTGCGGTCTGCTGCGGATCCAAGCGCAGAGGCTGCCATCCGTCATCGGCTTGAGCCGCTATGCAATGTGCTGCCAAACAACCCCCGTCAGATCAAGCGGATCATCAACGTGATTGCCTTCTTGCAAGAGTCCGCACGCCTTCGCTTGCAAGTTCAGCCGCAAACCCAGCGTTGGCGGCAGCTAGCGCTTTGGACCGTTCTGATGACAGAATGGCCGCAGACTTGGGCAAAGCTGGCACAACGGCCTGAACTTGCAACACTCATTCACAAATCGCCCCAACCCGATCTGTCAAGCAGTGAAGCAACGGGCGACAGCCAATGGTCCATTGCGACCCGAAGCAAGGCGGATGTTATGGCGCTGCTCGATTACCCATCGACGTCCGAGGCGGACGATGAATGGGCCGACGCACGGATCGATGCCGAAGCCGTAAGATTTCTTAACCGCATCGTTCAACCGGCAGGTGCTGGCCAGTAACTGTCAACCGCACAGAGGAGATCGAGTCAGAAAGCTGAGCACAGGCAATGCTCCTGTCTCGACGCCGATCACCAACCCGATTGCGCCTAATCCCTTCTCGTTGACAGGTCTTCAGCGTTGCAAAACGTGCCCAGCGCTCTTACCTATCGGGCGTATCGTTTCTGCAGGAGGCTCGTCTTTATGATTGTCACCCGTTCACCCATCGCTGGATGGACCGGCTGATCTAGACCGTTTTTCGGAGCTGTGTGCCTGATCGGCGCAGCCCCGCCGCTGCACTCGTTCACCGGACCGATTCCAGCCTGGAATACGGCACACCTTGCGGTGTGCCGCTGATTACCTGTGTCGGCTTCGACGCCGATACCATCAGCTGGTGAACATCCATGACACTTCAGAACCCCGGCCATCAGGCCGGTCTGGCCGATCTCGGCTGGAAGCCTTCCTTCAACACAGCTCTGTCAGGCGACGATCTCTCGTCTTTTCTTCCCGTCCGAGTAATGGCCGTCCATCGCGGGCACCTTTCCGTGGCCGGACCGGACCTCGATACGCTCATATCCTCCTACATGCCCGACGCCGCGTCGGACGAGGACTATCCGACCGTCGGCGACTGGCTCCTGATCGACCCACAAACATATCGTCCACAACGCCTTCTGCCCCGGTTCAGCCTGTTCAAGCGGCGCGCGCCGGGCACCGGGCGCGGTGTGCAACTGATCGCTGCCAATGTGGACACGGTCTTTATCGTCTCGTCCTGCAATCAGGACTTCAACATCGCGCGGCTGGAGCGTTATCTGGTGCTGGCGCGCGAGGCCGATGTCACACCCGTGATCGTGCTGACCAAAGCCGATCTGACCGAAGCTCCAGAGGAGTACGCCAACGAGGCGCGGCGCCTTCAGCCGGGCCTGCTGGTCGAGACGGTGGATGCGCGCAACGCGGACAGCATCGCCTGTCTCGCTGCGTGGTGCGGCACGGGCCAGACCGTTGCCTTCCTTGGTTCCTCCGGTGTCGGCAAATCAACCCTCGTCAACACGCTGACAGGATCGGAGGCGCTGGCCACCCAGGCGATCCGCGAGGACGATGCCAAAGGCCGGCACACAACCACGGGCCGCGCGTTGCATCGTGTGCGCCAGGGCGGCTGGCTGCTCGACACGCCGGGCATGCGTGAGCTGCAACTGACCGATGCGGCTTCGGGATTGGAAGACGTCTTCGAGGATATCGTCGCGTTGGGCCGCGCCTGCCGTTTCTCCGACTGCACCCATAACGGCGAACCGGGTTGTGCCGTGTGGGCGGCCATCGAGGAGGGCACACTTGAGGCAGACCGCCTGCGCCGCTGGCGCAAGCTGCTGGCCGAAGACCGCCACAACTCCGAAACGCTTGTCGAACGCCGCGCGCGCGACAAGGCGTTCGGCAAGAAGGTGCGGACAATCATGAAAGGCAAGCGCGGGGCGAAAAGACCGGGGTCATAAGTGTCATGAAAGCTCAGGCTCAAGGACCACCGTGAGACGGCACCGGGATACGGCTGATCGCGCCGCTGCTCAGCGGCGCACCCGTTCCTTCGCCCGGCGGTAGAAGCGCCGGTTCGCATCAACAAACTGGCCGATAAACGGAGCGAGCAGATGCCTCTCGCGCCCCTTGGCATAGAAGAAACCGCTGACGGCGCCGACGGTGCCGCCAAGCGCGTTCACGATCAGATCGCCCATCGTATCGTCAAGGCCGCTCTTCTGCATGTTGAGGCCGAAGCTCAAATCCATCGCATATTCGAAGATTTCCCACATGCTTCCAACCGTCACCGCAAGGCAGAACGACAGGAAGGCAATGGCAACGGGAGGCGCGGCATAACGGTCGCCCTCGAAGAGCATGAAGATGAACAGGAACCCGATCAGGCCGAACCCCACGGCCGATGAGGCGTGCAAGGCAAGATCCCACCACCAGAGACGCTCATAGAACCCGAAGGCTTCGCCCAGGAAGATCGAGCCGGTGACAAAAAGCGTTGTGGCGACGAGAAACGGGACAGGCACGGTGAGCGAGAAACGCGAAGCGAGAGCGAGCGGCGCGACCGACAGCGTTAGCGTGGCGAATGAAACGAAGGCCAACTCCCAAAGGCGGGCGCCGAGCGCAACGAGGGTTGCGGTCAGGAGCACCCCCCAAAGGACCAGCAAAATGCGGCTTTGGGTTCTTAGAAGTTTCATCGGCCGGTGTGGTTCCTTCTTTATACGAATGTGCTTCTTATCTATGTACGATGATGCCTTGTTTCGACCCTCAAACGCTCCGTTTCGCGAGCTACAACATCCGAAAAGCCCGGGGGCTGGATCAACGGCGGAATCCGCGTCGCATCCTGGACGTCATCAACGGTCTTGAAGCCGATCTGGTGGCATTGCAGGAAGCCGACAGAAGGCTTGGCGACAGACCCTCCGCCCTGCCGCGGCGGTTGATCGAGACGGAAACGGACTTTGAGGTCCTACCGGCAGCGGACAATGATGTCAGCCTCGGCTGGCATGGAAATGCAGTCCTGCTGCGCAGGGGCATCGTGGCCACCGGCGTGGAGCGCATCAATCTTCCCGGACTTGAGCCGCGCGGCGCCGTGCGCTTCGAGCTTGATGTGGCAAGGCCCGTCTCGGTCGTGTGCACGCACCTGGGTCTCGCGCGCCGCCACAGGCGCCGCCAGCTCCAGACGCTCGCTCAAGGTCTGAAACCAACAGGCGATGCGATCATCCTGGGCGATTTCAACGAATGGTCCCGGAGCCGCGGACTGGAGCCGCTCTCCCATGCGTTCACCGTGTTGAGCCCGGGCCGGTCGTTTCACGCGGCACGGCCGCTGGCGGCACTCGACAGGATCGCGCATGCCGGTTCAATCACCGTCACGAACGCAGGCGTGGATCAGGGCGAGTTGGCGCGTCAGGCCTCCGATCATCTGCCGATCTGGGCCGATATGCGTCTGCCCGAAGCGGCATGAGCTGACGGACCCTCAACCACCGTTGCGTCCCATTGGCGGTTAACCAAACCTATCGTTTTGCCTGCTGCCTTAACGTGAATGCTGGATTTGCTGTTCTACGCTGCCCCGATGTGTACGGACTGAGTGGATAACGGTTGCCGGAATGCATTGGGGACAGGAACTGCGGCGGTTTCATCGGGGCACGATGATGCATCGGCGTTCGCTTGCGTTCGTCGGCGTGGCAGCGGTGCTGGCGGCGGGCCTATGGCTCAGCGCCAACTACGCTGTGAACTCCGTCAAGCTGAGCTGGAACGAACACCGGCTGGAAGAGCTTGTCGACAACCTCATCCGGCGGGCGGAGTTCGCCATCGACAATGTGATTATCGCGAAGGTGGACCTTCTGAGCGCCGGGCACAGCACCTGCGATACGGACTCGATTGCCGCGGTTCGCGAAGCTATCTACCAGCATGGCGCTCTGGTGGATATGCAGATCCGCACCCCGGAGGGCACGTGCCAGGCATTCGAAGGCATTGGCCTTGACGGTGCGGCCATCGCTGCCGGCACCGAGCGCGCTCTGGGCGCCCGCAACGCCGATTTCAGGCTCATGCAGCTTGCCGATGAAACGTCCCTGGGACTGGGCATCGTCTGGGAGTTTCGGCAGGATCACCTTCTGACAGCGGTCATCCGGACAGACGCGCTGCTTTTCGACATGCTGCCCTCTGCGATCCGCGACGAGGCGGCAATCGCCTTGTCGTTGGCAGACGGGTCGGTCATCGCGCGCTACCAAAGGGACCACAGCATCGATCCGATCGTTCCGGATGGCGATGCCCGAACGTTTTCGGCGGGCTCCGACCGGTACCCGATAGTGGCCAAGATTTCCTTGCCGGACGCCGCCTTTATAGGATGGCAGGATCAAACCTCCCCAGTGCTCTATGCCGTGATCGCTTTGATGTCGCTCCTTCTGGGGCTTTTGGCAGCACGCGGTCTGGTCCGCGCGCCGAGCGAGCGGGAACTGCTTCGCGATGGCCTGCGATCCGGCGAGATCGTGCCCTATTTCCAGCCCATCGTGTCCGTGGCGACCAACAGGATCGTGGGTTGCGAAGTGCTTGCGCGCTGGATCAAGCCCGACGGGACGCATGTACCACCCAGCATTTTCATCCCGCTGGCAGAGCTGGCCGACCAGTCGGAGACCATGAC
>JANQJE010000181.1 GCA_028281795.1 Cohaesibacteraceae bacterium | reverse complement strand
TGGGTGTTCATGGTGCTGTTCATTGGCCTTGCGCCCGTCTCGATCGGCCTTGCGTTGTACGGTTTGACCGTCATTTCCGGCGGAACCGGCATCGTTCTCGCCGCAGCCGGCCTGACATACGTCATCGGCTGCTTCGGCGTGACCGTTGGCTTCAACGTGCCGCTCAACGAACGGCTCGCCAAGATGAGCCTTGCCGATGCTTCAACCGGCACTTTCTGGCAGGACATCTATGTGCCGCGCTGGACGTGGTGGAACACCGTGCGTGGCTGCGCCTGCATGGTATCGGCTGCTCTTATGCTCTTCGCTTTGCCAGCCTTGATTTAGATAACAAGGGCGGCCCTACAGCGACGGCGAGCGAGGTGAGAAACAGCGGAGCCGCTGCGTGACCCGACTTTTCGGGTCACGGCTCGAAGCCACCATTATATGCAGGTTGTCATGATGTTTCCTGATGCAGTTTACGCACTGGATATCGACCTGAACTACTCTGATGGCGTCAGTCGAGGTCAAAGAACAACGATGCCAAAAGCGAAAATGTGAGGAACCAACTCACACAAAACCAACCGTACTTTGTGTAGAGGAGTTGATGGAGGAACGGCCCAACGAACAACACCCTGAGTCCCCACACGGTCCAAAAAGGGAAGAGAAGCAGGAAGCCGATGATCGAAAACCGGTCACCAAAAACGAAGCCGGGGATCGCCCCAGTCACCAAGGCGACTGCCGCTCCGAGATAAATCGCCTGATACGTGTTCAGACTGTCCCAACGATCTCGGATCAGTTGAAGGAGACTCTTCAAAGTCTGGCGCGCATCTTTCTTTTTCAGCATAGTCAAAGACGCATACCGCGTACGGTTGATATCGCAAATCGGCATTACTTCGTGTGTTGAGGTGGACGGCTGCTGTGCGAGCGCTTTTTTAGTTCACAAACTCGCTTCCATAGGAACTGCAGAATGACAGTTTTTCAGTTGTATGTCATAGGACTATTGGTCTTCGTCCCATTCGCATTTTATGTTTGGTATGAGACGGTAAAGTTCACTTACAGATTGATTTTCAAATATAAATCAGTATCGGCCCACTATGGAATTTCAGAGGATCGCGTCATTCTTCTGGCGCTGAGAGTTTATCTTGGTGCTGTAGCAATGATCTTCATAGTTATGGGGCTATCCGGACGTCTTCTGGAGCCCTGAACTGGAATCCAGAAATCTGATCGTCCACCCCAGGTCTCAAAGCAGCCTTCTCGCTGTTGCGTATCATCGGGTACCGACCTGCCGCTCTTTGCGTCCGGACACACTGGCGAAAGCTCGGCATCTTTCACCTTTTGCCACCCTAGACGAACATCGGAAACGTCACGCCGAGCGACCAGGCGAGCAGGAGCCCGAGGCCGAGTCCTGACGCCACTGGCCCGGCACGCGCTTCGACCCAGCGCCCCATCAGACCGAACACCAGAAAAAAGAGCGCGATGATAGGGATGATCAGGATGAGGAAGAACAGGCCTTCGAAATCGAGCGCCACGGCAATGGCGAGCGAAGCCAGGAACGCAAGCCTGATCAGTGCGCGGCGCCAGAGCTGTGGATGGGCATGGGCCATGGCCCCATCAGCCAGCATGAAGGGCACAGCGCCAAGCGCCAGCGCGGCGATGATCGGCAGGCGGCCCATATGGGGCACGAAGCTTGCCACATAGCGGTCCAGCGCCAGGCCGAAGACGAGAATACCGTAGGCGGCCAGAAGCACGCCAACCACGAGCGTATAGCCGGTGACGCGAAGCCCCAGGGCGTGCAGAAAAACGAGCTGCACGACGCCGTAGAGCAGCATGTGCACGGCCAGATAGTCGGCCACAAGAACGGGGAGAAAGCCGCCGGGAATCCAGACGGCGGCAAGCGGCACCGCCACCATGGGCACCAGAAGGGCCGCGGCAAACCTCCGATGCGACAGACCGGTGGACGGCGGTGCGCGCTGCGGCAGAAGGCGGGCAAGCGGCCAGGCGAGGATGACCGTGCCCGTCAGCACCAGGTAGATCCAGCCGATGCGCGCCGGGATGGTTGGGGTCTCGTCCCGCTCGAAGGTGGCGTTGAGCCAGGCGAGCGCTTCGCCGATGGCGGTCCGGCTGTAGAGCACACCGACATGCTCGACGTTCGGCGCAACGACAGCCCGGCGGATCACCGCGCCGTCCTCCGAACGGGCCGTGTTATCCTCTTGCGCATCGGCGTCCACCATCTGAAGCGCATTGCGAGCAAAGGTGCGCAGGCGCGGCTCCCATTCGCCAGTGATCATCAAGAGGTTCTGGGGGAGAGTGGCCGTCACGGCTTCGGAGAAGGGCGAGATCGCGATCACCGACGCAATGCGCGGGTCTCGCCCGGCGGCGCGCACGATGATGTCGGACGCCATGGAATGGCCGAGGAGTGCGACCCGATCGTCCGCTTCGGGTCGGGCAAGGCCCGCCTCCATAACCTTGAGCGTCTCATCAATGAGGAGCTGGGTCGTGCCCTCGATGGCCTCGACATCGCCGGACATGGGCACAGGATTGCGGCCATGGCCTTCGAAGTCAAAGGCGAGGACGAGATAGCCGGCCTGTGCAATCGCCAGCGAATAGGCCTCCATCAGCGGGCGTGATCCTGCGAAGCCGTGCGCGACGACAACCAACGGCACGGGTCCGGCATCGTGCGGCGCATAGATGGTGACCGGTGTGGTGCCGACGCTGGCGGTCTCGACCGTCGGGCCGCTGCGCTGCGCCTCAAGCTGCCAGACGCCGATGGCAATCAGCATCAGGGCAACCAGTGCGACAACAGGAGCGGCTATCTTTCGGGTGCTCTTTTTTAAGCCCTTGCCTGCCCCGGCTTTGCCGGTCTGTTCGTCTTCGTCCTGCACGTGCGCCCGCCCCTCTCCTGCGCGATCTCAAAACGATTTACGCGCCTTGGCCGGATTCGGTCCACCAAGGACCGGATTCTCTAAAGCGCCGCGGCGACGAGTTCGCAGCAGCCAGGACAAAACCAAAGTGGCAAATCATCATCTGCCGATCGCAAGCAGACAGGGTTTCAAAACAAGACGCCGGCCGCCTTGGCCTTCTGGCGGAAGGTCCGGCCTATCGGCACCGTGCTGCCATCGGCGAGATACAAGCGGGGGCTACCGTCGACCGTGCGGCGTGCCGTGACGGCGTCAGCGGCGACCCAATGGGAACGGTGCACCTGTGCGCCGTCCGTCGGCCCGACCTCTGCGACGGCGTCCCTGAACCGCATGGCAACCAGACTGCGGCCCCGATCGGTCACGACTTCGACATAGTGGTCCTGTGCCGTGAGCCGGATCAACCGCCCGCGGCGTGCGCCCGGCAGACGGCTCAGTATCGGGACACGGGTACCCTGAGCCGACAGCCCTTTGGATGATCCGCTCACCAGATGCATGATCGTCGCAATCGCAAGAATGGCGAACGCACACTGCGCGTAAAGGCCAGCAACCGCCATCATATCGAGCCACGATCCGAAGAGGCGCGCAATGGCGGCAACCATGGCCGTCGCAGGCAGGGCCGCAACGAGCGATACGGCAGGTATCCAGACCGCATCCCACCAAGCCGACTGCCCGATGAAGCGGTCAAATGTGAAGAACACGAGATGGACCGGTATGGCCGTGCCGAACACGATCAGCAGCCAATAGAGATACCGTTCCCAATCAAAGAAACCAGCCGTCGTACCGAACGGACCAATTAGACCCGCCAGAAGCGCGATCACCAGCAGAATGGCAAAGCGCCTTTGCGTACCAAGCACCTCGGCTGCCGCCCGGACGACATAAGGCGATGCGGTGATCTTGGCGATGTATCTGTGCATTTGGCGAAACTCCGTTTGCCGCCCCGCGGCCGAGACCGCACTTCGTCTGGAAACAGCCCGACAACCGGACTTGCGCAGCCACCCTATCATGACCCATCACGTTCGCCCCAAGACCTCACACGCACGATGCCGCTGGCCGTTCATCCTGGCCGGGTGGCTGATCGCCCCGGCGGCCCTTGCCTGCTCGACCATGGCCCTCGGACCGCCCGAGTCCCCGCTGATCGCCTACAGCTATGACACATCGGCCACGGGCCGTGGATTCATTATCGTCAATCCGGCCGGTGGTGAGCGCACATCGATCATGGAGAGCAGCACGGCGCGCTGGCAGACACGCTACGGCAGCGTCAGTTTCAACCAGATGGGTCCTGGCATGCCGACGGTCGGGATCAACACGGCCGGACTGGTGGTGTCGCTGATGTGGAACGACGATGTCGTTTTTCCGGAGACCGAGAGCAGCGACATCATCAATGAACTGGAACTGATCCAGAGGATTCTGGACCGGGCGGCATCGATCGACGAAGCGGTCACCCTCGCCAGCAATGCCGACGTTCAGGCACTGGTGCCGATCCATTATTTCGTTGCCGACGCCACGGGTGCTACGGCGGCCATCATGCCGACGCGTGCGCGGATGATCATGCATCGCGGAGCCAACATGCCGATCCGGGCGCTGACCAATTCAAGCTATGCCGATCTGGTGGACGGTCTTTCCGGCTATGAAGGGTTCGGTGGAACGGCGCCTCTGCCGCACCGGGCCGCCACTCAAAACCCGAACAGCCTGGAGCGTTTCGTGCTGGCGGCATCGGCGGCACGAAGCGATGAGCCCGTGACGGTGGCGGAGGCGTTCGACGCTCTGGCCACGGTCGAAAATCCGGAGACGCGCTGGCAGATCGTTATCGAGCCCGGCAAACAGGTGATCGACTTCACCCTGACAGGAGCAGCTACGCAATGGCAGATCGACATGAGCGGGCTCGACTTTTCCTGCGCGCAGATTCCACTCGGTCAAAGCCTGAGCGAGTTGGCATCAGGAGACGCAGAAGTCCGGTTCCGGCCGGTCGAGCCGGATCAGTTGGCCGGTGTCGTGGCAGACGTTCTGGACGGGTTCTCCGGCACCATCGGCCTGCCGCGCGAGATTGCCGGACCGTTGACGCAAGCGCAGATTGGCGCACTGACTTGCGGAGAGTGAGCCTTGGGTCTGTCTTATGCGGTCGCCCATGTTCTTGCGAGCGCGTTGGCGGCGTCCTTCGCCGCCTTCATCGAGGTCTGGGCCGCATCCGGCCCGGCAAACATCATCGGACGGGCTGCGATGAAACTGACTTGGGTCAGGCCCATGAAACCCAGAATGGCGCGGATGTGCGGCGTCAGGCAGTCGAGCCCTTCGAACATCTCCCCATCGCTGTACGCACCTCCAGCCGATGACAGGACAGCGGCCTTTTTGGCTCCCAGCAGCCCTTGCATACCCTTCGCATCGGCAAGAAAAGTCTTCCCGTTGCGTGACACATGATCGAAGAACGCTTTCAGGGTCGACGGCATGCCGAAATTGTAGATGGGTGTGCCGATGACCAGCGCATCAGCGGCAAGAACACGCGCCGCGATGGCATCCGAAGGCTCAATGGCCGCGCGCATTTCCGGGGTGTGATCGGCTTCGGCGATGGAAACTGCGGCCGTTTCAAGCGCGCCAAAATGACGGGGTGGATTGATCGCCAGATCGAACCGGTCGATCTCGATATCGGAGCCAAGGTCTCTCAGGGCATCGATGAAGTAGGCTGAAAGCTCTCGGGAGTGAGAGCCCCGGGTGCGTGCGGATGCATCGACATGCATGATCTTCATTGGGTTCGTCTCAAGCCTGGGGGAGTGAAGCGCTCTTTGCGCCTTGCGATCGAGACTATCCAAGGCCAACTGACAGTATGTGTCAGTTGAGGTCGATTATCCTGTTTCTTTCACGTACCCTGACAAGGAGATGAGAGCGATGGGAAAACATGTGATCGAAACCGTGACCTTCAAACTGAAAGACGGTGTCAGCCGGGAGACGTTCACGGAGGCTGCCAAAGCCATGAACGCTTTCGTGTCCGGCCGCCCCGGCTTCATCGCAAGACGCCTGTCATGCAGCGCGGACGGCGAGTGGATCGAGCATATCGAATGGAAGGACATGGAAGCAGCTCAGAGCGCGGCGTCCGCTCTTGGTTCCGTTGAGTCCAATCGACCGGCTCTGTCGGCGATCGACGAGGCGACGGTCACAATGCACCACACGGAACTCGAAGTTTCTCTCAATTAACGGTGGCCTATGCGGCGCGGCGACAGCCCGGCCTGATAGAGCGCTTCGCAGACATAGATGTTGCCGAGGCCGGCGACCACCCGCTGGTCCAGCAGGGCCGCCTTGATGGG
>JANQJE010000155.1 GCA_028281795.1 Cohaesibacteraceae bacterium | reverse complement strand
TGGCCCCTATTCAGCGAGCAAGTTCGCGCTGGAGGGCCTGACCGAGGCATTGGCGCAGGAGATCGCGCCCTTCGGCCTGAAGGCCGTGATCGTCGAGCCCGGCGCGTTCCGTACCGAGTTCGCAGCCGGAGCGCTGCGCCACATGCCGAAGATCGACGCTTATGACGAGCAGGTCGGCGGCACGCGCGAGTTTGCCAAGGGCATGCACGGCACACAGGCTGGCGATCCGATGAAGGCTGCGGCTGCCATCGAAACGGCGCTCGCCAGCGATGTGACGCCGCTGCGCCTCGCTCTCGGCGAGGATGCCGTGGATGCGATCCGCGCCCACAGCGAAGACCTTCTGGCCGAGCTGAAAGCCTGGGAGGCCACCGCGCGCAACGTGAACCATGAGGAGGATGTGGCGGCCGCCTGATCCGTTTCCTCGACCGGTCTCTCAGCCGGCCCGGGTTCCACGCCCGGGCTGGCTTCTCGTTGCAGAACAGCGGTCAAACCCGCCCTCACCTCTTCCGCGCGCGCACCTTCATCCGGTCCACCTTGTTGCGCCCGTCGTTCCAGCGCTTACCGTTGCGCATCAGGCCGTAGGTGTGGACATAAACCGTCATGATCTTCGGCGGGCCCTCCTGCCGCCAGTCCTCGAAGTTCTTCCAGGTGACGGCGAAGTCGGTGTTTTTGTAGGGCTCGTCGACCACCTCGACGGTACACATCAGCCCGAAGAACTGCTCGATGATGGCCGAAACCGCGCGGTTGATACGGCTCATGATGGTCTTGGACGAGACTCCCTCACGCCTGCCAAGGTCGGTGGTCGAGACCCCATGGCACCAGGCAATTAGACGGCGCACCTCTCTTCGCCCGCGCGTATCGCCGAGCCATTTCAGCCAGGGCAGGATCAGTTCGGCCTGATCGATCTCATGGGCGCTGGGCACATACCGCACCCGCGTCACTTCATCGGCATAGAGATCGCCTTTCCACTGACCGGCCCAGCTTGCCCCGGTGTAGCGGAACGCGGCCTGCGGATCGGGCAGTGCCTGGAAGGTCAGGAGCCCGCGTCGGATGATCTCGCGCACAGCGCGGACCGCTTCGTGCGAGGTGATGGAATGCTGTTCGATGGCTGTGGTCACGGCAGGTCCTTTTGAAAGGTCCGCCGCGAACGGTCTCGGGTGCGTTTGCTCTAGACTATGAGTCGCTTGATGTCAGGCAAGCCCCTTACCGGCCAAGTTGGAGTTAACCATCCCAAATAGCCTGCGTCCTCCAATCATCAGGGAAGCCAGCATTTTTTAATGACACAAAGTCATTGGCTGGGAACGTGTCCAGATGATCGATTAACCATAGGCACCAAGTGCTATTAGGACTAATAGTGCGCAGCATGTGGCGCATAACGAGCAGAGCTGCATAGATTCGGGTTTGCGCGCGGCTATCTTGCCCCAAGTGATCTAGATCAGGAATAATACCTTGTGCAGGCCACCTTGGCTGGTTCACCAATGGTCTATTCCAAAGCCGTGAATGATGAGCGCAAATGTTACGCACATCATTTAAAGAGCGCAGCCATGTTTCCATTTCTTTCCATGAAACAGACCCATAAATGGATGCCACAGAAGTTCGGTTGACGACCTTCAATCCCGAATAGAGGTGTGAGAGAGCTCCAAAATCCCAGAGCTCAGATGCGACCCACAGTGGCATCTGAGCTCCGGGATATTTAGATCGAAAATGCTCAGCAAAAGCTTCTTTGGATTTTTCTGCTTTGCTATCAACTCGCTCCAACCATTTCTCGTGTTTACTCTGGTCCGTTGAATTAGCTCCACGTCGCGTAAAATTGCCATGCAATTTCTCAGGCTCACGATGAGCCCATGGATTGAGTTGAGCCAATTCAATCGTGATGTCAGTACGCAGTGCTATTTCGATGCGCTCTAAGGCGTCGAGGCATATCAACCTGAGTTTCTTGTCAAATATGTATAGATCGAGTGCATCAGAGAAATGCACGCCTTCATTGAAATCTTCTTCTAATATTGTTGTGGCGCCGCTGACAGATCTCTTGCGGAACGGATACCAGTAGGCACTTAAACGGTAGTAATTAATCTTTGATAAATATCGTCTGGCTCTATCACGGTCTGTGATCACCATGCCGCGAGACTTGAGCAAGTCTATCTGCCCGTCCAGCGTGAGGAATGGTTTGTCGTAAGCGCTCATTGAGTAGGAGTATAAATAAAAAAGACCAACCCGTACACATTACTGTGCAGTGGGGCTGGCCATGTCACCGATTAGCATGGGGCAAATCAGTCAGAAATTCAAGCGAATTACAAATCGACATGAATATGATAAAGCGAAAAAAGTATTTTTTCGCTTTATCATATTTTGATGCTCCAGTCAAAATATTTAAACTATTGATATATAATCATAATTCTGTTGGGCATTGAATGTCATCATATTTCACTTTATGAAATGAAATATGATGACAGACACCAATCTCACTTTCCTCGAAACAAGGCTCCAAAAAGAGCTCAAAGATATCGAAACTCAAATTCGAGATCTCCAAGCAGAAAAGGTGCACATCAGCCGACAACTATCTCGTGCTCGAGCAGAACGTACTGGCCTGCAGCACACAACACGCAAGAACAGCGTCAATCGCGTTTTAGCCGAAAATGCTGTTCTCACGTCGTTGAGGAAAAGCGATAGAGCAATGAGTGTTAACGAGTTATACCGACGAGCAAAGGAGACGAACTATACACTCAAGCTACCCACTTTTCGAACGTACCTTAACAGAATGAAGCAAAAAGGGTTGATCAGGAATGGGCGCGCCAAGGGCTCTTGGGAACTGCCAGACAAGCCTTCAGGAAGCTAAACAAATCACCTGCGAACGTTGCCGCGCAGCGACTTAGTTGCGCAGCTTATAGAAGAGTTTCGGCCGGCCTTTCCCCTCGCCCTGAACTTTGATCATCTGCAGCTTGCCTTCCATGGCAATCAGATCCAGCGCGGCATCGATCTCGGTCCGGGTGAATTTGCGCCCGATGCGGCGGCTGAGATCGGGCTTGGAAAGCTGCCCATGCTTCTTCAACAGGATCAGCACAGCCGCCAGTGCATCGCGGCGGCGGTGTGAGGGCACCGGCGGCGCCTTGCCCGTCATCACATCGGCATCGGCCTGACTGACCTGCGCCATAACCTCGTCGACCTGCGCCTGCAGGTCGGAACCGAAACCGCGCACGGCGATGTAGATGCGGTCGAGCATCTGGCCCTGCAACAAAACCTGCCGCTCCAGCGCCTGCAGGCGCTCTTCGGTCTGCCGATCCATGCTCATGAACACTCCTCGTTTGCCGGTGTGCGCCTAGGAACCCAGGCCAATTCCCCTTAGGTAAACTTCCATGCCTTGGATATAGGTATGTCATGATAAATGGAGTTATCCAGATTTAATGCATGTGAATGAAGAGAGGGATGGTGTGTTTGGGAACCACCTTAAATCACTCTCTTTTTTCAGAGTCTCATCAGACTCTTAGACTCTCTTTCTCAGCTTCCGATTCAACGGCGCCTCTGGCGTCTCTGACGCTGTAGAGGGTCTGAACCAATGCCCGGCAGCCCCAAGAGCGGCTGCAGAAACCGGATGCCGGTTAACAGCTCAAAGCGCGATACGCTCGGTAGAAACCGCAATGGACGGGCCGGTGCATCGCCGACTAAACTCTACCCTGGGTTGAGGGCGTGAAACTGTCTGTGAGGTTGTATGAGGCCGAGTCTCGTTACCCGCCTTTCGACTCAACGGATCATCTGCACCGCCACGCTTCAGCACAACAGCGGGAACCCGTGATGACAGCCCTGCACCTCTGGGCGGCCAGACGCCCGCTTCTAACGGCCGGTCTCGTTGCAGCGGCCGCGCTGGCCTACTTCCTGGCGCCGATCGTGTTGAGCGCCGACCGCTCGGTCCTGTTCGGCCATGGCCGTATGGACCAAAGCGCTGACAGTTTTGCGCCTCATCTCTGGCCGGAAATCGCACTTGCCGCCGTACTGATGCTGGTCGTGGTGGCCCTGGGCTGGATACGCGAGGTGGGCCTCACCCAATGGCCATCCCTGCGAGGCTGGCTGCTCACCATTCCGATCCTGCTCTACACGCTGTTTCTGGCACTTTTGCCGGTTGCCTTGCTGATGGCAGGCGACGCCCCGGCCACCACCGCTGCCGCGATGAACTGGGTGCTGGTTGGCATCGCAGCTTTCACCGCCTTGATCGTCGGCTTCTTCGAGGAGGTTCTGTTCCGTGGCGTCCTCCTGCACGGGCTGCGCGCCCGGCTGTCGGCGATCGTATCGGTTCTTGTCGGTGCAGCCATCTTCGGCGCGTTTCACCTGGTGAACTGGGTCACCGGGCAGCCCCTGGAGCCGACCATCGCCCAGGCGCTGGGTGCTGCGGGCGGTGGCGTGCTTTATGGCGCGCTCGTTCTGTGGACCGGCTCGCTCTGGCCAGCCATTCTGCTGCACGGCTTTTGGGATGCCTCGATCACTTTTCTGCAAACCGTGATCGCCACCACCGAGACGGTCGACCCCGCCGATACAACCGCCCACCCGCTGATGGCGCTCTTCTCTTTCGAGATGGTCTACGGATTGATCCTGCTCGCGTTCTGGTGGCGCTTTCGCGGTCGGCGCAGCACGGCACCGGAGACGGATCGCGTCTGACCAGGCACCTTAGGCCAAAGGTGTTTTGCGAGTCCCGTCAGTGTCTTGACTCCCTTTGCTGCCATTCTGATTCAGGATCTTGGCAGTTTGATTCAGCTTCCTAACAATCTGATTCAACGTGTCCTAGAGCGCCGGCAGTCCGACGGCGGCCCTGCCCTCGTCTGTTTTGAGCGAGAAGTCCCTGCCCGCATAGGCGTCCGCAGCCGGAGTGGTCAGCCAGGCGATTGCCTCGCCGACCCATTCGGTTGGAATGTGCGCCGACCAGTCGAGCTTGGAGACCGGGTTGATGCCCGCCGCCTTGATGCTGCGCTGCATATCCGTCGCCACGGTGCCCGGCGAAAGACCGATGCAGCGGATGCCGTTTTCGGCTTCTTCCTTGTGCACACAGGCCGTCAGCATCAACACAGCCGCCTTGGTCGCGCAGTAATGCGACCAGCCTTCGAGCGCGCTCGTCGCCGCGCCGGAAGAAATGTTGACGATGGTGCCTCCACCGGCCCGTTTCATCATTGGCAGGCTGGCGCGCAGGGCGTGGAACACGCCTTTCATGTTGACGTCGACGACGCGCCCCCATCCGCCAGGGTCAGCGTCTTCGATGCGGGCAATTGGGTCGATGATACCGGCGTTGTTGATGAGCATGTCGAGCCTGCCGAACCGTGCCGCAACAGCTTGGAAGGCTCCGTTGATCGACGTCCAGTCCGCGACGTCGCAGGCAACGGCCATGGCCTTCCCGCCGATCTCGCCGGCGATGCGTTCGATATCGCCGGATGATCGGGCGAGAAGCGCGACATTGGCGCCCGCATGGGCGAGACGGCATGCCGCCGCCTCCCCGATGCCCCGGCTTGCGCCGGTGACGATGGCCGTTCGGCCTGTGAGATCGATGTCAGCGTTCAGCATCATGCCGCCTCCTGGCCGTCGAAGGCGCTGTCGATGGCCGCCAGCGCCTGTTGGCGTGCCCTGGTGATGGTCTCTGCGTCTGCCGTGGTCGCCTCGATGGCAAAGGCGTGTACATCGCTGATGCCGATGAAGTTGAAGATCATCGTCAGATACGGTTTGAGAAAGTCATAGGCCTGAAACGGGCCATCCTCGCCGTAGCCGCCCGCGCCGTAGGAGAGCACCATATAGGCCCGTTTGCCTTCGATCAGGCCGCGGAAACTGCCCTCCTCGTAGGCGAAGCTGTGACCGATCCGCACGACGTGGTCGATCCAGGCCTTGAGCGCCGACGGCACCGAAAAATTGTAGATTGGAGCCGAGAGCACGATGACATCGGCCTGCCGGACCTCCGCGATCAGCCTGTCCGACAGAGCCGTCGCTTCGCGAAGCGTCTCGGTCATCGCTTCGGGAGGTGTGTAGTAGCCTTTGATCGTGTCGTCGGCGATGTGAGGGATCGGATCGGCAACAAGGTCGCGCACTGTCACGGTGGCCTGCGGGTCGTTCTGCACGAGGCGGTCGATCACGTGGTCGGCAAGATCGCGGCTGTACGACCCCTCCTCACCCGCTGCGCGCACGGAGGACGGGCGGGAGGAGGCATCGAGACGTAGGATATGAGTCATGGGACATCTCTTTGCTGAAGGGGTCAAAAATGGCATGCCCACACCCTTACCCATGCTCATGATGCCCGACAGATGGACACTGACCATTCTGTCGTGCAAAAAATGCACGAATGAGCGATGGATCGATCACCCTCCCGGCCCTGCGCCTCTTTGCCGATGTGGCGCGCACAGGCGCGCTGGCGGCTGCGGCGCGCGAACGGGGCGTCGACCCGTCGGTGGTCTCCCGCCAGATTGCCGGTCTGGAAACCGCGCTCGGGTTCCGTCTCTTCGACCGCACGACCCGGCGGTTGAACCTCACCGAAGCCGGACGGCTTTATCTGCAGCGTTCACGCCCTTTGATGGACGAGCTGGACGCGGCGCGTCAGGAAGCGGCCGACGCTCTCGCCTTGCCCAGCGGGCTCCTGCGCGTGACGGCCTCGATCGCGTTCGGCGAGCGCTGGCTGACGCCGCGCCTGCGCAGTTTCTGCGACGCGTTTCCCGCCATCGCCCTTGATCTGCGGTTGAGCGATGCCGTGGTCGACATCGCAGCCGAGGGCATCGACCTTGCGCTGCGTCTCGCGCCGCGCCCGGATGGGGCGCTGATCGCCACCAAGCTGATGGACACGCGCTACCGCGTCGTGGCCGCGCCGAACTATGTGGCCGCATCGGCGCCGATCGCGCAGCCGGACGACCTGGCCGATCATGCCTGCCTGCTGCTCCCCCTGCCCGGATACCGGTCGCTGTGGCGGTTTCGCCGTGGCGATGTGCTGCGGGAGGTTCCTGTCAAAGGACGGATCACGGCCTCGAGCCCGCTCGCCATCCATCGCGCCGCGTGTGACGGGATGGGCCCGGCCCTTTTGGCGGACTGGACCATCGGCACGGATATCGACGAGGGCAGGCTCGTCGACTGCCTGCCCGACTGGGATGTCAGCGCCGCCGATTTCGATACGGCCGCCTGGATGCTCTACCCCTCGCGCGCCTATGTGCCGGGTAAGACCCGCGTCTTCATCGACCACCTGAAAGCCAGCGTTTAAACGCGGGACGTCACGGTCGCCTGTCAAGCGGTCCATGCTGCCGGATCGTGCTCTACGACCTTGGTGTTCCATCACAGACCATGATAGCCGAGGGGCGCCACCTCGAACGGCACTCTTCCCCTTCACTCCCCCTCCGAACGGATTCCCATGCTTTCCAGTCACCCCAATATCGACCTCCTGAACACCGTGAACATCGCCGACATCCAAGGGTCCGCACATGCGTTCCACGAGGACGTGGTCTGGCACTACATCAACCCGGAGCTGCCGGAGATGGAGGGCGACTATCGCGGCGTGGACGGCGTCCAGGCGTTCTTCGCCGGTATGGCCGGGCAGACCGGCGGCACGTTCCGCGTCACCCCGGTCGATGCGCGCGCCATAGGCGACGAACTGGTGGTCGTGCAGACGCGCAACGAGATGACCCTCGATGAGACATCCATCGCGGTTGATGTCGTTCTGGTGTGGCGGTTCGTCGACGGCAAGATCAAGGAAATCTGGGACATCCCGGCGGTCTATGCGGCGCAAAAGGACAGTCCCATCGGTCCCGCGGCGGCCTAGCCTGGTAAGGCGGCGACGAGCGCTAAGCCGCTTGCTGGGTCATCTTGATGACCTCGAACACTGCGCCTTGCGGGTCTTGTAGAACGGCCAGCCGCGCTCCGGCGCCCGGAACGTCGAAGGGCTCGCGCAACGCTTTTCCACCGGCTGCCAGGGCGGCGTCCGTCGTCGCATCGACATCGTCGGACGCGAAGTAGACATCCCAGCTCGACGGCATGTCTCCTGTCTCGGGCGGGGCATGAAGCACGCCCGCAACCTCGCGGCCGCCGGTTTTCAAGAGCGTGTAGGGCATCGGCCCGCCCTCCCTCTCCGCGGGCTCCAGGTCGAGGACCGCCTGGTAGAAGGCGGCAGCCTTCTCCGGCTCTTTGGTGAACACCTGGTTCCAGGTCATGGCGCCGGGCACGTTGACGATTTCCGCACCATGGTGCGGGGCCGACTGCCAGATGCGCACGAATGCGCCGACGCTGTCCTGGATCACGCCGATCGTGCCGACGTCGGGTTCTTTCATTGGACCTTCGATCACCTGGCCGCCAGCCCCGGCCACCTTTTGCAGCCGCGCCTCGACATCATCGACCTCGATATAAGTCGCCCAATGGGGCGGCACGTTCATGCCCCGCATCGCCACGCTCAACTCGTAGATCCCGGCAACCATCTTTCCGTCCAGGCGT
>JANQJE010000142.1 GCA_028281795.1 Cohaesibacteraceae bacterium | reverse complement strand
CGATACGCATTTGTGTCGGCTACCGGATCGACGGCAAGCCGGTATCGGGTTTGCCGGTCGTGGTCGACCGTTTTGCCGAATGTGGGCACACGCTCCTCGCGCGGTGTCAGCGAAGCAAGCACACGCGTGGTGGTCTCGCGCAGATTCGACTGAATGGCAGCATCGATGGGCAAAACAGCGTTTTTGTCTTCAATGAAGTCCCCAAGATGCGAATCTTCTTCATCGCCCACTGGGGTTTCCAGAGAAATCGGCTCCTTGGCAATCTTGAGAACCTTGCGAACCTTTTCCAGCGGCATCGCCAGCTTCTCAGACAGTTCCTCCGGTGTCGGCTCCCGGCCGATCTCATGCAGCATCTGACGCGATGTCCGGACGATCTTGTTGATCGTCTCGATCATGTGAACCGGAATACGGATCGTACGTGCCTGATCGGCAATGGACCGTGTGATCGCCTGACGAATCCACCAGGTCGCATACGTCGAGAACTTGTAGCCTCGGCGATACTCGAACTTGTCGACCGCCTTCATCAACCCGATATTGCCTTCCTGAATAAGATCCAGAAATTGAAGACCACGGTTGGTGTATTTTTTGGCGATTGAGATAACGAGACGGAGGTTGGCTTCCACCATCTCCTTCTTGGCAATGGCCGCTTCACGTTCGCCTTTTTGAACCTTGTTCACGATGCGCCGGAATTCACCGATATCAAGGCCGGTTTCGGTTGCAAGCTCGCGGATCTGACCGCGAAGCTCTTTAACCGCGTCCTTTTCTTCGGCAATGAAAGGCTTCCAGCCTCGGCCGGAGAGATTGGCGACGCGGCGCACCCAATTGGAATCAAGTTCGGCGCCCTGGTGTGTCTTCAGAAACTCGGTCCGGTCAACACCGTAGCTCTCCGCCAACCGCAGCAGGCGGCTTTCCATCGACACAAGATTACGGTTGATGGCGTAGAGCTGCTCAACCAGTGCCTCGATACGGTTGTTGTTGAGCTGAAGGCTTTTCACCGCCTTGATCGTGTCGTTCTTCAGGCCTTCCAGGCGACGTTCCTGGCTTGGCGTCAATGTCGAGCCGACACGGCCATCCAGATTGACGTCCTGAAGCTTGGAAAGCTTCTTGTAGTTGTCGGCAATGCTGTCGAAAATCTCGACGACCTTGGGATTAAGTTCCGCTTCCATAGCCGAAAGCGACAGGTTGATATCGTCCTCATCATCCTCGTCGTCATCGGCATCCGGGTTTTCGCTGTTTTCACCAGAGGGATCGTCATCATTCGCTGCGACCGGGGCCGCTGCACTCGCAGGCGCTTGCACACCACCGGGCTGCGCCGGGTTGGTCGGTGGAGGGGGTTGGACACCCTTGCCTTCCGGATCGGCATAAGTCGCTTCAAGGTCGATGATGTCGCGGAGAAGAACCTTCTCCTCATTGAGTTCATCACGCCAGATGATGATGGCCTGGAAAGTCAATGGACTTTCGCAAAGACCCGCAATCATGGCTTCACGACCAGCTTCAATACGCTTGGCGATCGCGATTTCGCCTTCGCGTGAAAGCAGCTCAACCGTTCCCATTTCGCGCAGATACATACGCACCGGATCATCGGTACGGTCCGTGGGCTCGCGTTTGGTTGTGGTGGCAACGGCCTTTGTCGTCGTCTCCGTCAGTGCGGTCGAACCTTCAGCAGCCTCGCTGTTCTCTTCCGCCTCTTCAGCCTCGACAACGTTGATACCCATATCGTTGAGCATCGCCATTGTGTCTTCGATCTGCTCGGACGCCACCTGGTCGGACGGCAACACCGCATTCAGCTCATCATAAGTGACAAAGCCGCGCTTCTTTGCGGCTTTGATCATCTTTTTGACCGATGCGTCGTTGAGATCGAGAAGAGGGCCGTCGGGCGCGTCCGCCCCATCATTTGAAACTTTGGCCTCAGCCTGTTTTGCAGCCATATGAGAGGCAACTCCTGGTCAGGGTACTGGTACTGCAATGGGGCGCACATACGCGCCGTGCGCACCATGATAAACTCGTGTCAGTGCAAGCAAATATATTGGATCGACGTAAACCGCCTCTTAACCATCCTACTGCGCCCAACAGGCACAACAAATTAAGCGACCACCCGTATACAGGTCGCTCGCTCATGACTTAGAGGCGTCCCCGGCAAAGCGAGGGCCGATAAAACGCGGATCAAAAAAGGGGGCGCCAGCGTGTTTGGTCTGCCCGGGTTGTCGCGCAGCACGATATGTAGGCAATCGGTGCCATCGCGCAACCACCCAAAACCTGGAAAATCATCTAAATAGGCAGGTTTTTCGTGCTTTTTGGGCACAAACGTCTGGCAATTCAGCCCGAGGCCTTAACAGCAAGGCTTCTCATCACACTTGCTTCCTCATCGAGCTCACGCTCCAGTTCGGCAATTTGAGCCCGCATCGCACGAGACTCATCCTGAATGGCAACCAACCGTTCCATCATCTGCTCATCGATAGCGTCCGGCTCCATGGCAAGCATGGATGCCGCATCATCATCGATAGCGCGGAGCTCCAGCTTGGCAAAAAGGAAAGAAAACAACATACCAACGAAACGTGGGCTTGCCTGTTGTTTCAGGATTGGAAAGGGCATCGCATCAAGGCCGATTTCATCCTCTGCGGGCGGGTCTGAAGACTCTGTTCGGCCTTGCAAGGCCACTTCCAGGCGACGGGCAAGTTCAGCGTCTGGGCACAGATGAAACACATCCCGGTCGGCGAAGGTCTGGGCGCTATCAGGAAAATGTGACGCCAGAGCCAACAACTGCAACTCCGGTGTTACCAACGAAGGTGCCTTGCGTGTCTGCACGCCGGCCAAGCCCGGCACATCACCTGATCGGCCCCGTCCGGCAGGCCGCGAGCTGTGCGGATTTTGCGCCTGCCGCATCGCCCGGCGTATTGCATAGAACCGGTCTTTGAGATCTTGGTCGTAATGCCGCCGGACGGTGGCATCTTCAATACCGGCCACAATGCGAGACAGGTTGGTCTGAAAGGCGGCCATACGCTCCGGCGTGGACACGTCCAGTGTTGCGGTCTCGCGAGCCCAAAGCGCTTCGATCATCGGCACGGCCTGACCAAGCTCAGCCTCAAAAGCTTCCGGACCATGCTGACTGACGAAATCATCAGGGTCCATGCCCTTCGGCAAAAACAAGAACCGCAAACTCTTACCCGGTTTCAGAAGCGGAAGGGCGCGGTCAATCGCGCGGTGAGCTGCCCCCTGGCCAGCTCCATCGCCGTCGAAACAAATGATAGGCTCGTCGGTAAAGCGCCACATCAGGGCGATCTGCTCTTCACCAAGCGCGGTCCCGAGTGAAGCGGCAACTTCCTGAAAACCTGACCGGTGCAGGGCGATAGCATCCATATAGCCTTCCACCACGATCAAGCGCCCAGACTGATGGGCCGCCTGCCGGGCCCTCTGGCCGTTGAACAGCATTTCCCGCTTACGGAAGAGCTCCGTTTCGGGCGAGTTGAGGTACTTTGGCTCACCATCGCCCAAAACGCGACCGCCAAACCCGACAACCTTGCCGCGCATATCTTCGATGGTGACCATAAGACGGCCACGGAAGCGATCGTACGGTGCGCGCGCGCCATCATCGGGCGCAATGGCCAAACCAGCGTCGATCATATCGCCAGCCGGCACATCGTGGCTTTTCAGAAACCCGATCAGACCATCACGCTTATCCGGCGCGAAGCCGATGCGGAATGTCTTTCGTACAGACTCATCGAGCCCGCGCCCCTGCGCGTAGGTCAGCGCATGTTGACCCTCAGGCGCATGCAAATGCCGCTCGAAGTATGTGGCCGCAAGATCAAGAACATCGTTGAGCTTCAGTCTGGCCTGCTGACGCCGCGCCGCTTCAGGGTCCGGGGCTGGCATCGAAAGTCCGGCCTCTCCGGCAAGCTGCTCAACGGCCTCGGGAAAACTGAGCCCATCCATATCCATCAAGAAACGGAAATGGTCGCCCGACGCGGAGCAACCGAAACAATGATAGCGCCCCTTGCGGTCATCGACATGAAACGAGGGGGTTTTCTCGCCATGAAAGGGGCAGCAGGCCCAGTGATCACCCTTCGCCGGGCGCGACTTGCGCCGATCCCAGGAAACCCGCCGCCCGACAATGTCGGACAGCGGGATACGATCTCGGATCGTGGACAAAAAGCCATCTGAAAAGCGGATCATGGACGCACCTGCCCTGTCCGCCGGCGCGGCATATTAGGGTCAGGACCCATTCATCTGGTTGAAATGGTCGTGGCGTGTTTGTGCGGATGCAAGGAGCAAGCCTGCAGGACGTCTTCCGACTTTCAAGGGGTTGCGACACAGCAGCCCGTGCAAACCCGCCCGATCCGAAGGACGCTCGATCTGCCGGTGCCCTACGGCGTCAAAGCCCTTGACCGGGGGATAGACCCCGCTCTTCGGACTTTTCCTTGTATCGCTTGCCATATCGAACGCCATTTCAATCACATGAATGGGTCCTGACCCTAGCTCGTGGCCGGGGCACACAAATGCTGTTTGGCAACGCTCGAAGCCTTGCAAGCATCGATCTGACCAGGGAACCGGGTCTTCAGTGCGCTCATGATCTTTCCCATGTCGCGCAATCCCTCGGCCCCAATCTCATCGATGGCCTGAGCAACGGCTTCGCTAACCTCGTCTTCGCTCAGTTGACGCGGCATGAACGACCTGATGATGTCAATCTCATCGGCTTCCTGCTGTGCAAGATCGAGCCGCCCGGCTTCTTCATACAAACGGTGCGACTCTTCACGCTGCTTCACCATCTTGGCGAGCAGATCCAGGATGCCGGCATCCGACAATCGCTCAGACCCTTGTGATCGCATAGCGATATCGCGGTCCTTGATCGCGGCATTGATCAGACGAAGGGTACACGCCTTGCGGCTGTCCTTGGCCTTCACGGCATCTTTCAAACTGTCATTGAGCGTATCGCGCATGGACTTCCCATAAGATGTTGAACGCTTTGAAGAATCTTTCAGCGGCACCTGACGGCGCTGCTTTTTCACCAAACTGACACGGGGCCGAAACTAGCGCACGCGCGCAGCCAAGCAAAGTGCCATTTCCTTTTCCACAGCTCCCCATACCGGCAAATTGGCAAGCGGCTGGAGTTTACAGATGGATACAAGGCGCCTAGCAACGCGCCACAATGCAACGCTGTTTTGCTCCGAGCGCGCTGATGTAAGGGGCCTGCTAGAAATTGCAACCCATGTGCTGTTGAACCATATACGCGGGCAACGGAACGCCCGACGGCCACTTTAAGACGGATGTCATTAATGAACATAGAAACCTCTCCACGCGAAGCCGGCGGCGCCTCCGATGCCTGGAAACCACGTCTTAAAACCGGCCGGTTGGCGCTGGCGGACGGTACGGTCTTTGAAGGTTTTGGCTTCGGAGCAGTTGGCAAAGCACTCGGAGAGGTCTGCTTCAACACGTCAATGACCGGTTATCAAGAGATCCTCACAGACCCGTCCTATGCCGGTCAGTTCGTCACCTTCACCTTCCCGCACATCGGCAATGTCGGCACCAACGATGAGGACCAGGAACAACTGGCACCAGGTGAAGAATTCACCGGCGCGCGCGGCGTCATCGTCAAAGCCGACGTTACCGAACCCTCCAACTGGCGCGCTGCCCAACATCTGGATGCCTGGCTGAAGGCACGCGGCATCATTGGGCTTTGCGGCCTCGACACCAGAGCACTCACCGCACACATCCGCCGGAACGGCATGCCCAATGCGGCGCTGGCCCACGCCCCCGATGGTCTGTTCGATCTTCCTGCCCTCAAGGCCGAAAGTGCCGCTTGGCATGGGCTGGAACATCAAGATCTGGTTCCAGACGTGACATCTGACGAAACCGCCAGTTGGAGCCAGACCAGTTGGGTATTCTCAGAAGGCTTCGGCAACACAGGTAAAACCGTTCATCATGTTGTAGCCATCGATTTTGGCGTCAAACGAAACATCCTGCGGCTGTTGGCCGATCGAGGTTGCAAGATCACAGTGGTCCCGGCTTCCACCGGCGCCGACGATATCATGGCCATGAACCCAGACGGCATTTTTCTGTCCAACGGTCCTGGCGACCCTGCCGCCACCGGGACATACGCTGTAGCAACGCTGCAGGCCCTGATGAAAACAGGTCTGCCGATGTTCGGCATCTGCCTCGGCCATCAGATTCTTGCGCTCGCGCTTGGCGCAAGCACGAAAAAGATGCACCAGGGCCATCACGGGGCCAACCACCCGGTCATGGACTACACCACCGGCAAGGTGGAGGTGACGTCGATGAACCATGGTTTCACGGTTGACGGCGACACACTGCCTGACAGTGTCGAAGCAACACACATGTCACTTTTCGACAGTTCAAACTGTGGCCTGCGCCACAAGACGCTGCCGATTTTTTCCGTCCAACACCACCCGGAGGCATCCCCCGGGCCACGTGACAGTCACTATCTGTTTGACCGCTTTGTTGCGGCGATGAAGGCTCGCCATTCCTAGGGCAAGCGAAACTACATCGCTGCAAGCTTATAGATCGGTCAAACCGTCGATCACACGCGTGGTTTCGTCGATCTGTTCGTTGAGATCATCTCGGCGTCTCATCAAAAGGTCGCGCTGACGCTCACAGAGATCACGCAAGGCTGTCGCACGCTCGCTGTCCGTCAACCCGCTCTCGACGAGAGTGACCAACTCACCTATCTCATCCAGACCCAGCCCCATGGACTTGCCTTTCAAGATCAACCGAAGTCGCGCGCGACTCGCTTCGTTGTAAAACCGCCGGTTTCCGACGCGACGTGGTTGAAGCAGACCTTTCTCTTCGTAAAACCGAAGTGTCCGCATCGTTACACCGAACGCATCGGCCATCTCGGAAATAGACTGCTCATCATTAAGACTGGACTGTTCCTGCTCGCCGCCCGATGCGCTTGCTGGAAAAGCTTGAGCTGTAGATTCGACGGCATGAGCCGCGTCAAAAAACCATCGCATTTGAATTATCCCCACTTGACGTCGCGGCCTTACCGACCGCCGCACATAATTTTCTCAATCAATTACAACCAAAAGATGTAGCGCTGAAAAACACAACGTAAAGTCATTAGCTGTGACGGTGGTATACCCCAGCGACAGCGCAAGCTCTTTTCCGCTTACGTCAAAAACTTGTCCTGTGCTCCAGGTTGTGGCAGCCGGACAATACTTTAGTCGGTCAGTACGGGTTAAGAACCGGCCGCGCGCAGTGCTCGAGGAGAAAGTCCGAACCAGCGCTTGGAGGCCCGGGTCAGGTTTGCCTGATTGGCAAAACCCAAACGATAAGCGATCTCACTGATAGGCATCGTTGTCTGAGTCAGCAATTCCTGAGCCAGCGTGATCCGAATATCGTCGCAAAGACGTTGATAGGTCGTATCGAATTCTTCCAATCGTCGTTGCAAGCTTCGTGGGCTGACACCCAGCCGGCGCGCTGTTTCGTTCATGTTCGGGCCTTGGACCGCCAAATGCTCAAGGATGTCTTCACGAACCCGGATGGAGAAATCATCAGGTATGCGTCGCTCAGCCATCATGCGGTCAGCGAGCGCTATGGAAACTTCGAATCTGTAAGCGTCCGCATGCGCGTTCAGCCTGTCCAAATCGGCACGTCGCAAAACCATCCTGTTCATCGGCGCATCGAAAACGACTTTTGTACACAAAGCCTTACGAAAGGGTGCCGGGTCTGCGGGACGCTTACGCTGAAGATGTACTTCCAGTGGCTTGCAGTCCTCGCCAAAATGAACATGCAGCCCAAGGACAAAAAGCCTCGCGGCGCGATCACACATGGAATCACGCGCCACAATAACCGGCGAGTAGGCCCAGCTGAACTCGGCGCGCGTTTCACCCATGCTGGTACCCACGTACGACACGTCGGCATAAAGGCGCATGTAACGCACCATCACATCCAGTGTTGTTGCAAGGTTCGGCGCAGTGGTGATGGCCTGACCGAAAACACCGATGGAATCGGGCACAATGTGGTTGGCCACGCCAATACCGACGGCTTCATCGCTGAGCAGTTTACCGAAGCGCTGCATCAGTTTGGCAAACCGGTTCATGCTGATGAAGCCATCGAATGCATCGACCCGCACGTCCTTTAGGGCCAGCGCCTCACGCTCTTTGTCGATGACATCTTGGGAAAGCCCTTTTCCGTCTGCATAAGCAAGAAGGGAAACAAGCGCTCGTGCATGGATCAAAAAACGATCCGCTTCGTTGCTGAGATCGGTTACATCGCCCGCGCGAAGGGCCGCGATCGCGGCTACCTCGATCGGTCTTGTAGAATTAGCAACATTAGCTACATGCGAAGCAGGCTTCGTCATGATAGACACCACACAATGTCTTTTAGCCAGAAACCTGTCCTAGCCATCGCAAGACAAATATACGTCATCACGGGACAAATACGAAATCAAGACTTTACTATTAGAACGTTTCACGGCAAATCATGGGACCTGTTATGAACAGTTTAGTGAGCACGAACGGTCTCCTCGCGTTTCGCACAGCCTGGAAAAAGGCATATGCGCACAACGTGCTGCCAACGCTCGACGATCTGGACTCTCTTGGAGCTCCGCTCGACCACCCTGGGTTTGGTTTGATGGCACGCACCGAAGAAACCGTTCGCGGCAAGAAACGCCCAATTTTTTCTGTGCTGAAAGCCGGCAGCGAATTGGAGCGGCAAATCGGTCGTTCGCTGGTTGGTCACCGGTTGGATGAGCTTGTTCACCCGGCTCACATAACGCAGCTGACACAGCTCTACGAAAGCATCTTTTCAGATCGAAAACTTCATCAATGGCGGTGCATGAACATGGTCCGCAACGCACCGGCCAAAAGCTACACACGTGTGATTGCACCAATTCGTGACGACGTTGGTGATGGCCGGTGCCTGGCAGGTATCTGGATTTGGCACGCAGATACCGTTGAAGCGCAGTTGTCATCGGCGGCTTAGAGACTGTCTCTAAAGCCGTTCCGCTTCAAATGTGTCGCACTGGCTCATGTCTCCACTCTGGAAACCGGCGCTGAACCAACGCATGCGCTGCTCGGCTGATCCGTGCGAGAAGCTCTCGGGCACAACATAACCTTGAGCCCGCCGCTGCATAGTGTCATCGCCAATCTGGCTTGCGGCGTTCAAAGCCTCGTCCAGATCTCCGCGTTCAAGCAGGCCACGTGCCGCTGCGTCGTGGCCCCAAACACCGGCCAGGCAATCGGCCTGGAGTTCAATGCGCACGGACATGGCATTGGCACCGCGTTCGGACATACGACGGCGCGGCTCATTGAAACGTCCCAAAATACCGAGCT
>JANQJE010000006.1 GCA_028281795.1 Cohaesibacteraceae bacterium | reverse complement strand
TGTGCGCCGACCAAACGTGGCAAAGAGAGCAAACGAAGTGCCTTCTCCAGGTCCATCGCGGCACGCTCCCATCCCTTGGGCAGGCTAGCCCGTTTCGGTTTGGGACCTTCGCCAAGCTGAACGTAGGGGCCAAAGCGGCCATCGCGCAACGTGATCTGCTCACCGGTCTCGGTATCTTCGCCCAGCACAATCGGGCCTGTCTGAACCTGATCGTCATTGTCGTTTGAGGCGAGCTGACGTGTGTAATTGCATTCCGGATAATTCGAACAGCCGATGAAAGCGCCATAACGGGAAATTTTCAGCGATAACTGGCCATCCTCGCAGGCCGGGCATTTGCGCGGATCGGCACCATCACCTTTGTCCGGGAAGATGTGCGGCCCCAGAAGATCGTTCAAAGCGTCGATAACCTGTGCGATTCTCAGCTCGGATATCTCATCGACCGAAGCTGAGAACGCTGTCCAGAAAGCCCGCAGCACATCACGCCAGTCCCGCTCGCCGGCTGAGATTCTGTCGAGCTCTTCCTCCAGCGAGGCCGTGAAGTCATACTCCACATAGCGCTTGAAGAACGCTTCCAGAAACGCCGTCACGAGGCGGCCCTTGTCCCTGGCGAAAATACGGCGCTTCTCGACCTCGATGTAGTCGCGGTCCTGCAACACAGCCAGTGTCGCGGCATAGGTGGACGGACGGCCAATACCGAGTTCTTCCATCCGTTTGACCAGACTTGCTTCGGAGTAGCGCGCCGGTGGCTCGGTGAACTTCTCCGTAGCCTCGATCCTTTCCTGCGTGATCTTGTCCCGCTCGGTGATCGGTGGCAGCCGCCGGTCATCATCATCCTTCGAGGACGCCCCAACATCGTAGGCAGCGAGGAAACCATCGAAGGTGATGACCGAACCGGTGGCACGCAAGTCCGCCGTGTGCCCATCATGCGTGGCGACGATGTCCACGCTGGTGCGTTCTGAAACAGATGCAGCCATCTGGCTGGCAACCGTCCGCGACCAGATCAGTTGGTAGAGCTTCGCCTGATCGGCATCGAGATAGCGCTTCACCTCATCAGGTGTACGGAAAAGGTCGGTAGGACGAATCGCCTCGTGGGCTTCCTGAGCGTTCTTCGCTTTGGACGAGTAAAGCCGCGCATCCTTCGGCAGATAGTTTTCGCCGTAGCGCTCACCGATCAGCTTGCGGGTGGAGCGGATGGCCTCCGGTGCCATCTGCACGCCGTCGGTCCGCATATAGGTAATGAGACCTACCGTTTCGCCATTGATTTCAGTGCCCTCGTAGAGCCGTTGTGCCACACGCATCGTCACCGATGGGGACATGCCGAGGCGCGACGATGCATCCTGCTGCAATGTCGATGTCGTGAACGGCGCATAAGGGTTGCGGCGAACGGGCTTGGCTTCGACTTTGGCCACCGAATAGTCGGCCGCCTCCAGCATGCCCTTGATCGAGCTTGCCAGCGCTGCATCGGTCAGATCGTGCCTGGCGTATTTGGTGCCGTCATAGGCTGAGAGGCGCGCTTCAAACGGCGCATTGGCGCCCGTTTTCAGATGAGCATTGATGGTCCAATAGGCCTGCGCGACGAACGCCTCGATTTCGGTTTCCCGCTCCGTCACCAAACGCAAGGCAACCGACTGCACGCGCCCTGCCGACCGTGAGCCCGGCAGTTTTCGCCACAGCACCGGGGAGAGGGTGAAACCAACCAGATAATCAAGGGCACGCCGCGCCAGATAGGCATCCACCAGAGGCGCATCGATCGCCCTGGGGTTTGCCATCGCCTCCAGAACGGCATTTTTGGTGATCGCATTGAAGACAACACGCTCGACAGGCTTGTCTTTGAGCACCTTCTTCTGCTTGAGGATTTCCAGAACGTGCCACGAAATAGCTTCGCCTTCGCGATCGGGGTCAGTGGCCAGGATAACGCGGTCGGCCTCTTTCACGCTCCGTGCGATATCATTGATTGTCTTCGACTTGCCCGCATCGTTCTGCCAGCGCATCGCAAAATCATCATCCGGGTCAACCGAACCATCCTTGGACGGCAGATCGCGCACGTGGCCCATCGAGGCCAGCACTTTGTAATCCGAGCCCAGATATTTGTTGATGGTCTTCGCCTTCGCCGGCGACTCAACAATAACAAGATCCATAAAGGGTGTTCACTCTCACGCGAGGGGATGTCGGAGCATCGGGCCGGCTAGCGGGTCAAACGCGACTGTCATGCGGCCTGCTTTCTGATGGGCGGAACATGAGTATGCCGTCCTCACTTGTCAAACGGCAATCATCTGCAACACAGCGACCGGTGTCTGGAGACAACCCGCTTGTGATCTACCGACACAAATCGACGCTGGCATTCAAATATCTAGAGATGCGTTACGTACACTATACAACTTGTGCGAGTTGATGAGAGTTGCTATGCGACTCATAGTTGAGCGTAGAGGAGGCCAAACGGCGGAGCAAAAGGTGGGGTTTAGGGTGGGGAAACCTAGCGACCAAGCCAATAACCTAAATGATCACAACGCGGCGGGCACCGCCGTGCTGGCAGGCGAGACAGATCGGCTTGTCCCGTTTCCAAAGGTGGACGATGACAAGAGCGAGCAACAAAGACCCTGCGAATCGGTTCAGGCATGCCCGTCCGACATGGCTGATTATCTGGCGGAAATACTGACATCCCTTGAGACGATGGCTCAGCAACACAAGCTGGAAGTGCTGAGCTTGATGCTGACCATGGCACGGGAGCAAGCCGAACAAGACGCACTGTCCGCGCGGTCACCATAGGGCACGATACACGGCATTGCGCTAGCGGTCCGGGTTCCATGCCCACAGGTCGCCGGGATAGCGCACAACCCGACCGGCAAGATCATTCTCGAACAACCAGACCCGCACCACAGATGCAGGAGCGCCTGTCGTTTCGATGAACGTGTCCGCCGACGCCGGGCTGTGACTCATAAGCGCTTCGAGTGCCTCTTCGATAGCATCGGACATCGTGGCATTTGAGTCGTAACGCGGTGCCGCCGTGTCACCCTCGCGGAAAAGCTGACGCGATATGGAAGCCGATGGCACGTCGCCACCATTGCCCGCCTGATCGATCAACGGCGCAAGCTCGCCCATCACGTCTTTGGCGTTGGTGACCAGCGTCGCCCCTTCGCGGATGAGACTGTTGGGGCCATCACTGCGTGGATCGAGCGGGAAACCCGGGACCGCCATCACCAACCGCCCCGCTTCTCCCGCCTGCCTTGCGGTAATCAAAGAGCCGGACCTCTTGGCAGCCTCGACCACGACGACACCGAGGCTGGAGCCCGCCACCAGCCGATTACGCCGTGGGAAGTCCTGCGCGCGGGCTGTCCAGCCAAGCGGCATCTCTGAATAGACCGCGCCGCCATCGTCAACAATTCTGTGCATCAGATCGACATGTTCCGGCGGGTAGGGTTTCGCCAGGCCGCCGGCCATGAAGGCAATCGTTCCGGTTTTAAGGGCACCGACATGCGCGGCCGCATCCACACCGCGGGCGAGCCCTGACACAACAACCATGCCGGCTCCGCCCAGCTCGGCGGCCATGCTTTTGGCAAGGCTAAGTCCACCGGCCGATGCATTGCGTGCACCAACCATGGCAACCATCGGTCGTGTACCGACGCTCAGGTCCCGCACCAGAGCACACAGAACAGGAGGAGGCCTGTCCGTATGGCAGAGCGTCGCCGGATAGCCTGGCTCGCCAACCGCAACGAAGCGCGCTCCGAGCTTTTGCGCTTCTTCCATCTCACGTTCGGCATGTTCAGCCTGAACCGGCAGTATGGCTGTTCCACGGCGCCCTGTAAGCTCAGGCAGTCCCTCAAGCGCACTTTGCGCATCGCCGAAAACATCCAGAAGATCAGCAAATCGGGCAGGGCCGATCCCCGGAGTCCGGATCAATCGCAACCAGGCCAGACGCTCGCTGTCTTCAAGAAGCGGTGGGTTATCCACCATCCACAGTCTTCTTGTTTGCGCCGATCTTGCTCTCTTCGCCTTTGACGAGACGGGCGATGTTGGCCCGGTGTTTCCACCAGATGAGAACAACCATGATCAGCGAGACTTCACCGACGGCCACAGCGCCCCAAAAAGAGCCCTCGGGAAACAGGAAGGCAGCAAGCGGCACACACAGTGTTCCAACAAGCGCGGCGAGCGAGGAATAGCGCAGAGCAAAGGCCATTGCGAGCCAGACGACCGCAAACAAGAACGCATGCGGCCAGGAGAAGGCGAGCATCGCACCTAGAAATGTGGCAACGCCTTTGCCGCCGTTGAATTTGAGCCAGATGGGATAACAGTGGCCCACCAAAGCGCCGATACAGGCAAGTGCTGCCGTTCCCGGACCGAACTGGGCCGCCAGGAGCACGGCAACGGCACCTTTACCGGCATCGAGCAACAGCGTAGCAGCGGCGATGTCTTTGCGTCCTGTGCGCAGAACGTTGGTCGCGCCGATGTTGCCCGAACCGATCGAGCGCACATCGCCAAGACCGGCCAGCTTGGTCAGCAGCAAACCGAACGGGATTGAACCCAAGAGGTAACC
>JANQJE010000051.1 GCA_028281795.1 Cohaesibacteraceae bacterium | reverse complement strand
TTGATCGACAAAACCGGAAGGGACATGTGACTCTCCTAACACCCTAGGTTGTGCAAACACGTACGCCGGTTGCATTGATGAAACATTAAGTCTGCCTCTTCACATCACGCTCACCATGCAAGCGAACGGCGCCTTAAGCGGTTTGGGCTTAAAAGCCGTAGGGGACGGTAAGGAGCCGGCGGCGTGCATTTTTTTTCTACGATCACCGATAAATTGCCTGGCGTTTGGAGCGATAGGCTCGCGCCGGTGGCTGAAAAGCTCGATCTGGCCTTCTCAGATCAGGGTCCGCGCTCCGTGGCCGCACGCGCCGCCTTGTTCACATTCGCGGTCCGCGTCTTCAGCGCCGCCATAGCCTATATCTCGCAGATCATCCTCGCCCGGCTGATGGGCCAGTATGAATATGGCGTGTTCGCCATCGTCTGGGTCTGGCTTATCGCGCTCTCGACCTTCACCGCGCTTGGCTACCCAACCGGTCTACTGCGCTTCCTGCCGGAGTTGTACAATGACGGCCGGTACCGCGAACTGCGGATGGTCATGATACGCGGCAGTTTGGTCAATGTCGGTTTTGCCAGCCTGCTGGCCGCCACCGGTGTCGCCATTGTCCTGTTGATGCCGGACCTCATGGAAGAGGCCTTCATCGTTCCGCTCATCCTGGCGGCTGTCTGCCTGCCCATGATCACGCTTCTGGCCAATCAGGACGGCATAGCGCAGGCCTTTGACTGGCCCGATCTTGTCAACATACCGGCCTTCATCGCACGGCCCGTTCTTATGCTCGCTTTCTTTGGCCTTTTCGTCCTGATCGGCATAGAAGCAAACGCCACCAATGCGATGATCGCGACTGTTCTTGCGGTATGGGCGATCGTAACCGGCCAGTTCCTGATTCTCCGCCGTCGGCTGATCAAGAAACTCGGAGGCCCGCACAATGTCGCCGACGAAGCCGACAACATGGAAGGGGGAAAGATTACGCCCTATGTGCGTGCGGCGCTGCCGATGCTCGCCGTGGAAGGCTTCTTTTACCTTGTCATCAATACCGACATCATGGTTGCCGGCCTGTTCGTCGAGCCCGATGCCGTCGCCGTCTACTACGCTGCTGCCAAAACGCTCGCACTCGTGCACTTCGTCTACTTCGCCATCCGCATCGCCACCGCCCACAAGATCGCGGAATATCATGCGCTCGGCGACGAACAGGCTCTGCGCTCGACATTGCGCGATGCCATCCGCTGGACGTTCTGGCCTTCGCTTGGTTTGGCGATTGGCCTCTGGATTTTTGGCAGGTTCATCCTCGGCCTGTTTGGCGAAGGGTTTGCCGAAGTCGGGATGACGTTCCTGTCCATTCTCCTGGTGGGCGTCGTCATTCGCGCCACCATAGGGCCAGCCGAAGCTGTGCTGACAATGGCCAATGCGCAGAAGCTTGCGGCCTGGCTCTATGCCGTCGTCTTCACCGTCAATCTGGCGCTTAACCTGGCTCTCATCCCGGTGTTCGGATTGGTCGGTGCGGCAGTGGCAACGGCACTTTCCATGGTCATCGAAACATTGCTTCTCGCTGTCGCCGTGCACCGCACGCTCGGCATCGTTTCGTTCATTGGCGTGGTGTCGCGTCTTGCACATTCAAGCGCATCTGAACCCTCGGTGGAGCCGGCAGAATGAGTCTTGCCACCACCCACGACCATCCGACACTGCCCTACGGCTACCCTCAGCTCGCGGACCAGACCGTTGAACGCAACGTGTTCTTCGAGCCGCAGATGCTCGCACCGGCCTTGGATCATCTGGCTCCCGAAGGCGTGCAGTTCTGCGTTGCAGCAGAGCCTGAAACCGGCATCGCACTCGCGGCCATGCCCGTTGCACGCGCACAAGGCCGCTATGGCCCATTGCCCACGCCGGTGCCCCTGACAGTCTGGCATCATCCCTACTCGATGGTCGGCACACCGTTGATCAGCACAGATGAGCCCGACCTGGCTCTGCAAAAGCTGCTGGCCAAGGCCCTGGATCGTCGTGACGGTCCACCAGTCCTGTTGATGCCGATGATACGCGTCGATGGCCCGTTCTGGCCGCTCCTTCAGGACATCCTGAAGGCCACTGGTCGCCGCTACCGGGTTCTTGAAAGCTATCAGCGCGCCGGCCTGAATGTGACCGATCCAAAAGCTGTCACGCTGCGCAAGCTGATCGGCAAGAAAAGCGCCCAGTCGATCCGCGCCAGCCGCCGCAAACTTCAAGAGCGCGGCACGCTGGATCATAACACAGCGACGCACCCGGCGGATATCGAGGCAGCACTCGAACGCTTCTTCGCGCTCGAAGCGGGCGGTTGGAAAGGCCGCACCGGCACGGCTCTCTCATCCATTGGCCATGAAGGCTTTGCCCGTGACACCATTCTTGCCCTTGCCGAAACAGGCAGATCGCGTGTCGATATCATGACCCTGGACGGTACACCTGTCGCGGCCACTCTCTCCATTTGCGCAGGCAGCAAAAAAGCGCCGCTCTGGATGCCGTGGAAAACGGCCTATGACGAAACTCATGCCGATGCTGCGCCAGGCTCGGTTGCGCTGCATGACCTCACAGAGGCATTGCTCACGCAAAGCGCGCAAACGAACACACCTTTTTTGCTCGATAGCCTGGCAGGCCCGGAAAGCGTGATCGCCAATCGCCTGTGGCGTCACCCTTGGAGCTTCGTGGATGTGATCGTCGACCTCAAGCCCGGCGGCAGCGCGGCCTTCCGGCCGATCATCATGGCCGAAACGGCCCGCCGCTCGGCCTATCTGACGGCCAAGGCCGCTCGGCGCGCCGTAAAGGCTCGAAACCGCAAAAGGCGATGAAACCGGACGCTTAGGGTCAGGACCCATTCATGTGATTGGAATGGCGTTCGATATGGCAAGCCATACAAGGAAAAGTCCGAAGAGCGGGGTTCA
>JANQJE010000020.1 GCA_028281795.1 Cohaesibacteraceae bacterium | reverse complement strand
TCATAGAACCGATGGATCGCAATGGCCAAGCCTGCTCCCGCCTATGCGATCCATCGGTTCTATGAGGTCAGCGCCGAGACGGGAATCTGACCGACAATGGCGGCATCATTGCAGGGAAGCGTGTCTGGCGAAAGTGGCAGGGATTTCAAAAGGCTTGACGTCACCTCGGGGCAACCTGCGCGATGCCCGCACTTCCCGTACGGGTTCGTCGGACTCTTGATCATCCATGCTTGCAGAAAAATGGTGGGCGGTGAGGGGTTCGAACCCCCGACCCTCTCGGTGTAAACGAGATGCTCTCCCAGCTGAGCTAACCGCCCTGCCCGGCGCGCCTCAGGGCGCGGCCAAACGAGACAGTTGAATAGGTGCCAAGCGAACCAAATGCAAGCTTTCTCGACCCCTCTCAAACAGCAAAACGCCCGGACCAGTACGGTCCGGGCGCCAAACAGGCCCGCATGCAAAAAAGCAGCGGTGAAACGGAGCGATCGCCTAGTTGTTGACCGATTCCTTCAGCGCCTTGCCGGCAGTGAACTTCGGACGCTTGGCTGCCGGAATGGTGATCTCGGCACCTGTGGATGGGTTGCGGCCCTTGCTTTCGGCGCGATGCGTCACGCTGAAATTGCCGAAGCCGGTCATACGAACTTCGCCGCCGGAAGAAAGCTCGGACGTGATCACGTCAAAAACGGCGTCAACCGCTTTGGCGGCGTCACCTTTGCCAAGCTCAGATTTCTCCGCAACGGCCGATACGAATTCGCTCTTGTTCATTTTGTTCTCCAATCTTATTCGGCGCGCCGTACAGCGTAACCGCTAGGCTCTGCCGGTCTTGCCGCGAATCTGCGGCTTTGTGCTCAGGAACCCTGCCGATCTTGAAGCCTTCTGACAACAAAAAACCCCGGAAAACCGGGGTTTTTCGTTAGTTTGTTCACAGGGTCTCAGGCTTCTTGTCTTCAGACGCTGTTTTGTGTGGCTAATGGGCAACGATTGCGCTGCCGGCATCAGCCTCTTCGCCGGCGTTCGAATCAGCGGCAACCTCATCGCCCGACCACTCAATGGCCTGTGGCGCTTCGGTGAGCGCATGTTCCAGCACTTCGTCCATGCGTGCGACCGGCACGATTTCCAGGCCGTTCTTCACCGTCTCGGGGATATCCGCCAAATCCTTGGCGTTCTCCTCAGGGATGAGAACCTTTTTGATACCGCCGCGCAGCGCCGCAAGGAGCTTCTCCTTCAGGCCGCCGATCGGGAGCACCCTGCCCCGCAAGGTGATTTCACCTGTCATCGCCACATCGTGGCGCACCGGAATGCCAGTCATCATCGAGACGATGGCCGTAACCATGGCGACGCCCGCTGATGGTCCGTCTTTGGGTGTTGCACCCTCCGGCACGTGAACGTGGATATCGCGCTTGTCGAACAGAGGCGGTTCAACGCCGAAATCGACAGCCCGGGACCGGACATAGCTGGCCGCTGCAGAAATCGACTCCTTCATCACATCCCGCAGGTTGCCGGTGACGGTCATCTTGCCTTTACCCGGCATCATGACGCCCTCGATGGTGAGCAATTCACCGCCGACTTCCGTCCAAGCAAGGCCGGTGACAACGCCGATCTGCGCATCATCCTCGATCTCACCATGGCGGAACTTCGGAACGCCAAGGAAATCGCCGAGGTTCTGTGCCGTAATGTCGGCCTTTTCCACGTCAACGGTTTCACCGTCCAGGGTGCGCATGTTGCCGAGCATGATCGCTTTGACGCTTTTGCGGGCCAGCGAGAACAGTTCACGCTCCAGATTACGCACACCGGCTTCGCGGGTGTAACGCTGCACAACCAGGCGCAGGGCGTCATCATCGATGGTGAACTCGTCCGCTTTCAGGCCGTGGTTCTTGATCGCCTTGGGGATCAGGTGACGTCGAGCAATCTCGATCTTCTCATCTTCGGTGTAGCCGGCGATGCGAATGATCTCCATACGGTCCATCAGAGGCCCGGGAATGTTGAGCGTGTTGGCCGTTGTGACGAACATGACGCTGGACAAGTCGTAATCGACTTCCAGGTAGTGATCGGCAAACGTGGAGTTCTGCTCCGGATCCAGCACTTCGAGCAGTGCCGAAGATGGATCGCCGCGGAAGTCCATGCCCATCTTGTCGATTTCATCGAGCAGGAAGAGTGGGTTCGACTTCTTTGCCTTGCGCATCGACTGGATCACCTTGCCCGGCATCGAGCCGATATAGGTGCGCCGGTGGCCACGGATTTCCGCTTCGTCCCGCACACCGCCAAGCGATATGCGCACGAACTCGCGCTTGGTCGCTTTAGCGATCGATTTGCCGAGCGACGTCTTGCCGACACCCGGAGGACCGACAAGGCACAGGATCGGACCCCGCAGCTTGTTGGAACGGCTTTGGACTGCAAGATATTCGATGATCCGTTCCTTGACCTTCTCAAGACCATAATGGTCGTCATCAAGGATTTTCTGAGCCGCTTTCAGGTCAACCGAGATACGCGAGCGCTTGCCCCAGGGCAGGCCCAGAAGCCAGTCGAGATAGTTGCGAACAACCGTCGCCTCAGCCGACATCGGGCTCATGGCGCGCAGTTTTTTCATCTCCGCGGTAGCTTTTTCACGCGCCTCCTTGGAGAGCTTTGTTTTCTCGATCTTGTCTTCCAGTTCGGAAAGCTCGTCGCGGCCGTCTTCGCCTTCGCCGAGTTCCTTCTGAATCGCCTTCATCTGCTCGTTCAGATAGTACTCACGCTGGGTCTTCTCCATCTGACGCTTGACGCGCGAACGGATCCGCTTTTCCACCTGAAGCACCGAGATTTCACTCTCCATCAGGGCCAGCACCTGTTCCAGGCGCTCGGCAACCGAGATGGTGGCGAGCACGTCCTGCTTGTCTGAGATTTTGACGGCAAGATGAGAGGCAACCGTATCAGCGAGCTTCGAGAAACCTTCAATCTGGCTGATCGCGGAAATCACTTCCGGCGAGACCTTCTTGTTCAGTTTCACATAGCTCTCGAACTCCGCCGTGACGGAGCGGGCCAAGGCTTCCACCTCGACCTCTTCGCCTTCATCTTCAATCAGGGCATGAATGTCGGCTTCATGGAAATCGGTGCGTTCGTGATAGCGTACGATTTCCACGCGATCTGTGCCTTCGACGAGCACCTTCACCGTACCATCGGGCAGGCGAAGAAGCTGAAGAACATTGGCGATGGTGCCGACCTGATAGATGGCGTCGGCGGCAGGATCATCGTCCGAAGCGTTGATCTGCGTGGCGAGCACGATCTGTTTGTCGGACCGCATCACCTCTTCCAAAGCGGCGATGGATTTCTCGCGACCTACAAACAGAGGTACGATCATATGCGGAAACACCACGATGTCGCGCAACGGCAACACCGGATGAACGCTCGGTTCTGCGTCTCGGTAGGCCGATGAATAGTCAGGTGTTTGGTCAGTCATTGTTTGGCCTTTTGCAATCGGGCGTGTGCGGAGGGATATCCAGACCAGGCAGCGCTGCGTATCGGACCGGCCCTGGCTGGCCGGTCGAGGCGGCTTTCGCAAAGAGGAGATCTCCTTGCAGTCGCCCTGGCATCGCTACCCGGCAACAACGCACCGGAAGGGGGAACGCAACAGAACGCGAGCACTTGTCATTTCGTAAAGTGAATCACGCAGCTACGTTTGTTGCAATGAACTTGGGCGCTTCTGGGATGGTTTTCAACGGTGGGAACAAGACTTAGCCGGTCTGGACAGCAGCTATGCACCGCTGAAACCGGTTTATCACAGTGAAAACGCAAAACGACGCCCGCAAGGAGCGCCGCTTGCTGAATTCCCAGAAGGCTGAACGTTAGGAGGCGTCAGCCGTCTGTTGTTCTTCCTTGTCCGCGTAGATGTAGAGCGGGCGGGCCGAACCGTTGACCACCTCATCGGAAATCACGACCTGCTCAACCCCTTCCATGGCCGGAAGTTCGTACATGGTGTCGAGCAGGATCGTCTCCATGATAGAGCGCAGGCCGCGTGCGCCAGTCTTGCGCTCGATGGCCTTGTTGGCAACCGCTTCAAGCGCTTCGTCCTGGAAGGTGAGTTGGACTTCTTCCATATCGAACAGGCGCTGATACTGTTTGACCAGAGCGTTCTTCGGTTCGCGAAGAATCTGCACCAGTGCATCGACATCAAGGTCCATAAGCGTTGCCAGGACGGGCAAACGACCCACGAACTCGGGGATGAGACCGAACTTCACCAAATCTTCCGGCTCGACTTCAGCAAACAGCTCGCCGACTTTGCGGGCGTCCGGGTCCTCGACAGCAGCCTTGAAGCCGATTGATGTCGCCCGCCCGCGGTCGGAAATGATCTTGTCGAGACCGGCGAAGGCGCCGCCGCAAATGAACAGGATGTTGGTCGTATCGACCTGCAGGAACTCCTGCTGCGGATGTTTGCGGCCGCCCTGCGGTGGTACCGAAGCGACCGTGCCTTCCATGATTTTCAGAAGGGCCTGCTGCACCCCCTCACCCGACACGTCGCGGGTTATGGAAGGATTGTCCGACTTGCGCGAAATCTTGTCGACTTCATCAATGTAGACGATGCCGCGCTGAGCCCGCTCAACATTGTAGTCGGCAGCCTGCAGCAGCTTCAGAATGATGTTTTCAACGTCCTCGCCGACATAACCGGCTTCGGTCAGGGTCGTCGCATCGGCCATCGTGAAGGGCACGTCAATGATGCGTGCCAGCGTCTGCGCCAGCAGCGTCTTGCCGCAGCCGGTCGGGCCGATCAGCAGAATGTTCGATTTGGCAAGCTCAATATCCGCATTCTTCGAGGCGTGATGGAGCCGCTTATAGTGGTTGTGGACCGCGACCGAGAGGACGCGCTTGGCCTTTGGCTGGCCAATCACATAATCATCGAGAACGGTGAGAATTTCCTGAGGTGTGGGAACGCCATCCGAAGACTTGACCAGAGACGTCTTGTTCTCCTCCCGGATGATGTCCATGCACAGTTCAACGCATTCATCGCAGATGAAAACGGTGGGGCCGGCAATCAGCTTGCGCACCTCGTGCTGGCTTTTCCCGCAGAACGAACAGTAGAGCGTGTTCTTGGAATCGCTACCGCCAGACTTGCTCATATATCTTTTCTCCGTGTCGAAAGGCCTTCTGCCTTCCGTTTTGGCGAAGCTTGTTTCGCCATCTTGCCGGGTTCTTCAACCCGGAATTTCAACGCCCGACCTAACGCAAGCTCAACTGGCGATACAATCAGACGATGAGACCAGATTAAACCCATAGTCCGGCCCAAGGGTTAATACGCCCATATACTTCATAGGCACTGCTACCGGGCAGGTCCCACGTAAATCAACCTTGCGGAACGAAAGCACACAAGCGGACCCCACCCGCGCAGACTTCTTAGGTTTGCCGGGCCTGTCAAGCGCCCGGGGTGTTCACAATGTATGTGAACATCACCATGCCGGGCGCTGTGGATTGCCGGACACAGCTATCTATGGCGGCTTTCGTTACGTCTTGCGCCTTGGGAAACTGCTTATTCCGAAGCCTCTTCCAGAGCCGTCCGCGACGTAATGACCTCATCCACAATCCCGAAATCCTTGGCTTCTTCGGCTGTCATGAAGTGATCGCGGTCGAGCGTGGTTTCAATCTTGTCATAGTCCTGGCCGGTATGTTCGACATAAATTTCGTTCAACCGGCGTTTCATCTTCAAGATGTCAGCAGCGTGACGTTCAATGTCCGAAGCCTGACCCTGGAAACCGCCCGACGGCTGATGGAGCATGACGCGTGCATTGGGCAGGATAAAGCGCGAATCTTTTGCACCCGCAGTAAGAAGCAGCGACCCCATGGATGCGGCCTGACCAATACAGATCGTTGAAACCTGTGGTTTGATGAACTGCATCGTGTCGTAAATGCCCATACCCGAGGTCACGACGCCGCCAGGCGAGTTGATGTAGAGCGCAATGTCCTTGGATGGGTTGTCGGCTTCCAGATAGAGCAGCTGCGCGCAAATCAGCGAGGCGACATTGTCTTCGACCGGGCCGGTGAGAAAGATGATGCGTTCACGCAGCAACCGGGAATAGATGTCAAACGCGCGTTCACCGCGGTTCGATTGCTCG
>JANQJE010000003.1 GCA_028281795.1 Cohaesibacteraceae bacterium | reverse complement strand
ATGGCTTCCTTGTAGCGGTCGAGCGTGTAGGCGCGCATCAGGCGGTCAACGCCGTTGGGGTTGTTGTCGAGCAGCGGATAGCAGAAGCTGCTGATCCGTCCGCCTTCGCCATCGAGCCAGGCCTTGTACTCGCGCCTGTCTTTCACCGTCAGTTCTCGTGGCCAGCAATGTGGCGGGAAGATCATCAACTCATACGTGTCATAACCAAGCCCCTTCAAATGCTTCAGCGCATCAAGACCGCCGTGAGAGTAAAGAAACGGGAATGTGCTGGCGGCGACGCGAAGTTGGGACATGGCCGGACCTTTCTGCTTGTCTGCGTTTGGGCGCCGTGTTCAAATAGCGCACAAGAGTTACTATAACGCACGTTTGGCATCGATCAATCGTGTTTTCCAACCCATTGAAGGCAGTTCATGACAGGTCACTTGTTCTCTCCCTTTGAACTTGGCGGGCTGCAGCTCTCCAATCGCGTTGTGGTGTCGCCAATGTGCCAATATGCGGCCAAAGACGGTGTGCCCGGCCAGTGGCATCTGGCGCACCTTGGACAGTTCGCGATGTCGGGACCGGGCACGATCTTTGTCGAGGCAACCGGTGTGGAGCCGAACGGGCGCATAACACCGGGTTGTACCGGTCTCTATGACGATGCGTGCGAGGCGGCTTTTGCAGACATCATCGCGTTTATGAAATCGGTGGGTGAGGCGTATGTCGGGATTCAACTGAGTCATGCCGGCCGCAAGGGCAGTACGGTCGCGCCCTGGGAAGGTGGCGGTCTGATTGAAGGCGAGGGCGCCTGGATCACGGACGCCCCCTCGGCTGTGCCCTATCTGCCGGGCTGGCCCGAGCCGCGTGCGATGGACGAGGCCGCGCTCGAACGGGTTCGAGACGCTTTCGTCGACTCGGCCCGCCGGGCTGCACGGGCCGGGTTCGATCTGATCGAGCTGCATGTAGCGCATGGCTACCTGCTGCATCAGTTTCTATCGCCGATCACCAACACCCGCGACGATGATTATGGCGGATCGCTGGAGAATCGCATGCGTTATCCGCTTGAGGTTTTCAGGGCTGTTCGGGCGGCCTTTCCTGCCGACAAGCCCGTGATGGTCCGCCTGTCGGCCACCGACTGGATCGACGGTGGATGGGATATGCAAGGATCGCTGGCTTTTGCCAGTGCGCTTAAAGAGGCCGGATGTGATGCGATCGACGTGACCTCCGGCGGTCTCGACCAGCGTCAGAGCATTGTTACCGGCCCTGGCTATCAGGTCGGGTTCGCCGAAACCATTCGGCACGAGGTCGATATTCCGGTGATGGCTGTCGGCCAGATTACTGAACCCCTGCAGGCGGAAACCATCATTGCGACAGGGCAGGCCGATCTGGTCGCTTTGGCGCGGGGCATGCTCTGGGATCCGCGCTGGACATGGAAAGCGGCTTTGGCGCTGGGTGCCGAGATCGCGCTTCCGGCGCCTTATGCGCGTTGCAACCCGGCGCTGGCCAGCAAACCTTTTGTGACACGGAGCGAGCGATGACAGATCTTTCAGGCAAGACGATCATCGTGACCGGTGCTTCCAAGGGCATCGGAGCGGCGACGGCGCATGCCATGATCGAAGCGGGCGGAACGGTCATTGCTCACTATGGAGCGGACCGTGCGGGCGCCGAAGCGGCAACGGGCGGCAAGGCGCAGCTTATCCAGGCCGATTTCCACGACATGGAAGCCGTGGACCGGTTCTGGGACGATGCGCGCGATGCTGCCGACGGACGTATCGATGTTCTGGTCAACAATGCAGGCATCATGCGTCAGACGGGCGGTATTGCCGATCCCATCGATGAGTGGGATGTCGTCTGGGCCGAGGCCATGACGGTCAACGTTTATGCGCCGGCACGTCTTATGCGTCATGCCGTGCGCGAATGGTTGGATGCCGAGGAAGCCGGTGCGATCATCGGTATCGGCAGTTGGGTCACGACCCGTGGCACGACCAATCCCGGTGCCATCGCCTATTCCGCTTCCAAGGCCGCCATATCCGCAGCGACCAAAACGGTTGCGCGCAATTATGCTGCGCAGGGTATCCTTGCGTACATCATCGCGCCGGGTGTGGTGCGCACACAAATGTCGGTTGAGACTGCTGCTAAGGTTGGCGGGGAAGCTGCAGTGACGGCCACGCTGCCCATGGGGGAATGGGTGCCACCGGAAGACATTGCCGAAACGGCTGTCTTCCTCGCCAGCGGCCGCGCGCGGCACCTGACCGGCGCGACGATCGACCTGAACGGTGCGGCCTATATACGGTGATGTTATTCTGCGGCGACTTGCCGGTCTTCGATGGCGTCGACGATCCGATCGAGTTCTTCCATCAGCGGCACCATGCGGGCGACCCGCTCGCGTCCTTCAGCGCCGAGGCTTTCGAAGGTTGTTATCGGTTCGCGCACGTCGCCTACCGGATACCCCGCGGCTGCCGCGAGCGCCTTGGAATAGCACTGATGGCCATAGAGCGGATGGCCTTGGGTGATGATCGCGTCGAACTTCGAAATCACGGACTGGACAGCCTGCACATCGTCCCAGCGTTCCTGTTCGGCCCATTCGACAAACTTCACCGACGCACGCGGGATGTAGTTGCCGTAGGGATTGACGTAGCCCTTGGCACCCATCTTGTAACTCTCCAGAACGCGCTGCCCTGCCCAGACGTTCATCAACCCGTCGCTTTCGACGATGATGTCGTGGATGCGTTCAATGCGCTGGCTTGCTTCCTTGATGTAGCGGATTTGCTCGAAACTCTTCGTCAGCCGTCCGACCAGCTTGGCGCTCATGTCGACGTTCGAGGTGAAGGGATTGTTGTAGAGCATGATCGGCAAATCGCAGCCCTCGCAGATCGCCTTGTAGTAATTGAAAATCTCATCCTCGGTCGGTGTGTAATAGTAGGGTGGGATGATCATCAGACCGTCGGCACCAAGATCCTGTGCCTGACGGGAGTAGCGCACCGCGTTGGGCGTGTAGGCGTTCATGGTGCCAACCATGACCGGAATGCGTCCGGCGATGTATTTGACGGTTGCCTCAACGAATTCTTCGCGTTCCTCGTCGGTCATGGTGAGGAACTCGCCTGTGGTTCCCAGAATGATGATACCGGGAACACCGCAGGCCAATTGCCAGTCAAGGAAGCGTTGCCAGGCCGGATAGTCGATGGCCTCGCCGCCTTCGGTGAAAGGCGTGATGGTGACGGTGTAGCTACCAGAGAAGGTCTTGTTGGTCCTGGTCATGAGAGAATGGCTCATTGCTGTCTGAGGTTGGTGGCGTGACGGACGCACGGTGCGATGTTCTGGTGATCGGTGGCGGCATTGCCGGCCTGATGACCGCTTGGAACCTGGCCGAAGCCGGTGCGGATGTAACGTTGCTGGAAGCGCATGATCTGGGCACCCAGGCGTCGGGGGCCAATGCCGGATCGCTGCATCTGCAAATCCAGTATCCGGAGTTTGCTGCTTACGGCGAAGACTGGGCGCGCGCTTATGGGCCTTGCCTTGGTTTCCTGAAAGAGTCGCTTTCCCTCTGGAAGGGCTTGTCGGCGCGCGTTGGCGAAGATCTGGATGTGAAGCTTGGCGGCGGTGTTGTGGTGGCGCAGACCGACGCGCAGATGCACCTGATCGCCCGCAAGGCAAAGATCGAAGAGGCTCATGGGGTTGAGACCAGACTGCTCAACCGGAACGAACTGCGCACCGTCGCACCTTATCTTTCCGACAAGGCGATTGGCGGTGGCTTCTGTGCGCTTGAGGGCAAGGCGAACCCGCTGCGCGCCACACCAGCCGTTGCGATGGCTGCCGAGCGGGCGGGTGTCTGCCTGCTGCCGAACACTGAAGTGATGGGGATAAGCAGTGAGCCCAGCGGGTATCGGGTTATGACGTCGCGTGGATCGTTCCAGGCAAAACGGCTGGTGAACGCGGCGGGCGCTGCGGCAGGCAAGGTCGCCGCCATGCTGGATGTGCCTATCGAGATCGATGGTTTCCCCCTCCAGGTCACTGTCAGTGAGCCCGTCGGTCCGTTGATTCCACATCTGGTCTATTCGGCGGCCGGCAAGCTTTCTTTGAAGCAGGCTTCGAACGGCGGCTGCATCATTGGTGGCGGTTGGCCGGCGGCGCGGCGTCCCGATGGAACGCTGGCCACCGACCCAGGAAGTCTGGCCGGCAACATGGCTGTCGCCGCCGGTGTCGTGCCGAAGCTCAGTCAGATACGGGCCGTGCGCAGTTGGACGGCCTGGGTGAACGGTACGCCGGACTGGCGGCCGATCCTTGGCGAGGTGCCGGGCAAACCCGGCTTTTTTCTCTCGCTGTTCCCATGGGTCGGTTTCAGTGCCGCGCCGATGACGGCCGAGGTTATGGCCGACCTTGTGCTCGGCCGGAACGGAACGGCTTCGCTGAAAGGTATATCGGTCCTGGCCGATTGATCCGCGACCGTCCGGCATGATCAGGCCGCGCCGCGATCGGCCTGCGTGTTGCCTGTTTTCTTACGCTTGTAAGCACGCCAGGTCATGGCCCACTGGGTCGGGTCTTCGAAGACGTCGCCCTTCACCTGTGCGACAGGCTGATTGTGGGGGGCGGATTTCACCATGTCGGGGGTCGAGCGCGCTTCTTCGGCGATCTGTGCGATGACATCGATCCACAGATCAATGTCTTCCTTGGACCACAACTCGCCTGCTTCGGGTGTGAAAGGCTCCGCCACGATCCACGGCTCGTGGCTCATCCACCATGGATCAATGCCGTAGTCGGCCATGCGGTTGGCGAAATCGACGGTTCCGACGCCGGTTTCCTCAGCGAGCGGGCCCAGCGACCAGCGTGTCATCTCCATCCGATGCTGGGTGACACCGGGGTTCGATTTGGCAAGGCCGGGAATCTGCGACAGGCGCTTGTCCATGTAGTTGTTGGCGACGACCGAGATGTCGGAGGCCAACTGAATGCCTTCCGCGCCCATGCCGCGTGCCCAGGCATAGGCTTTCACGACCTGGGGCACGTTGCCCCAATACTCGCGCACCTTACCTGCCGACTTGGGACGATCCTCGTCGAGCCGATAGGTGTCCCCGTCTTTGACGACGACGGGGGTCGGCAGGTAGGGCGCCAGTTCATCGGAGCAGCCAAAGGCACCGACGGCAGGGCCGCCGCCCGCTTTTGGTGCGCCGAACGTTTTGTGCAGCATGAACATGCAGGCGTCGAAACCGAGTTCGCGGGCCGATAGCTTGCCCATGACACCATTGAAGTTGGCGTGATCGTAGAAGCAGAGCGCACCGGCCTCTTTTGCGACACGCACCCATTCTTTGATCTCGGGGTTGTAGATACCCATGTCGTCGGGATTGTTGAGCATGATGAGAGCGGTTTTTTCGCTGACGGCCGCTTTCAGGGCATCGAGCGACGGGTAGCCGTTTTCTTCAAGCGGCAGGTTGACGACCTTGAAACCGGCGGCAGCTGCGGTCGCCGGGTTGCAGGGGTGCGATTGAACGGATGTCACCATCTCCGTTCTTTGACCGAGCATGCCCTTGTCGGCCCAATAGGCGCGCGCCAATGCGGTCATGGTATAGGCGGCGTCCGCCCCCCCGCCAGCCTGGAAGATGAACTGATCCATGCCCGACAGGGACTGCAGGATGCCGTCGAACTCATGCAGGATACCAAGCACACCCTGAAGCGTGTCCGGGTGCTGGTAGGGGTGCACCTCCGCCAGTTCCGGGCGAAGGGTCGCGAACTCCGAGGTCTTGGAGTTGTATTTCATGGTGCAGGTGCCGAACAGGCTGACGCCCATCATTCCAAGCGTCATCTGGCTGAGGTGCAGATAGTGGCGCTGGGCTTCGAACTCGGTGATCTCGGGCAGTCCGGGTCTATCCCTGCGGGCCATCGGACCGGGGATCAGGTCGTCTCCAACGCTGTCGATAATCTGGTCTTCCGGCGCCGGGAAAATCTGGCCTCGTCCGCCGGGCCGTCCCATTTCCATGACAACCGGTTCGTCCCATTTGGCGGCGTGAAAATCGGGCAAGCGGCTCATGACAGGACCTCCTTCAGCGTATCGGTTAAGCGGTGAATGTCCGCGGCCGTGTGAACTTCGGTTACGCAGTAAAGCGCTGCCTCTCCCAGACCGAGATTCTCCTTCGACAGATCTTTGCCGCCGAAGATGCCTTTGGCGCGCAGCGCATCATTGATCTGTGCCACCGTCTTGCCTGTTGCATCGAAGTTGACGACGAACTCCTTGAAATGCGTGTCCGGCCAGATCACCCGAACACCAGGAACATCGTTGAGACATTTGGCGGCATAGCGTGCGCGCGAAACGATGAGACGGCCTAGCTCGGCGAAGCCTTCCGGACCAAGCAGGCTCATGTAAACCGCCCCGGCTATGGCCCACAGATAGGTTGAGTTGCCGGTCCAGTCATTGCCCTCTTCGCGCATGCCATAGGAATTCTGGTGCGCGCAGGCGAGGCCGAACCCGTACTGGCCGTCTTCGATCGTTTCGGCGATGGAGACCAGAAATCCGTTGTAGGCGCGCACGTAACGTTCTTCGTCGCGCGACGCGATGAATCCGCCTGCGCCCCCACCGCATTGCATGTGCACACCAAGCGGTTGGACCGGGCCG
>JANQJE010000281.1 GCA_028281795.1 Cohaesibacteraceae bacterium | reverse complement strand
CCCATCCCGAACTCGGACGTGAAACTCCCTAGCGCCGATGGTACTTTGTCTTAAGGCACGGGAGAGTAGGTCGTTGCCAGGCCTGCAAAGCATGGGGTTATCGTCTCTCATCATTTTTCAAGAACCCGCTCTGGTCTGCCAGGGCGGGTTTTTTCGTGGTGTCGCTCTGGCAAGGGGTGCCGGGTCTGTGCCATGGCTGTCGAAACCGCCAGCAACTGTTGGCGCGGTCAGTCAGATAACGCCCGGTGGTGGTGCAGACCGTGGAACGGATCGTCCTTTGACCTCACTAGACAAGCCATCGCTGGGCATTGGTGTGCTTTCCTGGAAAGCGGCCGAAACGCTGGACGTAACGCTCCGATCTCACGTGAATGCTGCGTTCGACAAACTGTTTGAAGAACAGCGGGTCCTGCTTCAGGAAAGCGATGAGGCCAGCCGTGACGTGGTGCGAGACAATGGCTATACCGCGACCAACCTGGATACGAACATCGGTATTCTCGGCGGGTTCGAGGCGCTTGGTCAGGCGATGGAAAGCGATATCATTCTTCTCACCGAGAATGACTTTCCCATGATCGCTCCAGTTGATGCTGCAGCTTCGCAGATACGCCGGGCTTATGAACTTATCGCGAATGATGAGGCCGATATCGTCCTGATGCGCTCGCGGTCGATTCCCGGGACGCCGTTCGACATCGGTTTGAAATATCCAAGGTACTTTCCATCCGATGACGCCCCTGCAGGGGCGAAGGCCATGGCCGTTCTTCGGAGGCTGTTGCGCCCGGAAAAAGCGCGCCGGTTGCTGGCGCGTTCCACCTGCCTGAAAGAAGATGCTCCGGCTTTGGCGCCCTTCGCTTGCGAGGACATCGGTGAGGGTTTTCACAAGACCAGCTCGACCTACCTGCCCTGGACGAACAATCCGTTCATGATCCGGCGCGCATTTTTCATGGATACGCTGATTGCCTTTGCCAACGCGGCCGACACCAAACGCACGGTGAACGGTTTCAAGAACTTCGAGATCGAACTCAACTGTCCCTGGTGGCGGGAGTCAGCGTTTCGCATCGTCCATGCGCCGGGCATTTTCACGCATGGCCGTATCGGCGACCGTGGCTATTGATCGTTCTTGTCGATCGAGCGTCCGGCAGCTTGCCTCAAGGGCGCTCACCGTGGTTGTGGAACGATGCGCATATAGGGAAGCGGTGCCGTCCACCCGCCAGGGAAGCGGGTGCGGGCTTCATCTTCTGAAACCGACGAGACGATCATGACGTCTTCGCCCTGACGCCAGCCGGCTGGTGTTGCCACTTTGTGGTTTGCAGTGAGCAAGAGACTGTCGGTGACGCGAAGCAGTTCGGCCACGTCACGTCCCGTCGTCATCGGGTAGGTCATGCTCAGTTTGATCCGTTTGTCAGGGGCGATCACGAACACGCAGCGTGCCGTTGCGTTGTCGATGGCGGTGCGTTCGGAGGGATCGCCTTCCGCGCTTGCCGGGAGCATCCCGTAAAGCTTGGCGATCGACAGGTCTGGGTCAGCGATGATCGGGTAAGTCGGCGCCATACCCTGGGAGGCAGCTATATCCTGAGCCCAGCGTATATGGCTTTCCACGGGATCGAGGCTCAGCCCAATAACTTTGACGCCCCGGCGGGCGAATTCCGGTGCCGCGTGCGCCATTGCGCCCAGTTCGGTCGTGCAGACCGGCGTGAAGTCTTTGGGATGGGAGAAGAACAGGCACCAGCTTTCCCCGATCCAGTCGTGGAAGCTGATTTTGCCCTGTGTCGTCTCGGCTTCAAAGTCGGGTGCCAGTTCATTGAGGGGGAGCGTCATGGGGTCTCTCCTTGAAGACAAATTCAGAGTGACATGCCCGACGAGTTGTCCTCAGGCACACAGCCTGCCCGGTAATCTATGTTATGTTGAGCGCGGGTGGCCTGAGAAAGATGTGATGTTTTCCTGAGGAACGTCGGAACGTTACGGAATCTGACCTGTTCACACGCTTGTGACACGTCTTTGCCGCAAATAGGTGTAGCATAACGGTCGATAGTCATTATATTGACCGACCTTATTCATATTTCTCCAGTTATGACTCTTACCGTTGAACCCTTTTTCGTTGACAGCGCTGCGCGGCATATCGATGTCGGCGGACGACTGACGCACCTGTCACCCAAGGCGATGGCGGTGCTGACTGTTCTTTGCGATGCGCAGGGTGCGGTCGTTACGCGCGATGATCTTCTTGCGTCTGTTTGGCCTGACGTTCATGTCGGTGAGGAGGTCCTCACCCAAGCCATCGCCGAGCTTCGACGCGCCCTGGGCGATAAGGCCCGTACGCCGCGTTACATCGAAACAATCGCCAAGAGCGGTTATCGTCTGATCGTGTTGCCGCAGATGCGGGCAAGGCGCGCGTCGATGGCGGCGAGTGCAAGAACAGTCGGCGCAGAGCAAACCGAGCCCACCCCGTGTTCGTCTCCTTCGGTGGTTGTCGTACCCTTCGAACCCTTGACCGGCGGACCGCAGGGCGAACTGCTGGCCAACGGGCTCAGCCGCGACCTGGCAACCAGCCTTGCCCGTACGCGATGGCTTTTTGTATCGGCGCGTGCCAGCGCGGCAGCCCTGTCTGCCACTCATACCGAGCCGCTTGAGATCGCCCAGCCTCTGGGTGTGCGTTACGCGGTGTGGGGGTCGATCATCGTGTCCGATGGGCGGTTGCGGGTTATGGTCAGCCTGTGTGACTCGCAGACACGATCCCTGGTATGGGCAGAGCGCTATGACCGCTCGATGCAGGATCTTTTCGGGCTGCTGGACGATGTCGGGCAGGAGATCGCTCTAAGGGTGGAGACGGAAATCGAGCGCCATCTGCGGAACCTGGCGCGAACGTCACCGATTGAAGCGCTTGATGCGTGGGGCCTTTTCCATCGCGCGGCAAGCTCCCGTTACGCGGCCAGAGCCGATGCCATTGAGGATGCGGGCCAGATGCTTCGTCAGGCCAGCCGGCTTGCGCCACACTCGGCTCGAATCCGCGCCGCGTCCGCGAGCCTTGAGATCCGGCGGCAGATGTTCCTTGCGCCGCGCGGCAACCAGGACGCGCTTGGGCGTGCCTGTGAGATGGCGCATGAGGCGGTTTCGCTGGATGCGCACGAACCTGAGGCGCAAGTTGCGCTGGGACGTGCGCTGGGTATGGCCGGTCAGGGTGTGGAAGGTTTGCAGTGGCTTGAAGAGGCGGTGCGCACCAATCCGAGTTCATTCAGCGCGCGCAACTTCCTGGCCTGGTCACTGCTGTTTGACAATCAGGGCGAAGCAGCGATCGAGCAGATGACCTTTGCCGAGCGGATCAGTCCGATGGACCCGATTTCCTACAACTTTCATACTCTGCGGGCTCAGGCCCTTGCGCTCGATGGTGATATGGATGCGGCCCTGCACCACAGCGAGCGGGCGACACTTCACCCCAACGCCAACGATCAGATAACGGCCATTGCCGCCTGGTGTGCAGCGGCTGCCGGGCAGGGGCATTTGGCCCGCCGGCATGCCCAACGGCTTTTGCGGTCGCGGCCGGATTTCGTGAGCAATGATTTCTTCGCATGGTTTCGCTTTGAAGGAACTGCCAACGAGACCATCCGGCGCGCGCTCAGCGATGCGGGCGTTCCGACCTAGCGCTGTCAGAAAGATATGTTCGGCGCCGGCCGGTCAGAACGCCTGCTGGGGTTTCCATCCTTCAAGAACCGACATGCTGAAGACTGCCCCGGTCTCGCCAATGGCGCGATAATGATGCGGCTCGTCGGCACGCAGGCGTGCGCTGCTGCCTTCATTCAACTGAAGACTGCTGTCGCCAATGCTGATCTCAAGCTTGCCTTGCCGGACATGGACAAGCTCCAACCGTCCAGGGCGCTGCACGTCGATGGTGTAGGTTTCGCCGGCTGCAAGGCGCCACGACCAGAGTTCGAACATGCCGGGTCCTGCCATGGCCGCGGTCAGAATAGCCTCGCCGCCGTTTCCCGAAGCCCAGAGGGTTTCAGGTGTGACCTGTTCCAGCCTTTTGATCGGTGGGTATGGCCCTTCCGGTTCGAGAAGATTGGCAAGTGAAACATCAAATGCGGCCGCCAGCTTGCACAGAACGCTGATGGACGGATTTGCTTCGCCCCGTTCGACAGCAACCAATGTACCCTTGGCCAGATTGGCGCGGGTCGCAAGCGCATCCAGGCTCAAGCCATTGCCCTGCCGCAGCCTTTGCATGTTTTGCGCGATCCTGTGTCGGGCCTGGTCCGGAGAGGTGGTGTTGGTCATGGGCGGTGATCACGTCGCTTAAGAGATTGTGGTCACTATATTGACCGCTAGGTTGCCGTCATCAAGGGGCGTGAATCGAAGGTCATGCGCTTGGGCGGCCAAGGCATGGAAAAGCGTGCGCCAAAAAGGTAGCATGCGACCCAAGGTTGACCTGTGGACCCGACAGTGGACTCCAGTCGCGAGAGGTGATGGTCCGATGCTGCATCAATTTACCATTGGCCTCTTTTCGCTGATCATCGTCACGATGCTGACCGTTTCTGAGTCGGCCGCCGACGACGTACCGGGCAGCGCGGACCATCCGCTTACCGGCCGCTTTGAAGGCAGCACGATCACAGCTTATGAACGCCTGGCGTTTGACGAAGTCGCCGTTGCCCGGCGGCCTCAGGAGGTTGCGACCGTCGAGGGAGCGGTCACGCGTCTGGCCTATGAATATCCGGAAGGAGCGGCACTGGCTCAGGTTGCCCGTAACTTCGAGCAGCAGCTGGGCAATGAAGGGTTCTCGGTTAAACTTGCATGCTCGCAGGATGAGTGTGGCGGGATGAGCTATGAGGTCGAGCAGTTTGGCAATTCGCCATCCTGGGCCGACCGGTTCAATTATCGTTACATCATGGGCACTCTTGCCCGGCCTGAAGGGGCCGTCCATGCAACCTTCTTTGGCTCGGTGAACAATGGCATCGTTCGGGCCGTCGTTACGGTCACCGAAGAGGAGGAGATGGGTTTCGAGATGGTGGCGGCTGAGGAGATGCAGTCGTCTATCGCCGATACAGGGCGTGTCGCCCTTTATGGTCTGCACTTCGCTGTCGATGATGCGACCATTCAGCCGGAAAGTACGCCAACGCTTGACGAAATAGCACGCTATCTTGCGGCCAATCCTGATCTGTCTGTGGTGATTGTCGGGCATACCGACAATCAGGGAACTCTGCCATACAATCTTGACCTTTCCGCCCGGCGTGCCGCGGCGGTGCGTGACGCTTTGGTCGAGGGTTACGGCATTGCATCCGAACGGCTCAGCCATGCAGGTGCCGGATTTCTGGCGCCCGTTGCCACCAACACGACCGAGGGCGGACGGGCCTTGAACCGGCGCGTTGAGATCATCGCGCGCTGACAAGGCCCTCTCTTCATGTAGAGGGCGAGGGCCTATTCACGCCAGTGGTCCGCAATCCACGGTGTCGGGCGAACGTGCTTGTAGAGGCGCTTCCATGCCGCACGGGTGGGATACTTGCCGACCAGCGCCTCATCCGGGTCCGGCTTGCCCGTGAACACCACGATACGTGCGTCCTCCGGCAAGACTGGCGCCTTCAGGAAGTTCAGCGGCCATGGCGGCATGAGCGTGTGTTTGAAGCTGACGCACCATGATCTGGGCCAGAACTGAACATCATCAATGATCTCGGTGATCACGTCCTGCTCGTTGCGGAAGCGTTTCTTCCAGCCATAGGGATCTTCGACAACGGCGTGAAAAATCTTCGGCTCCATGCCCACCTGAAACCGAAAGGCCGATGTGTTGCCGACGCCGCGGGCTTCCTGCGTCCAGTTGAGGATCACGCAGAACTTGCCCGGCTGATAGTCGAAAAAACTATCGAGATTTCCGGTGATCACCAGATCGAGGTCGAGGAACAGGCAGTCTCCTTCAATGCCTTCCAATGTCTCTTGCCAGAGTGAAATCTTCCGCCAGGGTGTCCAGCGCAAGTCCTCAGGCAGATCGATGGCAGGGAGCGGGTAGGTCTGCACATCCGGGTGTAGGCCTGTCGTATCATCGGTGTAGCAGACCAGGCGTGTCGGCCGCTCCGTGTTCCGCATCACCATGCCGAAGAGCCGGTTGACGAACTCCGGGCCGTAGCGGGTTCCCCACTTCATACACACGACGGTTTGCATGGATGTTCCCAGGTAGAAGGCGCGCCGAACGGGCGCATGATCGTCTCTTTGCTAGGCTTTTGGGCAGCAGCGCGCAATGCAGAATGACGGCCATGCGCGGAAGGCTCAAAAAACTGTCATAAAACAGTCGCCAGCCCCTTGTTTTCATACGGCAAGGCTCGTACATGAAGCCCTCGCACGATGGATCAGGCAGACGTCATGACCGTCACCGTGCCGTGTCGCGGGGTGGAGCAGCCCGGTAGCTCGTCAGGCTCATAACCTGAAGGTCGCAGGTTCAAATCCTGCCCCCGCAACCAACGCCGTTTATATTGTTCAGCTAATCATCGATTTGTGCGCCGCCGGCCTTGGGTCGAAGCGTGCGTCAGTACGATCAATCGCTGAGCTTTTCAGGTTCAAATCAGTCTGCAACCAACCCAAAATGACGTCACGCCTGGGTGCTGCGATACCAGTGTTCGGGCAAAACTGGTTGCTCGGCCTCCAACAAGGCCTCGATCAAGGAATCGGTGTCGGCGATCGAGTTGGTCACCGGGTCTGTCAACAAAGCGCGCCGCAAGAGCGAATAGTCGCCAGTCACCACGGCCTCAACCGTCAACTCATGCGTGTCGAGCACGGTTTCCTGCATAGCTCGAAGGCCGCGCGGCATCGCACCAACGGGGCGAGGTCGGATGCTGCCCATATCGATGTCGCACAAAAGCTCCAGATAAGCATCGTCCGCCATGTTGGTCACCGCGCCGCGGTTGGCTGTGTTGATGTAAAAGGGGCGCTCTAGCCCGGCCGCCATGGTCTCGATGACATCGGTGGCGTGGTCCGGTCCAAACTCTTCGAAAAAGGTTGCCATCGGCCGATGGCCTTCAAGAAGGAGGTCGATGCCGTCCCACATGGCGCGATGTCGGGCATAACGCGGTTCCGTTTCCCAGAGCTTCAGCGGTGGGATCGCATCCTTGGTAGCCCCGTGCCCCTGCCAGAAACGAACATACTCCTTCGTGTGGGACACGCAGGCTGGAACCCGCCCAAAAATCTCGTAGAGCTGAAAACCGATTTGTGCGTTGTACAGAGCCTTGGCCCCGGTATCACCGCCATCGGTTTCGGTCGCGGCCTGGTGCTTGAGCGTGTCGGCGATTCTCGCCGAAACGTCTTTGCCGTCGAATGATGCTTCGATCACCCAGGTGAAGTGGTTCACGCCGGCGATGCGCAGATCAAAGCGCTTATCCTGATCGGCGGTAAGAGTTTCACCTGCTCCGATTATACCGGCGCGTGAAGCGTAAGTGTCTTTCACGTGCGGCATATGAAGCGAGTCGCAAAGAGCGAACGCCTTTAGTTCGGGAAAGTGCCGCTCAAGGGCAATCCCATTCACCGAGGCAGGGTTGATGTAGTTGATCAACCAAGCGTCGTGGCATAGCTGACCGACGTCCCGGGCACATTCCATGATAACTGGCAGTTCGCGCATGGCGCGGAACACGCCGCCGGGTCCGATCGTATCTCCCGAACACATTCGGATTCCGTAGCGCGCGGAAATCTCCGTATCGAGCCCGCGATAGTGAACCGTATCCCGGGCGAAACTAAGGACGACGAAATCCGAACCCGACAAAACCGATAGTCGATCGGTGCTGGCTTCGATCTTGAGAGAGACGCCCGCTTCTGCGACCGCCATGCGCGCCAGCTTTTCCAGTTTGAGTAGACGATCCGCATCGGTGTCGACCAGGGCGAGTGTGCCGGTGTTGAGATGCTCGGAACAAACCATTTGCCAGATGGCCTGGCGCCCGAAGAACAAACTGCCGGCCCCGATGATGGTGACCTTTGGGCCCTTGTCAGACATTCTCGTGCAATTCCACTTCCGGCTAGGGTCAGACCCTTGTTGACGCCTGAGCATCAACTATGACGACATTGGCGGCTACTGTTAGTGATTGCCCTCAGGTCTGTCGTTCGGTTTTGGAGGCTCAGAAAGTTGAACGTGGATCAGCTCGAAATGTACCGCGACCGCAGCGAGCTCGTGCTGCCCGAACTGCATGGGCTTGGTTGGTGCGATACGGTCACTCCGCGCGTTGGCGGTCCGCGTCTTGATGGAATCGATTGCTTTGAGATCGGTTATCTGCACCGAGGCACCATCGAGTGGCTGACAGATGATGGCCTCGAGGAGGCCGGACCGCCTTGCATTTTTATTGATTGGCCAGGTGATTGGCAGGGCGGGCTAAACGCCATCATTCATCCTTGTGAACGCTTTTGGGTGCGGTTTGACCTCGATGAACTGGCGAGCACGTCCTGGCTTGCGCCCGATACGATTGCCAGCCTGCAAAAGCGGTTGCAAAGCCTGAAGAAGCGCCATTTTCCGGCCATCCCCAAGCTGCATCAGTTTTTCGAACAATTGCTGGACCAGCAACGGTCTCCAGGACTGTTCGCCGAGGAGCTCAGCCGCGCTGCGTTCCACCAAATCCTCTTCACCACAATCAAGAACCACGAACAGGACGTTGGGAATTCCTTGTCGGCGCCCGTGAGTTCAGCGCTGGCGTTTATCGAGAGCAATTTCGATATCGATTTTCGAGTCGAGGACCTTGCCCGCGAAGCTGGTCTCAGTTGCGGTTACTTTCATGGCCTGTTTCAGCGTGAAACGGGGATGACGCCCGCCCGACATCAACTGAACGTCCGGGTGACCGCTGCAAAGAACAGGCTGATACGGACTGACCAATCGGTCACCGAAATCGCGCACGATGTTGGATTTTCATCGTCCCAGTACTTTGCAACTGCCTTCCGACGGGTCACTGGGATCAGCCCGCGCGACTATCGCATGCTAAGGTTGGAAGTACCTGCTGACATGGCTGGTGCCGATTAGCGACGAGCCAACTCCCGCATCACGTGACGGCCGCATAGCTCCGACGGTATCGGAAGCCTGCCGACCTCTCTACATCCTCAAAAGTTCTCGCGTTTTCTGCTGTGAAGCGCGGTTCGTGTCAGTCGCAGTCAAATGTGCATCGCAACCTATGGCGCTAGGGTCAGGACCCATTGATATGATTGAAATGGCGTTCGATATGACAAGAAGTACAAGGAAAAGTCCGAAGAGCGGGGTTTATCCCCCGGTCAAGGGCCTTGACGCCGTAGGGCGCCGGCAGATCGACCGTCCTTCGGATCGGGCGTGTTTGCACGGGCTGCTGTGTCGCAACCCCTTGAAAGTCGGAAGACGTCCTGCGGGCTTGCTCCTTGCATCCGCACAAACGCGCCTCGACCATTTCAACCAGATTAATGGGTCCTGACCCTAGACTGTTGCACTCGCGGAGACGCAAAGGAGTGAGCCGAGATGCAGTTGACGGGCCATACAATGAAGCCCGAAGCTGACGTTTCAGCATCCTTCGACAGCCAACAACATTATCGGCTTAACCCAAAGCTTGTGGACCTTGGCGAGCGACACGGCCCATCATCAGCGAACTCGCCCACCCTGTTGTCGATCATTCTTCAGCAGGATCGTACCGACAGATGCTAGCGTAGGAACTCAAGGGTCTCGGAGCTAATCGGTGGATTGTCTGAGTACGCGCCTGATCTTGGGCTTGAGGACAAGTCCATTCAATGCAATTTTTTGCATAGTGCAAAGTAAATGAGGTCCACGGATGCCAAGTAACAGCCCTGGTCAAGCCGATATTGCAGATTTGGCAGGCGTCTCGGTTAGCACAGTGTCTCGGGCTCTGGCGGATTCCGATCTTGTGTCATCGGAGGTTAAAGCCAGGGTTCGCCAAGCTGCTGCCCAGGTTGGGTACCCTTTGCGCGTGCAGCCTCAGGCGTCCAGGCTGTCGACAATTTACGTGTTCGCAGTTCTGCGAAGCTTCCGTGATACAAGGTCCTCCGTCTACCATGCACTTCTGGCCGGCATTCGCGAGTTAGCGGCGACGAGAAACATCGAAATTGAAGTGATCATGGTCCGTCAGGACGACAATCTACCTGACGGCTTCATGGATCAGTGCCCTCCAGGTAGTGCATGCATCTTTCTTGGAACAATTCCTGCGTCTGGTGTCTTTGGCGCCTTAGGTGATGCAAATATACCGGCGATCCTATGTAATGGTTTAGATGATGACCTAAAGGTCGACAGTGTTGCGCCGGCCAATCACTCTGGCGGCAAGCAAATCGGTCAACACTTGGTCGAAAATGGTCACTTGCAAGTCGGTTTTATAAGTGGACCAGATCGCCCAACGCTCAATCGCCGTTTTTTGGGGGCTCAGCTCGCAATCGAGAAGGCTGGCGGCAGCGTCGTTGGAGAGTTCGATCTCGACGGCGACGCGTCAAGCGACAGTACTACCCATTTCAAGACGTGGTTCAACAAGGCTGGCCATAACGCTACAGCGCTGTTTTGCTTTAACGATGCAGCTGCGGTCTGGGTTGAAGAAGCCTTGGGCGATATGGGCATATCGGTGCCCGACGATGTATCAATCGTTGGGTTTGATGACCTGCCCATCGCGGAGATCGCAACACCCGCGTTGACGACGTTTCGAATAGATTGGATCGATATCGGACGGCGCGCATGCATCATGCTTGAACAACGAATGGAGAACCCCAACGCGCCAACTCAGATGCTTCAAGTCGGCGGTACGCTGGTCGAGCGTGCAAGCGTCGCACGCCGATCTGGGTAGTCTGGAACAATATGCAAAAAATTGCACTTGTGCAAATTTGCAAAATTTGCAATCTTCCCCCCTAGTCTGGGGTGGATTGCATGGATCAAATTGCCGTTTTTATGCCGGAGAGCATCCGAGAACGTTTTTTTGAAACGTCTCACTCGGCGCGTTTGGCGGCACTAACGGCCCCTGCGCCGCCCATCTTTGCCGACAATGTCGATGCGCTCCTGGCCCATGGTGACGTCGAGAAAATCCGGGTGATCGTAACAGGCTGGCGCTCCCCCCGAGTGACTCCGGAGATCAAGGCGGCCCTCCCGAAATTGGGATTGATCGCTCACTGTGCAGGCTCTTTGCGAGCAATTGTCGACCCCCGTCTTTTTGATCAGGGTGTTCGGTTCACCAGCTGCGCTGACGTGAACGCAATTCCTGTCGCCGAGTACATTCTTTCCTACATTTTCCGATGGACGAAGAAGCTGGATTGGTGGGAGCAGGCCTACCGCAAAGATCCGGGGACTTATGGGCTGCGCGACAATGCCGCTGATATTGGTGCCGTCAGCCAGACCGTTGGCGTGATTGGCGCCTCCCGAGTCGGACGACGCTTGTTGTCCATGCTGGAGCTAACATCGCTCGATACAGCAATCTACGATCCTTACCTATCTCCTGCTCAAGCGTCGCAGTTGGGGGCCAAAACAGCATCCCTGGAGACGCTGCTGCGGACCTCGGACATCGTTTCATTGAACGCACCGCTCCTGCCCGAAACACAAGGCATGATTGGCAGGAGTGAGCTGGCCCTGATGCGAGATGGCGCTCTGCTTATCAACACGGCGCGAGGGGGATTAATCGATCATGAGGCGTTGATTGAGGAGTTGCGCAGCGGGCGCATCAATGCCCTTCTGGACGTGACTGAACCGGAGCCACTTCCACCTTCATCGCCGCTGTTGCAGCTCCCCAACGTTGTCGTAACCCCCCACGTTGCCGGGTCGCTGGGACGCGAGTTGCACCGTCTTGCAGACGCAACAATCGATGAAGTGGAGCTTTTTCTCACCCACGGCCGTCTATCGCGCGAAGTTAATGCGCAGAGCTGGAAGATTGCATCATGACGGCGATGCAACCCGGCCTATGCTCGATTACCTTTCGCGCCCTGGAAGCTGAACGTGTGGCGACGCTGGCAGCCGAGGTTGGCCTTGCTGGTATCGAGTGGGGAGGGGATGTCCACGCCCCACCCGGCGATGTGGTCTTAGCATCGCGCCTTGCCCGGTTGTGTTCGGATCTTGGGCTCGCCTGCCCTACTTACGGGTCTTACGTTCGCTGCGAAGATGCTGCTGAAGACAGGTTTGAGGCTGTTCTCGATACAGCGCAATCGCTGGGTGCGCGCACCGTGCGCGTTTGGGCCGGACGCCAAGGGTCGAAGGATGCAGACCGCGACCAAGAGGCTCGCGTCGCGGGTCTTCTGGCCAACTACTGCGCCTTAGCTGAGGCTCGTGGTCTTCAAGTCGGCCTCGAATGGCATCGCAACACGTTGACCGATACGTGCGCGAGCGCACTCGCGCTGATGAGCGCTACAGCTCACGAGGCACTGGTCAGTTACTGGCAAAGGCGGGACGGGCAAAGCGCCAGCGACGCCATAGCCGACGTGTCAGCTTTGGGCGCCAGCCTCGCTCACGCGCACATTTTTTGGTGGCATGACTACAACAACCGCATGACGCTCGCCGAGGGCGCCGCCTTTTGGCGGTCGCTCTTGCCCAAACTCGCATCACCGCTGGGCAGTGCTGAGCGTTGGGGTTTTTTGGAATTCGTACGTGGCGATGATGAAGCCAGCTTCCGCGAAGACGCGGCGGCCCTTCTTGCGCTGCTTGACGAGTCCGCGGCGCCGGATGCGCCGCAGGTAGAAGAAGTGAAAACTCACAAACTGGGAGGATAAGGCAATGACAATCAGAAAGGCGCTTGCCGTAAGCGTCGCGAGCTTTGCTCTGTTCGCTTCGGCGCCCGCTTGGGCGAGTGACTATTCCGAGGCGCCAATGCTGGAAACGATGGTGCAGTCTGGTCAGCTTCCCCCTGTGGAGGAGCGGCTTCCGACAAACCCCTTGGTCGTGACCGCCCCGGAGGTCGGTGATTATGGCGGGACGTGGCGCTCGGCCCTAAAAGGCAACAATGACCAAGGCTGGATCCGCCGAAGTGTGGGATATGAGCCGCTGGTCAAGTACACCTATGATTGGGGCGGCATCGAGCCAAACATCGCCCATGATTGGGATGTGAACGCCGATGCGACCGTCTACACTTTCCATTTGCGCGAGGGCCATCGCTGGTCTGATGGCGAGCCGTTCACCGCCCATGATTTGGCCTTTTACATCAACGATCTGGTGAATCACTCCGACTATACGGGGCCGAAACCTTCCTATTATCAAGGTGTGGTGGTGACGGTGCCCGACCCCCAAACGGCGGTCTTCACGTTGCCTTCGCCCAACGGGCTTTTCTTGCAGCAGGTGGCCAGCGTGGATGGGGTGCTTGCGACCCACTTTCAACGCGAGTTCTGTCAACAATTCCATCCAGACTACAATCCGGAGGCCAACGACAATGCAACCGCCCAAGGCCTGACAGGCTGGGGTGATGCCATGCGCTTCACTTGCGGTGCGCAGCGTGGCCGCAGCGCTGATCGTCCCACTCTGCACGCCTGGATGCCGCTTGACGACTATGACGGCATCAACACGCCGGTACGTTTTGAGCGCAACCCGTATTACTTCAAGGTCGATCAAGACGGGAACCAACTGCCCTACATCGATGATCTTCAGATGACGCAGGTCGAGGACACGAACTCGATTGTCCTAATGGGCGTTGCCGGAGAGATCGACTTCATGAACCGTCACATCGACCTGGTTGAAAACAAACCGGTGTTCTTCGATGCGCAGGCGTCAGGCGGATTTCGGCTCTACGACACGGTCCCGGCAGACATGAATACGTCCATCATTCAGCTCAACCTGAACTATGAGGATGACGGCCTCCGTGAGCTGTTCCTGGAGCGCGATTTCCGGATCGCCCTCTCGCACGGCATCGACCGGCAAGAGGTGATTGACGTGCTCTATGCAGGGCAAGGCGAGCCTTGGCAGGCAGCACCTCGTCCCGGGTCTCCCTTCCACAATGAAGAGATGGCGAGCCAGTTCACTGAGTTCGATCCAGATTTGTCCAATGCGCTGCTGGACGAGCTGGGCCTGACGGAGCGCAATTCCGACGGTATCCGCCTCCTGCCAGACGGGCGCCCCTTGACGCTTCAAGTCTACATTTCAACCGATCTGGGACCCCAGTTGAGCATCATGGAACTGGTGAAGATCCACTGGGAAGAAATCGGTGTCGATCTCGATTTGCGACGTGCTGAGCGCAGCTTCGTCTACGATCTCAAAGACAATGCCGAGCACATGGTGCATGTCTGGAAGGGCGATGGGGGTCTCGGCGATGCCGTGCTCGATCCACGGTACTACATGCCGTACAATCTAGAGTCGGCTTGGGCGCTCCATTGGGCTAAGAACTGGTATGCGCCGGACCATCCTGAGCGACAGGATGCGCCTGCATCCGTTCAGCGTCAGCATGAGCTTTATGCAGCCATGATCGCCGAACCTGATCCAGCCGAACAGGAACGGCTGTTTGCCGAAATCCTTGATATTGCCCGCGAAGAGTTCTTCGTGATTGGTGTGTCATTGCCGCCGGCAAGCTATGGTATTGCCCGCAATGATGTCGGCAATGTGCCTGAGAACCAGCCAATGGCTTGGATCTACCCGAACCCGGGTCCGATGCACACCGCCATCCTGTTCCACAGGCAGTAGCAAGTTGAACGGACCGCCCTAGGGCGGTCCGTTTCCGGGCCCGCGCATCATGTTAGCATTTGTCCTCAATCGCTGCGTCACGATGGTGGCGATGACGCTTGCGCTGTCGTTCGTCTGCTTTTTTATTATCCAGCTGCCACCCGGTGATGTGATTTCAGCCTATGCGGCGGAACTTGCGGCGATGGGCGACACATCGGCCCACGACATCGCTGATGAACTGCGTGCGCGCTACGGCCTCGATCAACCCTTCATCGTTCAATATCTGAAATGGATCAGGAACATCCTGATCGGTGACTTTGGCCACAGCTTCAATTTGAACATGCCGGTGGCCGATATTTTTGCCAGCCGCATCGGCTTGTCCTTGCTTGTAGAAAGCCTCGCCATCATCGTTTTGTGGGGCTTTGCGATCCCCATCGCGATCTATTCGGCTGTGAACCGCTATTCGGTTGGCGATTACCTTGCAACAGTGCTTGGTTTCATTGGCATCGCCGTGCCGAACTTTCTGCTCGCACTCCTCCTTATGTATGTCATCTATCTGTTCACCGGCGCGGCCACCGAGGGGCTTTTTTCTGCCGAATATGCCAACGCCCGTTGGTCGTTGGCCCGCATATGGGACTTTCTCACCCATGTCTGGATTCCCGTGCTGGTGATCGCCACAGGCGGCGCCGCGCAAGTTATCCGAACGCTACGCGCCAACTTGTTGGATGAGCTTTCCAAGCCCTATGTGATGACCGCTCGAGCCAAGGGCATGCCTGAGAACCGCCTGGTTCTGCGCTACCCGGTCCGCGTGGCGATGATCCCGCTGGTTGCCACCGTCGGTTGGGTTCTTCCGACAGTGATCTCAAGCTCCATCGTCACCGCCATTGTACTTAACCTGCCAACGCTCTCGCCGATCCTGCTTCGCGCTCTGTTGAGCCAGGACATGCATCTGGCCGGTGCGTTGATCCTATTCATGGGCATGCTGACGCTCATTGGCACGCTCATCTCCGATCTGTTGCTTGCCTGGATCGACCCCCGCATTCGCAAAGGCATGATCGATGGTTGACCGTACAGGAGAACGCCTGCTCGACACCCAAGGCGCGTCAAACGCAGGGCTTGAGGGTGTTGAAACCCAGCGGCAACTCGTTTTACGCGCCTTCCGCCGGCACAAGCTCGCTGTCTTTAGTCTGTGGGTGCTGGGCTTCCTGTACCTGGTTGCTTTGTTTGCTGAGTTTCTTGCCCCGCACAATCCACACGAGGTGAATGCGCGCTTCACTTACGCGCCGCCCCAAGTCATCCGCTTTATCGACACCAATGAAGACGGCGGCTGGGCGTTCCGCCCGCACGTGTTGGGGTACAAGGTCGAAGTCGATCCGGTGGCTCTTCGCCGTACCTTTCTCGAGGACCCCGAAGCCAAGTACTACATTCACTTTCTGCCGGAAATGCAGCGTGGCGACGAGCGGGCGCTGTGGGGGCTTTTCCAGTTGGAGCACCACTTTGTCGGTGTCGATGGCCGCCGCGAAGTGATGTTTCTGCTCGGCACGGACAGGCTGGGCCGCGATCTGTTTTCGCGGCTGATTTACGGCACTCGCGTCACGCTTTCCATTGGCCTTGTCGGTATCGCGATCAGTCTTGTCCTTGGTGTGCTGATCGGCGGCTCGTCGGGCTATTACGGCGGGCGTATCGACAATCTCATTCAACGCATCATCGAATTTATCCGTTCCATCCCGCCAATCCCCCTGTGGATGGGATTTGCAGCGGCGCTACCGAGAGATTGGTCGCCTCTGCAAATCTATTTTGCCATCACCATCATTTTGTCGCTCATCGGCTGGACCGAGCTCGCGCGCGTTGTGCGAAGTCGTTTCCTGGCGCTGAAAACCGAGGATTATGTCTCGGCGGCCTGGCTTGATGGCGTCTCAGACCTGCGCACGATCTGGCGGCATATGCTTCCGGCCTTCACCAGCCACATCATTGCAACAGCGACACTTGCCATACCTGGTATGATCCTGGCGGAAACGGCGCTCAGCTTCCTGGGCCTTGGTCTTCAGGCGCCGGTTATTTCATGGGGCGTGCTGCTGCAAGAAGCCCAGAATCTACGGGCACTGGCCGATGCTCCATGGCTTCTATCGCCGGGCGTGGCGATCGTCGTGACAATCCTGGCGATGAACTTTCTTGGCGACGGTTTACGCGACGCGGCTGATCCCTATGGAGAGAACCATTGACCCGGCCGGTTTTGCAAGTGCGCGGTCTGACGGTCCGATTCGACAAGAACGAAGTTGTACGTGGTGTCAGCTTCGATCTGAACCGTGGTGAGACGCTGTGCATCGTCGGCGAAAGCGGGTCTGGTAAGTCGGTCACGTCAAAGGCGATCATGCGGATTGCCAAGCCGGGCCGGATCGTCGCCGGCAGCGTCCTTTTGCGGCCGGATGACATCGAGCCGGTTGATATTACCGCGCATGACGATGACAGCGCGGCCATGCGCGAAGTGCGTGGCGGACGCATTGGCATGGTCTTTCAAGAACCCATGTCATCGCTCAGCCCGGTGCACACCATTGGCCAACAGATCATTGAGACGATCCTGCTCCACCGTGATGTGACACCGGCGGATGCGCGCGCTGAGGCGATTGAATCCCTGCGGCGAGTACAGATCCCAAATCCCGAGCGGGCGATCGATCAATATGCGTTCGAATTCTCAGGCGGCATGCGTCAACGCGCTATGATCGCCATGGCGCTTTCCTGCAGCCCCGATGTGCTGATCGCAGACGAGCCGACCACGGCGTTGGACGTTACCACGCAAGCGGAAATCCTGCGCCTGATTAAACGTTTGCAAGCTGAATCCGGAATGTCGGTCATCTTTATTACCCACGACATGGGCGTGGTTGCCGAGATCGCTGACCGCGTCGCGGTTATGTATCAGGGCGAGGTTGTCGAAACAGGTTCTGTGGACGACATTTTTCACAATCCTCAAGACGCCTATACCCGCAAACTCATCGAAGCCTCTTCGAAGTTTACGATCATCGGTGACCACGACCGCGGTGGTGCCCTCCCTTCAGCCAATCCCCGAACACTGCTGGACGTTAGAGATATTGACCTAACCTTCAGAAAAACAGAGGGATTTTTGATCAGGAAAGTTCGTGAAAATCGCGCACTTTCCAAGGTTTCGATCACACTAAGGGAAGGTGAAAACCTCGGCATTGTTGGTGAAAGCGGGTCGGGAAAGACCACCCTTGTGCGTGCCATTGTTGGATTGTTGCAGGCCGATTCCGGAGCAGCTTTTTATCATCGTGGCGCAGGTGAACCGGTCGATCTGCTGAAGCGCGGAGCCCTTCGCTCCCTAGGCCTCAACCGGGAAATCCGAATGATCTTTCAGGACCCGTTTTCCTCGCTCAATCCGCGCATGACGGTTGAGCAGGTGATCGCCGAACCGTTGCTGATGGAAAAGAAACTTTCCAAGCCGCAGATACGCGAACGCGTGGCCGAACTGTTGGACAAGGTGGGGCTGTCGGCAGAGATGATGAGCCGTTACCCACACGCCTTTTCCGGCGGGCAGAGGCAGCGGATTTCGATCGCGCGCGCTCTGGCTGTGAACCCGCGCATTGTTATCGCCGATGAGGCAACGTCGGCATTGGACGGTTCTATCCGCAGCCAAATTCTCGATCTGATGTTCGATCTGCAAGCGGAGCTCGGCCTGAGCTACATCTTCGTGGGCCATGACTTAGGTGTGGTTCGCTATTTCTGCGATCGCATCGCGGTCATGCGGCAAGGGGAACTGGTCGAGCTGGGGACCGCCGCCGACATATGCCAGCGCCCCCAGGCCGACTACACCCGGGCGCTTATCGCGGCTGTTCCCGCCACCCGCCCAGCTGATCGCCATCTCATCCCCAAAGAAGGACTTGCTTGATGAACCCGATCGCCGACAATGCCTTGGAAAGCCGAACCGATTTTGCACGTGCGGCGGTCGATCTATGGCGCCCTCTAAAACCCCATTTTAGTCCCGGAAGCGCGCGCGTTTCCTTGGGGCGAACAGCTGCGCATTTCACCAATGTTGCAGCCGAGCTGGAGGGGTTATCGCGGCCCTTGTTTGGTCTTGCACCGCTGGCCGCAGGTGGTTTGCCCTTCGATGACTGGGAGCTGTTTCGTGAGGGCTACACCAATGGCACAAACCCTGAGCATGCCGAGTATTGGGGCGTACCAGGGCATCGCGACCAGCGTATTGTGGAATCTGCAGCTCTCGCTTTTGGCTTGCTGCTCGCACCTGATGAGCTTTGGGATCCGCTGGATCAGGATGCCAAAACAAATGTGGCCAACTGGCTTAAATACACGCTGACGCAAACGCCATCCGATAACAACTGGCACTTCTTCCATGTGCTTGTTTCGCTGGGTCTCGAACTGTGCGATGTCGACCATGACCTGTCGATCCGGGAATCTGATCTGAAGCGGTTGGAAGAGTTTTGGCTCGGCGATGGCTGGTACTCTGACGGCGCCTACCGTCGGTTCGACCATTATGTTCCCTTTGCCATGCATTTCTACGGGCTGATTTACGCCAAGATGGCACGGGGCGATGATGCCAGGCGACAAAGGTTTCGCGAGCGGGCTGCAGAGTTTGCGCAGGAATTTCAGCACTGGTTTGATGCCGACGGTGCTGTTGTCGCACTCGGCCGGTCAATGACGTACCGCTTCGCGCAATGTTCCTTTTGGGCTGGCCTTGCTTTTGCCGATGTCGAAGCACTGCCATGGGGCGAGGTGAAGGGAATCTGGGCGCGCCATTTGCGTTGGTGGAACCAGCGGGACTGGTATGATCGGGATGGCATCATGAGCGTTGGGTACGCTTACCCAAACTTGCATATGAGCGAACAGTACAACTCACCTGGTTCGCCTTACTGGGCCATGAAGGCGTTCTTGCCGCTGGCCTTGCCGGAAAGTCACCCCTTCTGGTCCGCCGACGAAGCACCCAAGGCCAAACCGGATGACAGGTATGTGTCTACGGTCGCTGGCCAGCTTGGTTATGCTATGGGCGAGTCGCGGGTTATCCTGCAAAGCTGCAATGAATGCCGGGCATTGCTTGGCTGTGGTCCGGAGAAATATGGCAAGTTCGCCTATTCTTCGACGTTCGGTTTTTCAGTTGATCCCGATCAGCGCGGGTTCCTGGCGAACCCGTTCGACAATATGCTGGCTCTGTCGCGCGACGGCCTGCGCTTTGTAACGCGCACCGACATTGATGACGCCTGCATCGGTGATGATTTCATTTGGTCGCGCTGGAAACCGGATTACGGAATCGAAATTGAAACGTGGTTGATCGCCCGTGCGCCTTGGCATCTGCGGGTTCACCGTATCCAGACGGATCTTGCCCTCTGGGCTACCGAGGGCGGTTTTGCCATCGAACGGACTGACACACCGCCGGTGCGCGAAGAGCATGAGGATGGTCGATCTCTCATCGTAACGAACAACGCCGCCAGTATCGCGTTGGACCTGTCGACACCCGCGAGAAAGGGCGTCTGGCGGAAGGTGTTGCCGCGTACTTCGTTGACCTTTCCGCAGACCCATGTACCGCATCTGGCTGTGCGCCTGGAACCTGGCGAGACTTGGCTGGCAGGCGCCTTTGCGGCGACGTGTCAGCCTGAGCTGATTGACCCATGGATTGCCGAAGCGCCGATTTTGCCAGAACAGGCTGTACTCATAGCGTGGCGTGACAATGGCTGGCAGATCGTCGGCTTGCAGAATCGCGAAGTCCTGCCTTCTCCGAGTTGGTAAACGAAGGCCATGGTCGCAGGGCCGTTTGGTTAAGGCGACGGCACCCGCCCGGCTGTTCTTGGGCAGACGAAGCAATCGGCAGAAATCTACATATCGGCTCGACCCCGATCTTCGAGGACCCGACACGATCACCGGTGTTGCTCACAATGCTCCATCCTACCCGGGAGTTGGAGCCTTCAGAGAAACCCGGTCCGGCTAACCGGCGACGAAAGCTTCAGGTCAGCTTGATGCGCCAGACTGTTGGTTGGATAGGCGCGCAGAACGCCGATGGTTTCGGACGAGGGAGGCTTAAGGTATGGCCGTAAAGAGCATTTTGTGTACCTACAGCGGAGATCCGAACAAGGGCAGCGGGCTGGCTCATGCCATACGCGTTGCAAAGCATCACGACGCTTACTTGACCGGCGTCGTCAGGCACGGGCTGACCTTTGTCCATCGGCAGCTTTCAGCCCAGCTTCCAAGCGCCGTTATCGACCAACTCAAATCGTCTGAGAAGAAACAGGTTGAGGAGATCGCAGACCGTTTCAGGCGTATCGTTGACGAGGCTGGAATCGGAGATCGTGCGGAGTTCGTTGACCTGGATACCGGCCGGGACGGTCCGCTGACCGATTTTTCGCGTGCTTTCGATGTCATTATTACAGGCAATCACGCATCGTCCTACAACGAGGATCACTTCACCACGCAGCCCGACGTGCTGGCGTTGCGCAGCGGTCGGCCGGTTCTGATTGTGCCGCAGGGGTTCGAAGCGGAGGGCGTCGCCCCGAGCGCCCTTGTCGCCTGGGACGGCAAACGTGCCGCGACCCGGGCTTTGGTCGCAGCCATGCCGTTTCTGGAAAACAAGGGACACATAACGTTGCTGACCGTTGACGATCAGCCCCTCAACACCGGTCGGCTGGTACAGACACTGGAACGCCATGGCGTACCCGTGGACGCCGTGTCGGTCGCGCCGCGCAAGTCGATTGCAAACACCATCCTGCAAGAAAGCAAAGAGCGCGACGCGCGCCTCATTGTCATGGGTGCCTATGAGCATAGCAAATTCACCCATGATCTGACCGGCGGCGTTACAACGACCCTGTTGGCGCAAACGCAAGTCCCGGTTCTCATCGCACATTAGAGCGCTTTCACGGCTTTGCCGCTCCTAGCTCCACTTTCAATGAGCCGGTATTGGTAGAGCAAATCGTATTAGCTGAAAGTCTGATGCAAGCTTGTCAGGCGATGTATGGATCCTGCTAGATGAACAGGGATCCAGGGCGCTATGCAAATAACTGGAATGCTTCACGGAGCACCCCTACTCAAGCACGTCGACTTTCCATCGACGGAAGTTCTTGGACCAGGGGCTACAAACGACGAAATCCAAGACCTGCTCAGGCGCTATGGCCAAGTCTTCATAAAGCCGGTCTTCCGGGGCGGCGTGGGCAAGAAGGGCAAGGCCGGTCTGGTCGGCCGCGCGTCCGACCTGGAAACTGCGCTGGCGGAAAAAGAGCGCCTCTACTTCGTGGAACACCGGCACGGCAATGCCGTTGCCAAGGCTCATAGCGTGACCTTTGAGGCTGGCGTTCCGGCTGAACACGAGGTCTATTTTTCCATCACCGACGATAGCCGATTCCGAGCACCGACAATGACACTGACGCATCGCGGCGGTGTCGATATCGAGGAACTTGACGCCGACGAGATTGCGACGATTCCGTTCGACGCCCTGACGGGTTTGAAAGCCTTTGTCGTCGCCAATGCTTTGACGGACATCCATGCGCCTCGTGAGCTGATTTCGCCGCTCGTGCAGCACCTGCCCAAGCTTTGGGAGCTGGTCCACAATTACGGCATGACGACCCTGGAGTTGAACCCGATACGCATGCGTCCGGGCAAGGGAGCCCGGTTGACTCCGGTTGCCTGTGATTTCAAGGGCGGATTCGATCGGGACGACCCGCGTGTCGCTCGGCTTGGACTGCCCGATCATGTTTTTGCGGCAGATGTTTCGGCATTCGAGCAAGAGGTGAATCAACTGAGGACCTATCAGGGTCAGTCGGACGTTTTCGTGATCAATGATCGCGGCACGATTTTGGCGCCTACCTTTGGCGGTGGTGCGAACAGCCTTGTTACCGAAGTGCTGGGGGACACCGCTATCATCTCCTCCGATTTTGGCGGCAACCCTCCGTACGACAAAATGAAGGCGGTTGCCTCGATCTGCTATCGGCACTTCCTCGCCCAGACGAATGTGCTCTTCATCATCGGGGGGAAGTCGAACAACACGGATATCCTCGAGACATTCCGGGGGATGGGGGATGCGCTTCGAGAGCATTTTTCGGCGCACGGCCCAACGCCGCTTTACGTTGTTGTCGGACGTGGCGGCCCCAACCTTGTGCGTGGCATGGGCAATTTGGCCGAAACACTGGACAGTCTGGGCCTTCCATACCGCTTCTTCGGCTTCGATAGCGCCATATCGGAAGTCGTGAACTACGCCAAAGGCATCGACGCCTGGATGCGCGCTGGTGGCCGGGATGACATCGCCCGTGCGCTGGGCGTCAAGCAAAGTGCCTAGCGTTCTGACCCAAGGGAGGAAGACAAAAAATGCCTAAGCAAGACACGTCGGGCTCCCCTTATTATCTTGGTATCCAAAACCTGCAGGAGATCGCCACAAGGGAGGATCGCGTTTGCGTTCTCAACATCCTTGGTGGAGAGTCGCGCCAGGTCACACCGACAAGTCATTCCTTTTCCGGTGGCAATGTCGTCTTTGGAACGTCGCCCGGACGCGCAGGGCAGGTGCTCAAGACCTCCGCCGGAGATATTCCGGTCTACAACAATGTCCGCGAGGGCATCGACGCGGGCCATGCCTTCAATGTCGGTGTCGTGTACCTTCCGCCGAGTGCAGTGCGGGACGGTGTTGCCGAACTTGTCAGGGTGAACGATGCGCTCGAGAAGATTGTTATCATCACCGAAAAGATAGCGGTTCATGATGCGCGCGAAGTCCGCGCAATGGCTCAGGCCAATGGCGTTGATGTGATCGGCGGCAACTGTCTTGGCATGGCAGACAGCTGGAATGGTGTGCGCCTTGGCGGTGCGCTTGGCGGCGACAATCCGGCTGAGTCCTTGACGAAGGGCTCGGTCGCCATCTTTTCCAATTCTGGCGGCTTTACAACCACCATCGCCCAGTATCTGGCGACGGAAGGATGGGGCACGACCACGCTGATCTCGTCCGGCAAGGACGTCTATATCCACTATGCCGCACGCGACTTTGCCCATGCGTTTCAGGCTGATGAGCGTTCCAAGGCCGCTGTCCTCTATGTGGAACCAGGCGGCTATTACGAGCATGGCGTCGATTTTGGGAAGCCCACGATCGCGTGCGTTGTCGGTCGATGGAAGTCCAAGCTCACAAGAGCAGTGGGCCATGCCGGCGCCATGGCAGGCGCCGGGGATCGCGCCGAAGACAAGGAACGCTGGTTCATGGAGGCGTTTGGGGTCAAGGGATTGTTCAGTCCGGAGAATCCGATTGTATCGGATCGGGGCGCCGTGGTGACCAACATTGCCCACATCCCTGCGGCCTTGAGCGCGGTGATGAAGCTCAACAACACTGCTCCTGACTTCGAGCCTCGTGGCAGCTTGGCCCTTAAGCCATGGATCGCCGACGACAAGGGGCTTTCGCTTCCGCCAGAGCTTGCGATGGCACCGGTCCAGGCGCCCGAGCCGTATGATGGTCAGATACAGGCCTTGGCTCAGCAGATCGGCGCGGTCATTGCTCGGCAAAACATGAAGGACAAATCCGGCGCGTCACAAATGAATCCAAAGACCCAGGTGACCAGCGTTCACGGGCACTCGGTCCTTGATATGGCGATGGAACCGCTTGAGGCCATATTTGCCCTGCCCCTGGTTCACGAAATCGCCAATGCGAACGATAGTGCCATGTTGGATGTCGCAGTTGCTGCCGAGGTGAACCTTGTGGGTGACCCTGTTCTCGCAGCCGCAGATGCCGCGCGCGAGGCGGGCAATGCGCCCAATGCAATAATGGCCGCGGCCGCTTCCATTGTCGGTCCAAAGCGGGTCGAGCGCGCCTTGGCGTGTACCCGGGTCTTGATTGATCTGTTTGCACACTCCGGATTGGAAGATGGCCGCGATGAGACGTTCGACAGTTCGTCGCTTCGCTTGAGCGCGGAGCATGGCCACCTTTTCACAATGACTGCGGACGAGGCCGACGATCCCCGTCCAAAAGCCATTCTTGATGCGGTCGAAGCGCGCAACGGCAAGTCCGCCTTCCTTACCTTTCTGAAGGGCTTGGATATTGACCTCAATCGTGACGCGTTGCTTGCAGCTATAGCGCTGACCATTGCCTGGGGCCCACTCATTCGGAAGCGTATCTCTCGGCTGACCGCTGAGACGCTGCCCTGGTACCTCAGGCTCTATGGCGTTTTGGTCGGTGCCAGTATCCCGGGCGAAAATCACCGGCCCGGTTCGCTCTACAACATCCCGCGTGCCGAGCGTTTCAGCCAGTGGACGATGGCAGATTTGTGCTTTCTTGCGCTGACCGGAAAGAAGCCGGAGCGCGACGAAGCACTTCCGCTTCAAATCCTCATCGGGCTTCTGATTTCAAATGGGCCTGGCGCTATCTCGGCGCAGGGTGCAAAGGGCGCAGTCGCAGCGGACGGCCCGCAAACGCCTTCAAGGGTTCAAATCAATAAGGCAATGGTTGGATTTCTAAGTCACTGCGGCTTCAGTCACGGTGGCAACGGTTTCGAGGGCATCGCTTTCCTGCTCGAGCAGTTCAAGGATAGCGGCCTGTCCGACCCAACCGACCGCGATCACGGGTTGGACTTGAAGGCCATGGCGCGTTCGTTTGCAACCCGGTACAAAGCCGAGAAGCGGCAGGCCAAAGAACTTGGACTTGAGGTTCGTGCCCTGCCGGGCGTGCATCACCCGGTCTTCAAGGGCAAGCCGGTCAATTATGATCCCCGTGAACGGTTTATCGCCGACTTTCTCGAAAGGCGGGGCGATTACAACGCCTTTCACGCCTACTATCGCGAACTCGTCGAGGCCTTGTACGAGGTGGGTGCCAGCCCTTACGTGTTCTGCGTCAATGTCGATGCCGTCATCGCGGCGCTTCTTCTTGCGCTTCTGTGGAAGGATTACATGGCCGGCGCCATGGGGGATCATGATTTGGAGAACGCGGCGTTCAACATTTTCCTGTACGGTCGGATGATCGGTGCGGCTGCGGAGATCGATGACCATATCAATCGTGGCCGGAACATGGATACACGAACGCCAGCCGACCGCTGCGGTTTCGTTGTCTGATAGTATTGGAATTTTCTAGCCTGCCGAGGCCAGTCTTGGTTCGACTGCTTTCTGAGGACGCAAACCAGGGCACAAGGTGTCCGTTTCAGTGTCGCTCACCACGTCATCGGCAAGTGGAAATTCCAGGGTCACTTTCAGTCCGGGCCGCGCCGGGCTCAGTTCAAGCCTGCCTCCGGCGCGCTCTGCGACGACTTTCGCTATTGGCAGTCCAAGGCCCGAACCTGCGGACGGCTCAACCTGGCTGAATCGTTCAAGTGCCGCGGCATAGTCGCTTTCCTCAATCCCCTTGCCGTCGTCCGAAACCGTCAGGATCACTTGGTGCCCCTGTCTGTGCAGCGTGATGGCAAGACGCGCAAAATCCGGCCCGGCGTGGGCGCAAGCATTTCTCACCAGGTTGTGTATCGCCTCCTCGAGGAGGATCTGGTCGACACGGACGGGGCAGGGGGCAGGCGTTTTCCTGATCCGGACGATGGCATCGGCTTCTTCGACCCGTGAACGGATCGAGTCGCCGATCTTGGCCAAGACCTCGCCAAGATCGAGGGGTGCATAGCATTGTGGTGTGCGGACGCTTTGGGCCCGCTCCAAAGTCAGAAGATCGTTGGTCAGGGTCGATGCGTGACGTGCGGCGGTCAGCAGGTCTTCGCTCCGTATGCTCGAGTCCTCGAGTGTCTTTGCAGATCTGACGGCCTCCGCCAGCGCAACGATGCCGGCGATAGGATTGCGGAGCTGGTGGGCGGCGTTGGAGATCATTTCTTCCCTTGATCTCAGGGCATTGCCCAACTCCCCAAACAGGCTGTTCAGACGGGACACGATGCCTTGAACCTCACTGGGAATGGGGCGGCGGATATCACTCAGATCTTCCACCGAACGCCTCTGGATTGCATCTTCAAGGTCGACAAGCGGTGCCAGGCCCAACCTGATTCCGAACCAGACGATCAAAGCGACGGATACGAAAATGGTGGTCAAAACCACGCCGGTCCGCCGCAGGAGATTGGTGACGAAACCATCGCGGACAGAGGTATGCTGCCATACGGTGAAGGTGAATGGCCCGCTCACGCGATCGATTGTCATCGTGTCGGTAAAGCGTACGGCACGGACATCCGTTTCCAGATAGAGGGCGTTGTAGAAATTGTAGCCATCGGCGTATTCCGGACGCGGGTTGGGGTTTGGCGGCGGCGTGGCATATCCGGTTACAAAGACCCCGTCCGGCGCATACACATGATAGAACACCGGGCCTCCCGACGTGTTGCGCACCAGGTCACGCGTTTCTTGGCTCAGTGCATTGCCGCCGGAAAAGGCCGTATCTCGCGATATGCCAAGTGCTGTGATCAGCAAGGACCTGTCGAACTGATCAGCCGCCTGCACCTGAGCGTCGCGAAGAGCCCAGGCTGACAGGCAGCCGACAATCACCATCAGCGGGATCAGAATGATCGCGGTGAGGCGCGTCCTGAGGGAAAGACCATTGATCACGCGTGTTGCTCGACGAGGAAGTACCCCAACCCCCGTTGGACTTTGATCTCCAGGCCGAAGCTCTTCAGACGTTTGCGCAGCCTTGAGACGTAGACTTCAACGACGGGCTCATCAACGTCGCTTCCGGTTCCATACAGATTGTCCAACAGAGACTGTTTTGAAACAATACGCCCACGCGCTGCCAGCAACGTTTCAAACAAGGTGACCTCCCGCCGCGGAACTGCAAGGGGCCCGTTCGGGCCAATGATCATGCGCGATGTGGGATCGAACACCAGCGGTCCGATCTTCCTTTCCGCCGGTTCGCTTCGTGCATGACGCCTGCCCAGAGCGCGGACACGCGCGCTGAGTTCGTCCATCTCGAACGGCTTTGTAAGGTAGTCGTCCGCGCCAGCATCGAGACCTTTGACTTTCAAGTCGGTCTCTGCCTGCGCGGTCAGCATCAGCACTGCGCGATCATCGCCACGGGTCCGGAGCCGCCCCAACAGGTCGAGGCCGCTCAGGCCTGGAAGTTTTATGTCCAGAATGAGCATGTCGGCACCATCGGACTGCAAAAAGCTGTCCGCATCGGCACCATCGTGCAGCACGTCGACGGCATGGCCCTCGTCCCGCAGACGGTAAGCGATACCCTTCGCCATGGCCACATTGTCTTCGACGACAACGATCCGCATGGGGCAGCCCTCCCTAACAGCGACCCATGAAAGGTTGTTGCAAGATTGGCACAACACGCTGTGAGCTTGCAAGAAGGCGGCAACACCCAACACGTGAAGGTCCGCTCGCACAAGAGTGGGCAAATAGGGAGCAAAATCATGAAACTGACCAAACACACGATCGGTGCGTCATTGATCGCATTGGCGACCAGCCTGGCCTTGGCAGGTCCATCGCAGGCCGATGGCTTGGATTTGGCTGACGAAACGGTTGAATGGATCATTCCATTCTCCGAGACAGGCGGCTCGGCGCGCTGGGCGAACTTTTATGCTCCGCTCCTGAGCGAAGCCCTTCCGGGCAATCCGACTGTGGTGGTCACCTTCATGCCAGGCGCGGGATCGACGCGTGGCGCAAACCATTTCCAGGGTCTTGAGTACGAGGATGGCACGACGATTTTCGGCTCATCGGGCTCGACCCAGTTCCCCTATCTGTTGAACGACCCGCGCGTTCGGTATGAGTATGGCGACTGGAACGTTGTTCTGGCTTCAGGCACCGGCGGTGTTGTCTACCTGCCTGCCGATCTTGCTGATGCGTTGGCATCGGGCGGTATCGAAGCTCTTGCTGACGAGAACTTCATTTACGGCAGTCAAGGCGCGACCCGTCTCGATCTGGTGCCGCTGCTTGCTTGGGAGCTTCTGGGCCTGAACGTCGAACCGGTCTTCGGTATCGAGGGACGTGGTGACGGACGGCTCATGTTTGAACGTGGCGAAGCCAATATCGACTATCAGTCTTCCTCATCGTTTCTGTCCGGCGTGACCCCTCTCGTTGAAGCCGGTACTGCCGTGCCGTGGTTTACCTTCGGTTCGCTTGACGACG
>JANQJE010000272.1 GCA_028281795.1 Cohaesibacteraceae bacterium | reverse complement strand
AGACCTCTGGCGTTCCATTGCCATCGAAATCGAAGATCGCCATCTTTTCCGGATCGGTCAGGTCCTCGATGCTGGTAATGTCATACTGCTCTGCGATGTAAGTTGGCACGCACATGCCCTGCACGGCCTGCACAGGATTGTTGTTCATCACCACGGACTGGTTCTCTTGCACATACTGATTGTGCAGGTTGGCCTGATTGGGCATCCAGACTTCCGGATGCAGATGCATTGAGCCTTGGTCCATTGCTTCGAAGATGATCGGATTGGTGCCGTTTTGCAGCTCGACATCGAGGCCGAAATTCTCCTCGATGACGACCTTCAAAATGTTGGCGGTTGCGTTGGCGGCCGGCCAATTGGGCACACCAAGCACCAGGTCTGCGGCCTGTGCATTGGACACGCCGACCAGACCGCAAACGCTGGCTGCAAGCGCTGCTTTGCGCATCGCTGCCTTGCTTCTGGAATTGATCATTGCTGCTTCCCTTTTTTATGGACCGGAAGAGATTTGCACTGTGGCCGCGCCCGGTCGTTGCCCGGCCTTGTCAGTGATGTGTGAGGAAAAAGGCGAGGCCTCATCGGCCTTCGCGAACGCAACGGCAGCCCCGGCAAGCACATCGATGCTGTCGACTGCCGGCACGGTTGCCGCAAGTTTCGGTGTGAGCAGCGAGAACTCGCTGCACCCGATCAGAACACAGTCCGCACCCTGATCCATAAGGACTTCGGCGCTCTGAAGCAGGCTGGTGCCCGCCTGCGTATCGGACGCGTCACGCTTGAGGGCGCGGATGGCCGCCAGCAATGCATCCTGGTCATCCAGATAGCGGGCGGACATGCCATGCGGTTCCAGAGCACGCTGATAGAGGCCCGTGATCTTGATGGCCGGTGAGGCAAGAATACCGATCCGTCCATTGGGATAGGCGCCAGCAAGCGCATCCGCCGTGAGCTCCACCATGGAGAGAAACGGAATGGTGACAGCATCGCGTACGGCATCGGTGTAGGCATGGGCGGTGTTGCAGGGCATCACCAAAGCACCGGCACCAGCGACTTCCAGCCTTCGCGCCATTGAAGCCAAAACCGGTCCGGGGTCATCACCCCTGCCCTCGATCAGCGCCTCGATGCGCGATGGAACCTGGGTGTTGTTATCGACCAGGAGCGGCACATGGTCTGCATCGTCGTTGGCAGGCGTGGCTGCCATGATCCGTCGCATAAGCAGAATCGTGGCCTCAGGGCCCATGCCGCCCAAAACACCGATGGTGGAACCTGTTCGACCCGTCATGCCGCGCTCCTGCTGGCCAGCGTGGCCACCCAATGGGCGATGATATCGGCGATATGTGCACAGTCCGCTTTTGAGAACGTCAGAGGAATACGCATGTCAAACAAACCGGCCAGAATGGCGTCGGTACGCGGCAGATCGGTAGAGCCAAGATAGAACCAGCTGTGATGGTTGGACGTGAAGCCGACTGGAGCATCGCTGCCAAACCATTTCAACTCGACACCCAGTACGGCTGCACTTTCCAGGAAACGCCCCGCCTCATCGGCACCAATACCTGGCAACCGGAACTGGATCGAACTCCCGACATAGAATTCTGCGTCCGGCCGGTGCGGCATGGCGATGCCAGGAACCGACATGAGACGCTCGGCGATCAGATCGTGCCGCGCATTCCAGCGTTCTATGTTGGCATCCAACCCTGCCAACTGTGGCAGAAGGACAGACGCACGCAGATTGTCCATACGGCCTGAAAGATTGGGGGTGGCAAGACGGACCGCCTCGTAAACATCGCCATGAGGGCCGGCACCATGGCGATCATAGAGCATGTAGGAACCGGAAAGCATTGTTGCGCGCGCCATGAAATCGGCATCGTCGGAAACCACCAAGCCACCTTCACCGGAGTTCATGTGCTTGTAGGTCTGGGTGGAAAAACAGCCTGCAAGGCCAAAGCTGCCACTTCGCTTACCATTCCAGCGTGCGCCCATTGTATGGGCGCAATCCTCGATCAACTGGACCTTCGTTTTGCTGAGCAGCGCTACGAGCGCATCCATATCGGCGATGTGACCGCGCATGTGGGAGAGCAGCAGAACCTTCGCGCCGCTCCTGTCGATCTTCGCGGCGAGATCATCAAGATCGATGACGAGGTTTTCATCGATCTCGACAAGAACAGCATTCGCGCCGACGCCAGCAATGGCCCCAGGCACCGGTGCCAGCGTAAACGCGTTGGTCAGCACCGCATCGCCCGGTTCAACGCCTGCCGCCCGCAAGGCGATGCCCATCGCATAGCCCCCGGACGTACACGCCAGACAGAACCGTGCGCCCTGCCAATCGGCATAGGCCCGTTCCAGGGCCGAAACCGCCCCCATCTCGCCGTCAACGACATTGTACCGATGCAATCGGCCACTGCGCATCACGTCCACGGCAGCATCGATGGCCTCATCGCTGAGTGGTTCCTGCTGAGTGAAGTTGCCGGTAAAAGGGCGCACGGGACGTCTCGCTTTCTCTGCGCTTACTCGGCGGCCACCGCCAGGTGTGTGCCTTCGTACTTGAAGGCATCGGTGTACCCGAACAGGGCGACGGAACCGCCCGTATGAAGGAAAACAATATTATCGGTCGGCTTGAAGTGGCCTTCGCGGCACAAATCGATGAGACCTGCTGCACCTTTCCCAGAGTAAACCGGATCGAGCAGAATGCCCTCGAGCCGGGCAAACATCTCAATGGCTTCGATGCATCCCGGCGTCGGAATGCCGTACCCTTCACCGACATAGTCGGTGTTTGCGACCACGTCCTCGCGTTGCACCACCCCGGGACAGCCCAGCTTCTCTGCGGTTGCCTGCGCCAGGTTGAAAACATTCTCTTCCTGCTTGGCTTTCGGAGCACGCACACCGATCCCAAGCAGCGGAATCTGCGCATTCATGGCCTTCAGCCCGGCAATCAGCCCGGCTTGCGTGCCAGCGCTGCCGGTCGCGTGCACCAGATGATCGATCCGCAGCCCCTGGGCGTTGGCCTGATTGACCAGTTCAAGTGCACAGTTGGCGTAGCCGAGCGCTCCGGTGGGATTCGAACCACCGCCAGGGATCGTGTAGACCGTTCGACCCTTGTCACGGAAGCTCTGGGCAACGGCCTCCATCTCCGCATGCATGTCCACACCGCCCGGACGCTTTTCCGCTGTGGCACCATGCAGATAATCCAGAAAAACATTGCCATTGTAATTGTAGTTCGGATCGGTGGAGTTGGTCCGGTCCTCCAGCAGGATATGGCAATCCATCCCCAGCCGACATGCGAAGGCCGCCGTTTGCCGGGCATGATTGGACTGGGTGGCACCCTGCGTGATCACGAGGTCAGCCCCCATGGCCTGCGCTTCGGCCATCAGAAACTCCAGCTTGCGGGTCTTGTTGCCACCGGTCGAAAGGCCTGTGCAATCATCCCGCTTGATCCAGAGCTGCGGTCCGCCGAGCACCTCCGTCAAACGCGGCATGAACTCCAAAGCCGTTGGCAGATGGGCAACCCGGACGCGTGGAAATCGTGAGAAGTGCATGAAGAGCAACCCCGTTCTAGCCAACCAATTTATGTGATAATAGCATTGTGACGACGGGAAACTCCTGAAAGCAAGTGCAAATACCGAGGCATTACATGCACAAAGCGCATATTATGAATAAGCTGGAGAAAACCGCGTGAGAGTCGAATGGCTTGAGGACATCATTGCCGTTGCCGAAACCGGTTCGTTTCACGAAGCCGCCGAGAGGCGCAATCTGACACAGTCGGCCTTCTCGCGACGCATACAAAGCATTGAAGACTATGTCGGCATCGCGCTGTTCGACAGAACACGAAAACCGGTTCAGCTACGTCCGACAACCAAGGAACAACACTCCGAAATCATCCGGCTGGCGACGGAACTGAGGCGCCTGATCACCGACCTTCAACGGGGCGATCGATTGTCCGGAAACAAGGTTGTCGTCGTCAGCCAGCACGCGCTGACGGCATCTATTTCACCCGGCCTTATCGAGAAATTCGAAACGCGCAATCCTAACGCCTTCATCCGGTTGCGCTCTGCCAATCTGGACGAATGTTTTGGTCTCCTGCTCTCCCGGCAGGCCGACATAGCATTGGCCTACCGCATACCTGGCGAGCAACACCCCATCGCCACGCCGATCATCGAAACCAAAGCGTTTGCCATGGACCGGCTGGTTCCGGTCTTTGCGGCCGGTCAGAAGGCTGATCTGGATCAGCGCATGGAAGCCGGACAACTGCCGATCATTGCCTATCCCGGCAGCGTGTTTCTCGGCAATGCGCTGATGGGCTCGATCCTGACACGTTTGCCAAAGGGCGTGCGGCCCATGCCACGCGTGGAGACGGCCCTCACCCTGGCGGCGCTTGAGCTCGCAGCGCAGGGGATCGGTGTTGCCTGGGTGCCGGAATCTTTATCTGCGTCGCGTACGGCGAATGGTGAGGTGGAGGACCTGAGCGAGAGCTTTCCAAGCATGTCTCTGGAGATCACTGGCGTCCGTCTGATCGGACCGGCAAATCGCTCCGCCCACCTGCTTTGGACGTCCCTCCCACAGGATCTGGAGCATTCTGACTCTTCCGAACGCTGAACCGGAAACGCAGTTGCACGATCTGTGGCTTCACCAGAAGAAAGCAATGATTCCGTATAGGCAATGGAGAGAGAAAGACCTTGCGGGGGATTGGCGCTTGCCTCGTTTGATATCTTGGGTTTTGTAGAAAACTGACACGGTCCTGCCGGCAAAAACGGATTTTGGTGCAGTCAATGAAACGCTCTCGCTTGGTATGGCTGGTGGTTCCCGTCGGCTTGCTTATGGTTGGCCTTGCCTATCTGCGGCTCTCCCCCGCTGAGCACGCCCCATCCCATGTTGTTGGTGCCTTCACATTTGAAGACGGCGAACAGATTGTGTTCGTTGAGCGACCGGACAACTGCTTGCGATATGTGTTCGTCGATGGCCGTGCCGGACTTCTTTGCCGCACCGATGAGACTGAGGATATCTACACCGGTGCATCCCATCTGGATGGCAGCGGGCCACTGTTGTCTCGTGCTCACTTCGAAGGTGGGGCTGTTGTCTTCGGGCCTCCTGATCAACCAGGGCGTCGAGGCGAGCGTGTATCTTACCGGACGCAAGACACGGTTTTCAGGTCCAATAGCACTGAACTTGTCGGGCAGTTGCTCATGCCATTGGGGGAGTCGGCCGTGCCGTTGATTGTTCACGTTTCCGGGTCTGGGCAGAGACAGCTCGATAGCAACCAACTGGATGAATCATTTTCTTGCAGCGAACGGTGTTGCTTCCTTCGTCTACGACAAACGCGGGACAGGTCGATCCGACGGTGACTACACCCAGGATTTCGAACAGCTTGCACACGATGCGGTGGCGGCAACAACCGAGGCACGCCGTCTCCTGGCCAGTCGAACGGGGTCGGTTGGTTTGATCGGATACAGCCAGGGCGGTTGGGTCGCCCCGCTGGCCGCAACACAAACAGATGTTGATTTCCTGATTGTCGCCTACGGTCTCGTCGTCAGCCCGGCTGTAGAAGAGCGTACGCAGATTGCCGAGATGATCCGCTTGGCTGGTCACCGGGAAGAAACCGTCGCACTCGCCGGGCGCCTGGCTGATGCCGCTACCCTGCTGGCGGACACCGATTTTGCAGAAGGAGAGGAAGACTTCAGCGCTCTCAAGCAGCAGGCAGCCGACAATGGCTGGCTATCGGACCTTTCAGGTGATGGGGTAACCGTCTCATTCAGCCGGTATCCCTTGCCGGCGCTTCGTCTCCTCTGGCCGTTCTTCGACGTGAACACACCCTGGTATCATGATGCTCAAGCCGTTCTCCAAACACTGGACATTCCGCAGCTCTGGCTGCTCGGAGCGCAGGATCAGGAAGCACCGAGCGCTGAAACCATCGAGATCTTGAGGGCCCTTACCACCGATCGCGAAACACTTGAAACACACGTGTTTGCTCATGCTGACCACGGCATGATCGAACGATCGGACACGGACAACGAGGTCTGGGCGCGTTTTGTGCCCGGATACATCGAGAGCGTGATAGGTTTCACGCAGCAGCAATGAGCGCAGATGCGCCTTCCGGCAGCTGAAGTTTTTCCTTTACCCCAAGCCAGATCAGGATAGATTGATCCGGCAATATTTTCGGCGTTGAGCGCGGCGTTCCATGGGAGGCAACCGCGACGCTAACCCGGAAAGGCAACATTGGATTTCCGGGCAACTCAAACCGGAGACGATCCAATGAAAACGATCATCGAGCCCTTCCGCATCAAGTCCGTCGAACCGATCCGAATGACCACGCGGGCCGAGCGTGAAGAAAAACTGGCAGCTGCCCGCTACAACCTGTTCGCGCTGAAGTCACGCGATGTCCTGATCGATCTGCTCACCGACAGCGGCACAGGCGCCATGAGCGCCAGACAATGGGCGGCCGTCATGAACGGCGATGAAAGCTATGCCGGGTCACCCTCGTTCGATCGCTTCAAGACGGCCGTGCAGAACCTCATGCCGTTTGACCATATCATTCCCACCCATCAGGGTCGGGCAGCGGAAGCCATCCTGATGTCGATCCTTGGTGGACCTGGCCGCAAAATCCCCTCCAACACACATTTCGACACGACGCGCGGCAACATAGAAGCGAGCGGTGCTGAGGCCATCGACCTGATCATCCCGGAAGGGCGGGATTCCCAATCCCTGCATCCGTTCAAGGGCAATATGGACTTGGCGGCGCTGGAGTCTCTTCTGACAGAACACGGCGATGCCGTTCCCGCCGTCATGATCACCATCACCAACAATGCCGGCGGCGGGCAGCCGGTAAGTCTGGAGAACATTCAGGCTGCATCGAAACTGGCACGTCGCCACGGCAAGCTCTTCATCGTAGACGGGTGCCGCTTTGCTGAAAACGCCTGGTTCATCAAACAGCGCGAACCCGGCCAGTTCGAACGAACCATCACCGACATCGTGCGCGATTGTTTTGCCTGCGCGGATGGCATGACGATGAGCGCGAAAAAGGACGCGTTCGGCAACATCGGTGGCTGGCTTGCCCTCAACGATGACGATCTTGCCGAACAGGCACGCGTGAAGCTCATCCAGACCGAAGGGTTTCCAACCTACGGCGGATTGGCAGGCCGTGATCTGGAGGCGCTCGCTGAAGGTCTGGCCGAGATCATCGATGAAAGCTATCTGCGCTACCGCATCCGGACCAACGAATACATCGTCGAGCAATTGGACGCTATGGACATCCCGGTCGTCAAACCGGCCGGCGGCCATGCTGTCTTCGTCGACGCCAAACGCTGGTTGCCCGGCATGAATCCGCTCGACTATCCGGCGCACGCCGTTGCCTGCAGACTGTACGAAATCGCAGGCATCCGGTCCTGCGAAATCGGCAGCGTGATGTTCGGACGGCAGACCGACGGTTCGGAGAAACCGGCGGCAATGGAATTGGTGCGGCTCGCCTTTCCACGGCGGACCTACACCCAGTCGCATGCCGACTATGTCATCGAAGCGTTTGCCGAGTTGAAGGACGAAATCACATCGCTGCGAGGTTTCACCATCACGAACGAACCCAAACAGATGCGGCACTTTACATGCGCATTCGAGCGCCAGTGAGCCTGAAGCCCGCTTTGGGAATCCACCTGGGCGCTTATGGATCGTAGTGGGTGCCACATGATGCCCTTCGGGAGTACAGCTTAACGGCTATTGGGAGTGTAGCCGTGAGGTAACCGAGACATGATCTCTGAAGGCTTTTCTATTGCCTGTCTTGTAAGAGAATTCTCTCCGGCCCACGGCGACCGATCAATTTGTGTCGGTGGATTCAAACAGGAAGGTGAAAAGCCTCTGCGTCTGCCTTGCACCCGTCAGACTCAAATGAATTTCATCGGAGTAATAGACCGCGCCCTCACGCGAAAAATAGCATCGCGTTTCATCGCAAAGTGCGTCTTGGGGCCTGATGGCGATGAGTTGATGGGCAGCAACGAGCTCATCCAAAACATCTTCCTCCTCAGCGAACAACTCGGTTTGTCGTGTTCTGCTGGTGGTCAACGCCTCGGGTAAATCTGATCTTCGCACCATTTCACCCAGTATGTTGGGCACATGGCCGCCGAACTCCGGAACCGGGTAGACCAGCGCAACCTGCTTGCCTGCCGACTTCAACTGGTCGATTGTTTCAATGAGCACATCAGGAAAGCCTGTCTCACGGTTTGCAATCGGATATCCCGGGAACCGCCCGGACAACAGCACAAATTCGATATCTTCGGAGTTCAAAAGTGTTTCCAGCGCATAGCTCTGGAAGACTTCGCAATTGGCGCGCCAGGGTTGATTCGGTGCGGTCCATCCAACAACAGGCGGACACGATGGCATCGTGTATATGTCGACGGACTGACCTGATTGTTCGGCCAATTCGCCCAACGCTTGGGCATAAACGGCGCCATGACTGTCTCCCCACAAGGCCACCCTGCTGATTGCATTTTCAGCGCCGTAACGGCAGCCGCTCACACGTGGGTCACTTGAAAGGCATTCAGACTGCCGCGGATCGACATCATCGCTTGCAGTGAGGATCGCACGGAGTTCGGGGGCAAAACGCGTGATCCAACCGTTGGTCGAGATTCCATGCATCCCAATCACAAGAAACACTGTTGTCGCACCTGCAGCAGTGGCGAAAACCTGTCGCCGCGTCGGTAGCGCCGTACGATTTCTGAACGGGCGTTCGACGACCCGCCAGGAAACAAAGGCCAAAGCCACAGACAGGCCAATCAGGCCGGCGACTTGCAGGGCGCCGAGGGCTGCTTGTGAATACGCTTTAGCAAAAACAAACAACGGCCAATGCCACAGATAGAGCGAATACGAAATCAACCCGATAAAGACCATGGCGGGTAACGAAAGGCCACGGGACACAATGGTCTTGGCGTGGCTTCCGCTGAAGATGATCAAGACAGTTCCCAGGCAGGGCAGAACGGCGGCCAGGCCTGGAAACACCGTGTTTTCCGAGTACGTGACAACTGGCCAAACGATAAGGGCCAGCCCGATGAGGGCGGTCGTCTGCAGAAAAGCTAGCGGAAGTTTCCGTTTCGGATTGAGAAAAACCAACAAGCTCCCGGCCAACAGCTCCCAAGCACGAAAGGGCGGCAGAAAAAATGCCGTTCGGGACGCTGGATCGTTGTAGAGGGCTGCTACCGATGCCAGAAACGACCACACAGCCAACGAAATCAATACAATCAGAACAGTTCTGTTTTGCCGCCTTGCCATGAACAGAAGCAGCAAGGGAAAGAAGACATAAAATATTTCTTCGACTGACAGCGACCAGGTGTGCAACAGCGGTTTCTCGGTGGCCGCCAGATCGAAATAGCCGCTTTCCATTCGGAAATGAAAACTTGCAACAAACAGCGAGGCGGCGATGAGTGATGTGGCGAACGACTCATACTGTTCGGGGAAGAGCAGCATCGCGGACAATGGCACGCATGCGGCCATGACAACGAACAGGGCAGGCAAGATGCGCCGAGCCCGCCGCTCGTAGAAACCGACAATCGAAAAACGGCCTTCGACCATTTCCTGGCGAATGATCGATGTAATGAGAAAGCCGGAGATAACGAAAAACACATCGACCCCGACAAAGCCGCCCGAAAAGCCAGGGACATCTGCGTGAAACAGAACAACTGGAACAACCGCAAGCGCGCGCAGTCCGTCTATATCTGGTCGATACGATCGCATTGATGAGGGAGAGTTATCGATAGTGTCTGCGGGGTGTCTATTCTGCTTCCCAAAAACCGATAGACAAATGCCGCGACTGTTACCACCTCCCATCTGGGCGGATAGGCGGATTCGATGCAGTTATTTTGTAGCCTCGGCACGACGGTCGTGCCGAGGCACATGGGTTGAAATACGGATCGTTTCGAGTGCAGGCGTCAACAACCGCTGTCGCCAGATAGCAAGATCAGTAATGGGCGGACTGGGTGTCGATCGGCTTTTGCAGCGGTGGCGAGAACTTTGTGAGGTCTATCCCTTCAACCGCGTCCTTGTATTCCTCAGCTGTGGGCGTTCGTCCCAGAATCGCGGAAAGGACGACCACAGGCGTTGACGCCAGCAGGGACTCTCCCAGCTTGTCCTCGCTGTCCTCGACCACACGTCCTTTGAACAGCCGCGTGGATGTGGCGAGCACGGTGTCGCCTTTGGCCGCCTTCTCCTGGTTGCCCATGCAGAGGTTACAGCCGGGTCGTTCGAGATAGAGAATGTTCTCATACTCCGTCCGGGCGACGCTTTTCGGTGCATCGTCATCGAACTCAAAGCCGGAATATTTCTGCAAGATGGCCCAGTCGCCTTCCTCTTTGAGTTCATCGATGATGTTGTAAGTCGGTGCAGCGACCACCAGCGGCGCGTTGAACTCAACATCGCCGGACTGCTTCTCAAGATTGCGCAGCATCTGCGCAACGATCTTCACGTCGCCCTTGTGCACCATGCAGGAGCCCACAAAGCCCAGATCGACCGTCTTGTCGCCGCCATAGTAGGAGACCGGCCGGATCGTATCGTGCGTATAGCGCTTGGAAACATCGCTGTTGTTCACATCGGGATCGGCAATCATCGGCTCATCGATCTGATCGAGATCGACCACTACTTCAGCAAAGTATTTGGCGTTGGCATCGGGCGCGAGCGCGGGCTTCTCGCCCGACCGGATCTCAGCAATGCGCTTGTCGGCAATTGCTATGAGGCCTTTGAGCATTTGCGCCTCATTGTCCATGCCCTTGTCGATCATGATCTGGATACGCGCCTTGGCGATTTCGAGCGAGCTGATCAGCGTCTCGTCCTCAGAAATACAGATCGACGCCTTTGCCTTCATCTCGGCGGTCCAATCAGTAAAGGTGAACGCCTGATCGGCAAGGAGCGTCCCGATATGCACCTCGATGATCCGGCCCTGAAAGACATTGTCGCCAAACTGTTGAAGCATCTGAGCTTGCGTTGCGTGCACGACATCACGGAAGTCCATATGGTCGGCCATCTTGCCCTTGAACGTGACCTTGACCGATTCAGGGATCGGCATGGTGGCCTCACCCGTGGCAAGAGCAAGCGCAACGGTGCCGGAGTCCGCGCCAAAAGCGACGCCTTTGGACATACGGGTGTGGCTGTCAGCGCCGATGATGATCGCCCAATCGTCCACTGTAATATCATTGAGAACTTTGTGAATCACATCGGTCATGGAGTGATACACGCCCTTGGGATCACGCGCGGTGACCAGCCCGAATTTGTGCATGAACGCCATCAGCTTGGGTGTATTGGCCTGCGCCTTAAGGTCCCAGACAGATGCCGTGTGACAACCCGACTGATAAGCGCCATCGACGCTCGGTGACAGAACGGTCGCCGCCATCGCCTCAAGCTCCTGGCTCGTCATCGGGCCGGTTGTATCTTGCGAGCCGACGATGTTGACCTTGACCCGAACATCGGAGCCCGCATGCAGCACTTTGCCGGGCTTTGCACTGCGCGCGTTGGCATTGAAGATCTTCTCAACGGCCGTCAGGCCCTGGCCTTCGTGGCTGATCTCCTTGGAGGGCGCAAAGACCGGCAGTGCTTCGATACCCAGGGTTTCCGCAGCGAATGCTTGCAGCTTTTTGCCGAACGTAATGGCATAGGAGCCGCCGGCTCTCATGAACTCCACCTTCTGCGGGGCGAAGGAGGACGCCATATCAACGAGCTCCTCATCGCCTGCATCGTTATACAGTTTCTTGGCCCTGGTGTTGATCGTCAGAACTGTTCCGGTTTCGACGGAGTAGCGCTGCTCAAGAACGGGGTTCCCATCATTGTTCATGATCGGCTTGCCTTCATCGTCGAGCTTTTTGACCCAGTTCTTCAGGTCCACCCCGATGCCGCCGGTTACGCCGACAGTGGTCAGAAAGATCGGTGAGATACCGTTCGTGCCCGCAACAACGGGCGCAATGTTCACAAAAGGCACGTAGGGGCTGGCCTGTTTGCCTGTCCACAGCGCCACATTGTTGACGCCTGACATGCGCGACGAACCGACGCCCATAGTCCCCTTCTCGGCGATGAGCATCACACGCTTGTCCGGGTGCTGCAGTTTCAGCGCTTCAATCTCTTTTTGCGCGCGCTCCGAGATCATGCATTTGCCGTGAAGCTCCCGGTCCGCACGCGAGTGCGCCTGATTACCCGGTGACAGCAGATCGGTTGAAATATCACCTTCCGCGGCGATGTATGTGACGACTTTGATCTCGTCATCGACGTCAGGCAACCTGGTGAAAAACTCCGCCCGCGCATAGCTTTCCAGGATATCTTCGGCAACTGCATTGCCGGCGTCATAAGCTGCAGAGAGCCTGTCCGTGTCCGCTTCGTATAAGAACACCTGGGTTTTGAGAACCTCAGCCGCGTCCCGGGCAATCGACTGGTCCTCACCAAGGGCAAGGTCGAGAAGCACTTTCACGGACGGCCCACCCTTCATATGGGAGAGCAGCTCAAAGGCGAAGTCAGGCGTGATCTCCTGGACGATTGCCTCGCCGAGAATGATCTCTTTCAAAAAGGCAGCCTTCGCGCCGGCGGCACTCGTGCTGCCCGGCAGCGTGTTGTAAATGAAGAAATTGAGCGACGCTTTCCGGTGCTCATGCTCCGGATCTCTGATGTGTCCGATCAGTTCACCAACAAGCGCTGCGTCATCGATGGGCTTGGGGTGCAGTCCATCGGATTTGCGCGTTTCGATCTCCGCCAGGTAATCTGCATACAAACTCATGATTGTCTCCAAACTCTCAGTTAAGCGCTGAGCCTCTTAGCCGATGGGGTAGGCGCGCCCGTCCGCGTGACATGCGGCGCAGCGGCAGAGGCACCGGCCAGGCGCCCAAACACAG
>JANQJE010000254.1 GCA_028281795.1 Cohaesibacteraceae bacterium | reverse complement strand
CTGATCGCGCGGTTTGCGGACCAGAGTGGCGGCGGGAGCGCAGCTGTTCTGGGCGCCATGCTGGTGGCGATGATCGCGATGGGCGTAGGGCGCTATGCTGTCGATCCGACGGACGTTGCCCGCATCCTTCTGGCCCGCGTGGGCTTGATCGAGCTTGAGGTGTCCGACACAGCACGCCGGGTTGTGGAGCTAGTGCGCGCACCGCGCATCCTGTCGGCGGCTCTAGCCGGCGCGATCCTCGGCATGACCGGCGCCGCCCTTCAGGGCATTTTCCGCAACCCTTTGGTTGGCCCGCAGATCATCGGCGTCACGTCCGGTGCGTCCTTCGGCGGCGCGTTGGCGATCCTGCTGGTCGGCACGGCGGCGGCAACGGTCGGATTTGCCTTTGTCTTCGGCCTTGTTGCCGTGTTTCTGGTTTACATGATCGCCCGCGTCGGCGGGCGTGCGCCTGTCCTGATGCTCGTTCTGTCAGGCGTCGTGATTTCCGCAGCGTTCACCGCCTTCGTCAGCCTAATCAAATATGTGGCCGACCCCAACGATACCCTTCCTGCCATCGTCTACTGGCTGATGGGCTCGTTCGCGACCGCCACCTATGACAAGCTGGCCATTCTGGCCCTTGCGGTCGGCGTTTCGGCGCTGGTTCTGCACGCGCTGCGTTTTCGCATCAATGTGATGTCGCTCGGGGAAGAAGAGGCGTCTGCGCTTGGCATTCGCGTCGAGCCGACTCGCTGGGCGATCCTCGCCGCCGTGGCGCTCGGTGTGGCCGGTGTGGTGTCCGTTGCCGGTGTTGTCGGATGGGTCGGGCTGGTCATGCCGCATCTGGCGCGCATGATCGTCGGACCGGACCATCGCCGCCTGCTTCCGGCAGCAGCGCTGGCCGGTGCTGCCTACCTCATTCTGGTCGACACATTTGCACGCACCCTGACGGCGGCGGAGATCCCCATCGGGATTCTGACCGCCCTGGTCGGCGCGCCGGTTTTTGCCGTGCTCTTGCGCCGCCTGCATCTGAAAGGGTGGGGCCATGGCTGACGAGGATGCATCCGTTCTGCGCAGGGCCCTGCCGTCCATTGGCTCTTATCTGGGTCTGTCGCTGGCCGTGGCGCTAGCCGGTTTTTTCTACAAGGGCGACTTGCCCTGGAATGCTGTCGCCTTCCTTCTGGTGCTATGCACATGGGGCAGCATACGCGTGATCTTTCAAACCAGGGTCGGGTCGCCGGGTCAGGCCTCGGACACGCTGGAAAAGGCCCTGCTGTTTGCCGTTTCCCTGGGCATGCTGATCATGCCCCTTCTGTTTATCGCCACACCGCTTCTTGGCTTTGCCGATATCGATCTTCCCGCCTGGCTGCATGGGATAGCGCTGGCCATCGCCTTCTTGGGGATCATCGTGTTTTACCGCGCGCATGCCGATCTGGGCCGGCAATGGTCGGTGTCTGTCGAACTGCAGGACGATCATCAACTGGTCGACAGCGGCATCTATGCGCACATGCGCCACCCGATGTATTCGGCGCTCTTCCTCATTACTGCCGCTCAGGCAGGCCTGCTCGACAACTGGCTTGCCGGTCTGTCCGGACTGGGGAGCTTCACCGTTCTTTATGCGCTGCGCGTCGCGAAGGAAGAACGGCTGATGGAGGAGGCATTCGGGCAGGCATGGAAAGACTATGTGGCCCAGACTCCGCGCCTCGTTCCGTGGCCGGGAAAGCGACCGTTATGACGCGACCCCATCTTCAACTGGCCGATGCCAGCGTTCGGTTTGGTGAGCGTTTGATCTTTCAGGATCTCGATCTGACGATCCGCGCCGGTGAGGTGCTCACGGTTCTTGGGCCCAACGGGCGCGGTAAGACCACGCTGGTCAAGACACTGGTCGGAGCGCTCACCCTGACAGCCGGACGGCGCGAGCAGACAGGCATGATCGGTTACGTGCCGCAGGCTTCGCCGCCGACCTTCGATTTCACGGTGCGCGACATGGTGCTGATGGGCCGCGCACGGCATCTGGGCGTGTTCGGATCGCCGGGTACCACTGACTTTGCTCTGGCCGACAAGGCCATGGACCGTCTGGGGATCGGCTGGCTTGCCCGGCGCGGCGTGGCCACCCTTTCGGGCGGTGAGCGCCAGCTTGTGATGATTGCACAGGCATTGGCCGGTGCCTGCGATCTCCTGATCCTGGACGAGCCGGCTTCAGCACTCGATCTGAAAAACCAGACGATCCTGTTTTCCATTCTGCAACGCCTCGCCCATGAGGACGGTCTGGCCATCGCGTTCACCACTCATGTTCCCGGACATGCGCTGGACGTCGCCGATCAGGTGCTTCTGCTGCATGAAACCAACCGGCAGCACGGGCCGGTTGCCGAGATCGTGTCCGATGTTTCGCTCAGTGCCCTGTACGGCACCGATGTGAAGGTTCTCCGGGACAGGGTCGGTGATGTCGATGTCGCTGCCGCCGTTGCCCTGCCGGTCCAGTCCCCTGGCCGCTCGCATAGCCTGGACAAGGCCGGGCAGATCATCTGATGGGCCGTTTCGTTTTTCTGCAGAACACAGCCGAAGTCCCCGGCGCGATGATGCAGCCGCCAAACGGCCACATCATCGACGTCGTCGATCAATACGTCGTGCACGCCAACCATCTGCAAGATGCCGACGGGCTGCTGCTCAGTCAGCATCTGGACGAGCATCATCTGGGCAGCATCCGCCCGATCCTTCAGGCCTATCTCGCCGGGGGTGGTGCGATCAGCGTCAACGGCCCGGTCGCCAAACCGTTTCTGGATGGCCTGGGCGCTTATGTGCCGCTGAAGGCGGGACCGGCGACCAACTGGCTGCTGCGCATGGCCGATCCGCACCCGATCACCGATGGCATCCTTGCCGACGATCTGGCCTACCGGCGCGGCGTTTTGGGCTTCTGGGCCCGTGGCGGGTTTCCCGTCCCGGACAGCGCAAGCGCCCTCACCGTGCTTGTCGGCGGTGATGTTCCGGCAGACATGGTGTGGCATCCGCCAGACGGCGGCCGCGTGGTGCTGCATCCGGGAAACGATGTCTGGTTCGTGCACAAGGAAACGAACAGCGCGGCCTCGTTTTTTCCCAACATGCTCAACTGGATGACGGAGGCACGCACATGACGATTGCTGCCATTCATGCCGGGCTCGCCTATCACACCCGCACTCTGGAAGAAGGTCCGTTCGCGCAGCATTTCGGGCCACTGTTTGATTTACGTGATCTTGCCAGCGCTGACCTGAGCGACCTGCCGGTTCTGATGATCCCGTGCCGCACGCCGGGCCATCGGCTTGCCGACCATGCCACCCGTTTCCAGGCCTATATCGAACAGGGCGGATTTCTGGTGGTTATGGGCGAGACGCTCCCACATCTCTTTCTGAGCGGCGTGGAGTTTACGCCCGAGCCGACAAACTACTGGTGGTGGCTCAATCCAACAGCCGATCTTGGTGTGTCCATTGCTCTACTTGACCATCCATTGATGACAGGGCTGTCCGAGGCTGATGTGAGCTGGCATGTGCACGGCACACTGGCGATACCCAGAGGCGGCCGTTCGCTGATCGACTGGCGGCCTGACGTCGAAACCAAACCGGCCTCGCTGATGATCGAGTATGAGCTTGGCAGGGGACGTGTTCTGGTGACGACTCTCGATCCAATCTACCATCATGGATCGGGTTTCATGCCGGCCACGACGCGCTTTCTGCGCGCTTTTCTGCCCGCGTTGCGTGCCCAAACAAACAGCATGATCAATAGTTGACTCTGATTGGCAAGAATTTCATAGTTCCATCGACGTTCCCGCTTTTTTGTTTCATGATGAGGTTTTTCGATGGTCGCTAAGGCTATGATTTCGCTTGGTATTATGCTGTCTTTCACGGCACCTGCGTTGACAGCCGATTACCGCGTCAGCCTGGTGGAAGCCGGAACGCGCGACTATTACTGCACCACGACCATCGAAATCGAAAACATGTCCGATGCGCCGCTGCTGGGCATCAACACCTTTGTCGATCTTGTGGGCTCGTCCGGACTGATCAACACCTCGCGCGGCGTCCTGGCCGGGCCCATTGCACCGGGCGAAGCGATCCAGGCCACCATGGATGCGCCCAACGAGCCGTGCGGTGATATCGAGACTTACGTTCTGGTCGTCGGCACATGTCAGCTCGAAGGCGGTTTCCGCAACCGTGACGAATGTGCCGAAGCTGTCGAAGCCGTCCACCCGATCACGGATGCACGCGGGCGATGATTGATCGTTGCTCGCCATGAGCGGCCCCATGCGGGTCCTCTTTCTGCCGATCTGGGTGACACGCATGTTGCAGGGTGTTCTCGCCGCGCCCAGCCTCCGGGACCACGCTCCGCTGGACGCAAGGCCCTGTTGCCAGGAAGCGGCATTACGACTGATCGGGCGATGCGACGGCGCATGCCATAGTGGATCGGAGGTTCACAGCCTGCTCGACAGTCACGGCAAGCGATGCGACGACGAAATCCATCGGACCCGAGACCCAGGATAAGGAAGGATCAGCCATGTACATCGCCATGAACCGCTTCAAGGTTGCCAGGGGTTCGGAGAAGGATTTCGAGGCGGTCTGGACAAACCGGGAAATCCATATTCACAAAGAGCCCGGCTTCGTCCGTTTTGCCATGCTCAAGGGTCCCGAAGCCGAGGATCACACACTTTATGTGTCCCACACCACGTGGGAGAATGAACAGACGTTCCTCGACTGGACGCGCAGCCAGTCCTTCCGCGATGCGCACAAGGACGCCGGCAAGAACAAGCCGCTCTATCTGGGCCACCCTCAGTTCGAGGGGTTCACCGCCATCGAAAGCCTGGTACTCGAGCCGTCGTAGATGGCCGCGTTCTGATCAACCTCTGGCCATCGAGGGTGGCGGCGAGCCATCCATGACTGCGCTCATGTTTGAAGTTGAGCCGTCGCGGCTGGAGCCGATGCGGAGACCGTAGCTTTGCCCGCCATGAAAAGCCGGTAAAGCGCCGGGACCCAGAACAGCGCCAGCACGGACGCAACACCGAGCCCGCCCATCATCAGCGTTGCCATAGGCTCCCAAAGAGCTCCACCGACGATGGCCATGGGGGCAAGACCGATCACCGTGGTCATCGAGGTCAGCAGGATCGGGCGGAACCGTTTGCGCGCGGCGGTAACGATGGCCTCATCGAGCGGCAGAGTTTCCCGATCAATGTCGATCTGATCCACCATAACGATGGCATTGTTGATGATGATCCCCATCAGCGCGATCAGCCCGAGAGTGCCGAAAAAGCTGAGCGGCTGACCGGAGATCAGCAATGCCAGCGGCGCACCGGGCAAAACCAGCGGAACGGATAGCAGCGTTATCCCGACACGGCGGAAGCTGTTGAACTGGATCATCAGCGCCAGCAGCATCACAGCCAGAGCAGCCGGGAGTCCCGCGCCCAGCTTGGTGCGCACCTCTTCGGCGTTCTCAACCTCGCCAGCCACATCGATCCGGTAAGCCGGCCCAAGCTCTGC
>JANQJE010000239.1 GCA_028281795.1 Cohaesibacteraceae bacterium | reverse complement strand
GTGATCGCTGAAACGCAGGATCGCGATGCCATGGCCGATCATGTTGCCGACTATATCGCAGACCGGATTGTCGAGCGCGAAGGTCTGGCTGTGCAGCCCGTTGTCAGTTCCCGGACGAAAGAGACTCCGTCAACGTCGCCCAAGGGTGGCGGGTTCTGGAAAGGTTTCTGGCTCTTTGTTCTGGGAGGGCTTTGCTCCGCGACGGCACTTTTCACCTATGCCTGGCTTGCAGCAGGGCCAACCGGATAGGTCGCGTTCGTCTGAAAGGCTTCACGGGATAGCTCCTGTACAGGACCACCTGTGACGGGATAGCCGCGACGCACGGCCGTGACAGTCCATGCGCTATCGGCCTCATCGATCTCAAACAGGGTGTAACTTGCCGGTGGTTTGTGCCCGCCAGAGGCCTGTGCCGATGAAGAGACACCAAAAACCGGAATGGGGCCGTCTGGTCCGGACACGGTGTTGCGGGTCGACAGGTGGGTATGTCCGTGCAGGATCAATTCTGCGCCGTGCTCTTGCCATACCGCCCGTACCCGCTTCGCGCCGACGAGACGTTTGTGCCATGCTCCGGCATTGTCGAAAGGAGGATGGTGAAGCAGAACGAGACGAAACCTCCCTTTGGCCGTGGCCAGTTCGGCCGCCATGCGATCACGCTGGCGACGTCCGACGGCCCCGGTTGCCATGAAGGGGCCTGAGGCCCGGGCCGTGGAGAGCCCGATGATGGTCAATGGCCCGCGATGGCGCAAAATGGGGTAGGGGTCTGTCTGCTGCGTTCTGGCATCCGATGCAAGATAGGGTGCACAGTGGAGATTGAACCGGTCGAGAGCACCCGGCACATAGGCGTCATGGTTGCCAGGGATCGCGGTCACGGTATCCGGTGAGCCCAAGCCAGCCAGGAAGCGTCCTGCGTTCTCGAACTCAGCCTCAAGCCCGAGGTTCACCAGATCGCCAGTGACCGCAATATGGTCCGGTGCTTGGTCCTTCAGATCGTCAAGAAGGGTCTCAGTGGTGCCGGGGACAAAGGCTTTAGCGCGGTTGCGCTGCCAGTTCACATAGCCGAGTACCCGTTTCGACATAAGTTCGCGCCGCTTGACCGGTGGTAACGGGCCAAGGTGACAATCGGAAATGTGGGCAAGGCGGAAGGTCATAATGCGCGCACAATGGACATTCTCACAGTGCGCGCAAGAGGTTTGGTGGAGTGCGTTCTAGCGCTCTAAAGCGGCACTTACCAAGGCATGTGGTCGCGCGCGGCATGGGTGCCGGGACGGTCCCAGTCCATGGACGAGTGGCGCATGGTGAAGGGACCGGACAGGAGGGCCTTCAAAAACAGAGCAAACATTTCTATCACCTGGTGATGTCGGGGGTATTGCGGGGTGTGCGCCTTATATGCAGCGCACCATAGCTATATCGTGCTCCCCTGCTTGGCTTACAACACATGCCGTAGCGTATCAGCCATGCGCGGAACGCATGGGATTGGAAACTCTTTTGAAACATCTTGCCGAGAGCGCGTTGTGAGTCAGCGATCCAGTCTGTTGAAAGGCCTGCGCCGTGGCCTCTGGTTCCGCCTTATGCTCCTGCAGCGCGGCATGACGCTGGGCGTGCGGGTTATTGCGTTGAACCAGGCCGGAGAGGTGCTGATGGTGCGGCACGGTTACACGCCCGGATGGCACTTGCCCGGTGGTGGTGTTGACCATCACGAGACGGCGGAAGCAGCGGCGCGCCGTGAGGTCGAGGAGGAAACCGGCTACCGGCCTGTCGGTGAACTTGACCTATTGGGCCTCAGCTACAACCGCCGCCAATGGAAGGGCGATCATGTCGCTGTGTACCTGGCGCGTTCGGTCACGAAAGTGCGTGACATGAAGCCCACCTTCGAGATCGCCGAGATTGGCTTTTTTGCTCCTGACGATCTGCCTGAGGGCACCACCCGTGGCACGCATGCCCGTCTTGCCGAATGGCAAGCCGGGCAGTCGATTGCCGATCATTGGAGTTGATCAGGCCGCAGCCTTCAACGCATCTCGGCCATGCGGCGCATCAAGGTCAATCGCCGGGCCAACGGGAACGATGCCAGTTGGATTGACGCTCTCATGACTCATGTAATAGTGCCGTTTGATGTGATCCATGCTGACGGTTTCAGCGATCCCGGACCTTTGATAGAGCTCGCGGAGGAAGCCGGACAGGTTTGGATAGTCCACAATGCGGCGGATGTTGCACTTGAAGTGGCCAACATAGACCGGATCGAAACGAACAAGCGTCGTGAACAGGCGCCAATCGGCCTCCGTGATCTGATCGCCGACCAAATAGCGGCTGGTCGATAGCCTTTCTTCCAACTCGTCCAACACTTCGAAAAGCGCTGTTACGGCTTCTTCATAAGCCTCTTGGGTTGTTGCAAAGCCTGACTTGTAAACCCCGTTGTTGACCGCATGGTAGACGCGCTCGTTGATCGCATCGATCTCGTCACGCAAGGCCAGCGGGTAATAGTCGCCCGGCGTGGCGCCGATGCCATCGAACGCTTCGTTGAACATGCGGATGATTTCCGAGGACTCGTTTGAGACGATGGTGTTCGTTTTCTTGTCCCAAAGCACAGGCACGGTTACGCGGCCTGAGTAGTTGGGGTCAGCCTTGATGTAGATGTCCGACATGGCCTTTGAGCCGAACAAGGTGTCGGCAGTGGCTTCGGGCTGCCGGTCGTCGAAAATCCAGCCTTTCTCATACATCAGGGGCGAGACGACATCGACGGAGATCATGTTTTCCAGGCCTTTCAGCTTACGGAAAATCAGTGTGCGATGTGCCCAGGGGCAGGCGAGGGAAACGTAAAGGTGATAGCGATCCGGTTCAGCCTTGAAACCACCCTTGCCCGATGGGCCGGGGCTGCCGTCGGCGGTGATCCAGTTGCGGAACTGGGCCGCTGAGCGGACAAACTTGCCGCCGGACTTCTTCGTGTCGTACCAGGTGTCGTGCCACACCCCATCTACCAGCAGGCCCATGGCTCCGCTCCTTCTTATCTCTCACGTTGTGCTTGGAGATAGGGCGTCCAGCTTGTTCTGCCTAGCGGCCAAGTGCGACACGCACTGTTGCGGGACAGTGAACAATCGCGCGTTTTGGCAATTGCACCATACAGGCGTCCGTGTTAGCGGACATGCATGGATTTGATTGGGTATCAGGCAGAGCGACGACGCTCCCGACGATAGCGCGTCAACGCGTACGTAGCGCCGTTGCGCGCTTTTTTCCGACCTGATCTTTTTCTTTTCTAGAGTTTTTCCGTGACCTTGCCGTTTCAGCCTGCCGGCGCGTTTCCTGTGCCGAGCAATGTCATTCTTGCAACCATGCGGTCTGCCGACGAGGCGCGCGTTCATGCACTCCATGCCGTCGTTTTTGGCCCGGGGCGTTATGCGCGCACCGCGTTCCGACTGCGGGAGAAAGCAGCCCCCCTCGTGGCCTTGTCCTACGTGGCAGAGGAAGATGGCGTTTTGATCGGCGCCGTGTCGATGTCGCGGGTTGCCGTCGGTGAGGCACGAGGAGTCCTGTTGGGGCCTTTGGCGGTTTTGCCGCAGAAGCGAGATCTCGGCGTCGGCAAGGCGCTTCTGGCGCGCGCTGTGGCTTCGGCGTTCTCTGTGGGGGAGAGCTTTGTCCTGCTTGTTGGCGATTTGCCCTACTATGCTCCAGTCGGCTTTACACGCGTGCCGTTCGGGCAAATGGTGCTTCCCGGGCCCGTCGACCCGTCGAGACTGCTGATTGCTACCAACCCGGAGGCTATGGTGGACGTTCCTGCGGGTGCGGTTCGTGGCAGGGCTTAGCGTCCTTCACGCCACCAGGCTGCACCCCAGAGTGTCAGAGCCGGCAGCAGCGACCACAGCCCAAGCGAAAGCGGCTGCTGACGTGCGCCGACAAGCACGCTCGCATCCGTCCGTCTGACGCCGATCCATCCATTGCCGGATGCGCGGGCGGCGTCGCCGATCATCCGCACGCGCGGTATGGACAGATCTGCACCTTGTGTTGCTGCCAGGCGCTGCATGCTGCCGCCGCTTGCGTCCACCATGGGCTCGAGACGTTCAGCCGTTGAGACAACCTGTTGCAACTCAATCGGGTTGGGCGGGCCGACATGGGCCAGGGTGTTCAACGTGCCGTCGGTTATGCGCCACAGACCGATCTCATCGGCTAGCAGGGCGGCCTGGTAAAGGCCATCGCCCTGATCTTCAGGTTCCAGAACGGTTTCAATGCCCGATGGCGATGTCACGCGTAGAGGATCGACCTGATCGCCAAGCGTGCGCCGTTCGATCACCATCCGTTCACCGGCAACGCGCGCGATCAGCGTTTCATCTTCGAGGTCCGGCTCGCGCATCAGCCAATGGGCCATTCTTCGCAACAGTTGAACGTGCGGTCCACCGCCCTCAAAATTGCGCGCCCACAGCCAGACATGATCGGACAACAACAATGCGATGCGCCCGTCCTCCACGCGGTCGAGCGCGAGAAGCGGTGCCCCAGGCATCGAACTGGAGGCCGGAGCACTCATCGCAACCGTGCTCGCACGCGAGGCTTCCGCCTCGATCAGGCGGAACCAGCGACTCCAACTGGGGTCTCCATCGCCGTCTCCAGCGACATCACCCGGCAGGCCCCGTGTGATCGGATGGCGGCGGCCGAGTTCCGTGACGTTCGGACGGAAGGGCTCTTCCGCGATGGCGCCAGTCGGGTAGGCCGGCAGGATGTCGGCCAGTGCGGTGAAAGCAATGCTGGTTTCGTTGGCAAACTCCGGTCCGGCAGCAATCAGCAGCGCGCCGCCATTGCGTACATATTGCGCAATGTTGTCGAAGTAGATCAGCGGCAGCACACTGCGGCGCTGGTAGCGGTCGAGAATGATCAAATCGAAATCGTTGATCCGCTCAACGAACAATTCGCGTGTTGGAAACGCGATAAGCGACAGTTCGCTGATCGGTGTGCCGTCCTGCTTCTCCGGTGGCCTTAAAATGGTGAAATGGACCAGATCGACCGATGGGTCGGATTTCAAGAGATTCCGCCAGGTGCGTTCTCCGGCATGTGGCTCTCCTGAAACGAGAAGGACGCGTAGCGTGTCGCGCACCCCTTCGACGGAGAACACCGCCTGATTGTTGAGGTCTGTCAGTTCGCCATCGGCGGCTTCAATACGAATCTCGAACAGATTATCGCCCGCACGGTCGACCTGTATCGGCGCGTCGACCTGCACGCCAATGGGTACAGAGGTTTCGGCCAGCACCACATTGTTGCGCAGCAGTGTGAGGTTGACCGTCGCATTGGGATCGGACGCCAGAGGGCTTCCCTCCTCAACAACGGTGAACTGCACCGTTTCGCGGCGATCAACCAGGGCAAAGCGCGGCACCTGCAACAGCTCGATGCGCCGGTCGCCTTCCTGCGGATGCCCCGTCAGGAGTGCGTGAACCGGAGCGGACGTTCCCTCGGTGATCGGCGATACACCTTCAGCCTGCGGGGCATCGGTGACTTGCCCGTCGGTGAGCAGGATAATCCCGCCAAGCCGTTCGCGCGGCACATCCGCCAGCTCGCTCTGGATCGGTTCGACGGCGCGCGTTCCAGCATCGCGATCGGTTCCAAGGGCAATGGCGCGTACTTCCACATTGCCGAGGGCTTGAAGTTGCGGACGCAGGATATCAGCCGCTTCACGCGCCATCGCATCGCGGTTTTCAATCGTCTGGCTGGCGCTTTCATCCGTGACAAGTGCGACCACGGTTGGCAATCGCTCTCGTTCTTCCAGGCGCAAGGATGGATCAAGCAACGTCAGGATGACGATGGCCATCGCTGCTGCGCGCAGCAGCGAGCCCTGTCGTCTGCGCAGGAGTGAGAAGCCTGTGACCAGCACCGCAAGTCCCGCAAAAATCCCGACGGACCAGATCGGGATCAGGGGCTCGACAAGGACCGTCCAGTCCGTCATTGCCCCAACCGTTCCAACAGGGCCGGTACGTGCACCTGGTCGGCCTTGTAGTTGCCCGTCATGACATACATGCCGATGTTGATTCCGGTCCGAAAGGCGAATTCGCGCTGGAGCGGATCAGGTGGTGACGTGGCGTAGAGCGGCCTGCCATCGCTCGATAAGGCCCAGGCAGAGGCAAAATCGTTACCTGTGATCATGATGGGACTTACGCCATCGCCGCCGCGGGCCGGGCGCAGTGTCCCGCCTGCGTCATCCGGCAGGGCCTCCACCCACAGTGGACCGGAGGCGAAGCGCCCCGGAAAGCTTTCCAGAAGATAGAATGATTTGGTGAGCACATGGTCTTCCGGAACAGGTTCCAGCGGTGGGATGTCCAAGGCTGCAAGCAGTGCACGCAGATTGGCCGTTTGCGGGCTGATCGATGCGCTGGTGAAATTGATGGCCTCGTCCCGTGTGTCGAACAGGATCGTGCCTCCGTTGTTCATGTAGGCGTCGATGCGTGCGGCCAGCCGGTCGGAGACGGCGATCGGCTCGCTTGGCATGGGCCAGTAGATCAGGGGATAGAAAGCAAGCTCGTCGCTTGCCGGGTCGACGGCCAAAGGCGCCCCTGGTTCGAACGCCGTGCGCTGTGTCAGGATTCGCGACAGGCCGTTCATGCCTTCCCGCGAACGCTGGTCGAGTTCTGTATCGCCGGTGATCACGTAGGCAAGGCGCGTCGTGTTGGCGGCCGCAATCAACCGGCTGATCCCGCTTTGCTCGTCGCGCGTGTTTTGAGCTTGCGCTGGCGTTGAAAGCACACCGAACAGGCCAACAGCCGTGAGGATCGCGAGCGACGTTGCCTGTGTTCTTCCTAGGTTTCTGATCCCTGCAAATGCCCCTGAGAGGGCCAGAACGATGATGGCGTCTGCCAGTGCCAGTAGAACCACCAGAGTGACAAGTGCCGGACGCAAGGAGACTGTCTGGTCAGCGCCAACGCTGAGAATGCTCGCTCCGGATGTTTCCAGTGATCCCCAGTCAGCGGCTGTGAAATTCGGTGGAGCGGCGAAAAGGTTCAGTGCCCGCGGACTCGTCGACGGACCATAGAACCCCGGCGGGTTCTCGATTGTTGGTTCCACGCTGTCGGCACTCAATGTCAGACCTTCCACATAAGGCGGTGGTGAACCGAGCGTGCCGAAAGCGTTCAGCGTTGTTCGGGGCGCAAGCGTTGTT
>JANQJE010000203.1 GCA_028281795.1 Cohaesibacteraceae bacterium | reverse complement strand
GGTTGACGCCGACCACGGTTTGATCGCCCTTTTCAATGCCTTCCAGCCGAGCGGTATTCGCCGCCACGAGCTGCTGCTTCATGTAACTGGTTTCGATGGCGGCAATGGCACCACCCATCGTTTCGATGCGGGTAAGCTCCTCACGGGCTTCGGCCTTGAGGGCTTCGACCTTCGCCTCGACCTCGGCTGACCCGTCGAACAGATCACCGAATTCCAGAAGATCGGTCTCAAACGCCATCACCTGCTGCATACGCAGCGACCATTGCTGGTCCCAGGGGCGGGGTAGGCCAAGTGCTTCGTTCCAGGCCGGAAGCTGCACCGCGCGTGCACGCGCTTTCTTCGACAGCACGACAGCCAGCATCTGGATGAGAATGCGATAAACGTTGTTTTCCGCCTGCGGCTCCGTCAGCCCCAGAGAATTCACCTGAACGCCATAACGGAAACGCCGGTATTTCGGGTCCTCGACTCCATAACGCCGCTCACAAATCTCGTCCCACAGATCGACGAACGCCCGCATCTTGCACATCTCGGTGACAAACCGCATCCCTGCATTCACGAAGAAAGAAATACGCCCGACCGCTTTTGGAAAGTCCTCGTCCGGGATGATCCCGCGCGCCTTCACCGTGTCGAGCACGGCAATCGCCGTGGCCAGGGCATACGACAGTTCCTGCACAGGCGTCGCACCAGCCTCCTGCAAGTGGTAGGAACACACATTCATCGGGTTCCATTTCGGCGTTTCCCGATAGGTCCATCCGATCATATCGGTTGTCAGACGCATGGAAGGTTCCGGCGGAAACACATAGGTGCCGCGCGACAGATATTCCTTGATGATGTCGTTCTGGGTTGTTCCAGCCAGCTTGCCACGGTCAGCGCCCTGCTCGTCGGCCACCGCGACATAGAGAGCCAGCAGCCACGGCGCCGTGGCGTTGATCGTCATGGACGTGTTCATGGCATCCAGCGGAATATCGTCGAAAAGGGTGCGCATATCGCCCAGATGCGCGATCGGCACGCCAACCTTGCCCACCTCGCCACACGCCAGAACATGATCTGGATCGTAGCCCGTCTGTGTCGGCAAATCGAAAGCCACGGAGAGGCCTGTCTGCCCCTTGGCGAGATTTGTCTTGTAGAGCGCGTTGGAGTCCTTGGCTGTGGAATGGCCTGCATAGGTGCGGAAAATCCAGGGCCGGTCTTTATGCGGGGTCTCGCTCATCACATCACGCCTCCCTTGCCAGCAAGCACGGCTAGTGTGCGCTGCAACATCGCGCACAATAAAGGGCCGCAAGCTCCGCGTCACCTCGCCTTTGGGCGCAAGGGCACCGGATGAACGGTTAGCGGCGAACGATCTGTTTCAGAAAACAAGCTGCAAGAATAATGGCAGTTGCACCGGCCATCGCCGCAAAGAAGGGCAGATGCGGCATACTCATGACCCGGTTCGCCGAGCCGATATGGATCATCAGCCAGACAGCACCGCCAAGCGAGCCGATCATCAGAAGAACGTAGTTTCCCAACAGGCCGAACGCACCGTCCTTGAAAGCCGTATCCGCCAGCCAGGCCATCGGCCATGTCAAAACCGAAGCGATCAGAAAGACGAACCACAAATTGTCCATGACAAAGGGGGGAAGCACGCCAGACATGACACCAAGTCCTCTGTTCCGGATCGCTGCTATCGATCGATGAGCTCAAATCCGCTACGCAATCCTTACACGCCATGCCTGAAGAGCGCGTTTATGGAGGTGCCGGAAAGGCGTTAAGGGGTGTTAACCAAGGAGTCAGAATGAAGAGAAGACCATCAGGCCTGATGGTCCCGAACCATCGTCGTATGGTTTTTTGCAGCGCAGCAATGCATAGTTCGCTGCACCGTTTGGCGATTGTATAAGGGCTCAAACATGGCACTTGCCGAAACCTCAGGCGACATCAAAGACTTGTACGAGATCGGTGAAATTCCGCCGCTCGGCCACGTCCCGGCCAACATGTACGCGTGGGCCGTACGGCGTGAACGCCATGGAGAGCCCGAACAGGCGATGCAAATGGAAGTCGTCCCAACATGGGATATCGGCGATGACGAAGTGCTTGTTCTCGTTATGGCTGCGGGCGTCAACTACAACGCGATCTGGGCCTGCCTGGGCGAACCGGTTTCGCCCTTTGACAACATCGACAATCCTTATGTGATCAATGGCTCGGATGCCTCCGGCATTGTCTGGGCCGTCGGCTCCAAGGTGAAGCGGTGGAAAGTCGGCGATGAAGTTGTCATCCATTGCAACCAGGATGATGGCGACGATGAGGAATGCAACGGCGGCGACCCGATGTTTTCCACCTCGCAGCGCATCTGGGGCTACGAGACGATGGACGGTTCGTTTGCTCAGTTCACCCGCGTGCAGGCGCGCCAGCTTATGCCACGGCCCAAACATCTGACATGGGAGGAAGCCTCCTGCTACACGCTGACGCTCGCAACTGCCTATCGGATGCTCTACGGGCACCGTCCGCATATTCTGCGTCCGGGCGACAATGTGCTCGTGTGGGGCGCTTCCGGCGGCCTTGGCGTGTTCGCCGTTCAGATCTGCGCTGCCGCGGGTGCCAATGCCATTGGTGTGATCTCAGACGAAGACAAGCGCGACTTCGTCATGAGCCTTGGCGCCAAGGGCGTGCTCAACCGGAAAGACTTCAACTGTTGGGGTCAGCTCCCAAAAGTCGGCTCAGACGAGTATGGTCAGTGGTTCAGCGAGGTTCGTAAATTCGGCAAGGCGATCTGGGACATTACAGGCAAGGGCGTCAACGTCGACTGCGTGTTCGAACATCCCGGCGAAGCAACCTTTCCCGTATCCACCTTCGTTTGCAAACGCGGCGGTATGATCGTCATCTGTGCCGGAACGACAGGCTTCAACCTGACCATGGATGCGCGTTATGTCTGGATGCACCAAAAGCGCGTTCAGGGCTCGCATTTCGCCAACCTCATGCAGGCTTCATCGGCCAACAAGCTGGTAATCGAGCGCCGTATCGATCCCTGCATGTCCGAAGTCTTCGCCTGGCGGGACATTCCCAAGGCACACACGAAAATGATGCGCAATGAACATGCGCCCGGCAACATGGCATGCCTTGTCAACGCGCCGCGCCCCGGCCTGCGCACGTATGAAGATGTTCTCGACGCGGCGGGCTAGCCCTTGACCATCTCGAGGCTGACCGAACCAGGCCTGATGACATCTTAGGACGAACCGGCTAAGCGGCAGGGGTAAGCTCTCCCTGAAAGCCCGTCTCATGCTGCTGCGCTTCGCGCCTGTCCTTTTCGTGCTGATCTGGTCTACCGGCTGGATAACGGCGCGTGCAGCGGCTCCCTTGGCCGACCCTTTGACGTTCCTAACGGCACGCTTTGTGCTGGCAGCTGCGCTTCTGGCGCTTATCATGCTCGCTTTCAGGGTCCGTCTACCACGCTCGCGGCGCGCCTGGATGCACGGAATCGCCTCCGGCATCTTGCTGCATGCCATCTATCTTGGCGGCGTTTGGTATTCGATCGATCAGGGTCTTGCGACACCACTCGCCGGGATCATAGCAGCGCTGCAACCCCTGCTCACGGCCGTTTTGGCGGTGACATGGCTCGCCGAACATCTCACCCGCAAGCAGTGGCTGGGGCTGACGCTCGGCTTCGTTGGACTGGTGATCGCACTGCTCCCCAAACTGTTCGAACTGGAAGGGCAGGCCTTCACCACCGGGGCCTGGCTGATGGCGATCAACGTCGTGTCCATCATCTCGGTAACGCTCGGTTCGCTTTATCAGAAACGGTTCCTGCCTGACGGCGATCTGCGCGCCATCACGCTGATGCAGTATATCGGAGCCGCGCTCGTCATCTTCCCTGTCGCGCTCGCAACCGAAAACCTGCATATCGAGCTGACCCTGCAAAGTGCGCTTGTTATGGCCTGGGCCGTGTTCGGCCTTTCTTTTGCGGCCATTGGACTCTACCTGCTGCTGATCCGGCATGGCGCCGTCTCACGTGCAGCAACCCTGATCTATCTGATTCCGCCGCTTGTGGCTGTTGAAGCGTGGATCCTGTTTGACGAAGCGCTCAGCCCCATTGCCGTGGGCGGCATGCTCTTAACGGTGCTCGGCGTCTATCTGGTCAATCAGAAGGTGACGGGTCGGCCAGCGCCGATCGGCGCACGCGATCCACAGCGGCGTTGAACTCGGCACCAAAGATCAGGATCAGCGCGGCGCAATACATGAAGTAAATGGCCGTCACCACGCCCGCGAGACCAGCATAGGTCGCCACATAGTTCGAAAAGCTCGACAGGTAGAGCGCAAACAAGGACGCTCCGCCCATCCACAGGACCAGTGTCAACACTATGCCTGGCCACAAAAACGCGATGCGTGGACGTTGCGCCGGCAAGAGCACATGGGCAGCAAAGAGGAGAACGGTCACGAAGATCGATGTCAGCGTCAGGCTGAAGTCGAACTGAATGAGTTGGAACGGGGCGACATCGGGCACTTCCGCGGACAGCCAGGACCAGAAAAGCGGCCAGGCAACACCGACAATGCCATAAAGCAGACTGCTGCCCGCACCGATAATCACCAAGATAATGCTCTGTGCCCGCAAGACGAACACCGAACGATGCTCGGTCACCCGGTACGCCCGATTCAACGCCGCGCGCAACGCTTCCAACCCGTTTGAGGCCAGAACTATCGCCACCAGGATCGAAACCGTCAAAAGACCGCCACGCGGCACAGCCAGTACCTCATGGACTTGCTTGGCGATAGGCTCGGCAACCGCCGCTGGCCATACCTCAAACAGTCGGTCTGCGATCTGATCGGCCAACGCCGCGTCGCCGAAGAACCCGGCAAGAGCACCAACAAAAATCAAAAACGGAAACATGGTCATCAGGCTTGCCAGCGCCACATGAGAGGCCATGGCCCAGCCATCATCACTGTTGAGATGGCCGATAGCGTCCGACAACACCAACCGCCACCAGCGCGGCCGCAGCATGGCCGGCAGGCCGTTCAACGTCCGTAGCTTCGCCTTTCGAGGGGGTTGTTCCATGGGGAGGGGTCAACCATTTTGCAGTGCACAATCTTCACCAATGCAGCCATGGCCTTACAGAGGATCGCCAGATGAGCCTAGCAGAAGACGTCCATACCAACCACATGGCAACCGACACCAATCTGCTCAGCCTTGCCACCGACGCCTTGGATGCGGTGACAACGGTCTATGAGGAAGCCAAACAGGCCGTCGCGGGTCGCGTCATGGAGAGTGGTCGTGTCAAGGGCGCACTGTTGGAACAGCATCAGCATGCAGCGCACGGCCTTGCCTGGCTCGCCACCTACCGCGAGGCGCTGCGC
>JANQJE010000173.1 GCA_028281795.1 Cohaesibacteraceae bacterium | reverse complement strand
GATCGAGCGCGCAGTAGTAGGCCGCCACCAACTCATCCATGAACGGGATCGAACCAGCCGCTTTACGCGCCGTGGTCCAAAAATCGCGGCGCACGCGCGCCTCGTCCTGATCGAAGCTTGTGCGCTCATCGTCAGAGAGCACATCGCCATCCAGGCCCAAACCGGATTCGTTTACGCTGTCAGATGTGGTGTTCGAAGCCATGTCGCCTGCCTATCCTGCATCAACGTGGCTTCTATGTGGGAATGGCACCATGGGATCGCAACCTGGAGGCCAAACCTCAGACGCATCGGTCGAACGCCCTGGCAAGCGCGACGTCTTTCTCCGTCAGACCGCCTGCATCATGGGTGGTGAGCACCACATCGACCGTCTTGTAAACGTTTGACCATTCAGGATGATGATCGGCCTTCTCCGCCTCCAGGGCGCATTTGGTCATAAACCCGAAGGCTTCAACGAAATTACCAAACCCATAGTGTTTGGAGATGGCTTCACGCCCCTCGACAAGGCTCCACCCTTCAAGGGTTTGGAGCGCATCGGTGCGCTCGGACTCAGAAAGACGGGGCATGGCGAACTCCTTCAGGCAACGAGGGGATAGTCTTCCTCCACCACATAGGGCCCGCCGCCGACAGAGTCTCGTGAGGAATACAAAACAAAGCGGTCGACTTCGAAGGACAGGTTCATCACACCACCGCGCAAAGACAGCCAATGCGCGATGGCACCGGGCTGGAGACCGCGGCAACGGGCCAGCGTGATATGCGGAATGAAGGTCCGCCGCTCGGGTTTGAGGCCAAGGCGCTGCATGATCCGCTCTTGCTCGCCTTGCAGATCGACCAGTTCCTGCGTCGGAGCAATTCGCACGAAAACCGAATGAGGCTTGTTGCCACCGAATGAGCCGAGCCCATCAAGCGTCAAGGTGATCGGGCCGCGGCGGACGCGATCCAGAGCCGACACGACCTCGCGGGCCGTCGCATGATCGATATCGCCGATAAACCGCAAGGTGATGTGGAAATTGTCCCGGTCGATCCAGCGGGCACCGTGCAGGCCGCCCTGCAACAAGCTCAACTGGTCAGCCATCATACGCGGCAGCTCCAGCCCGGTGAACAGTCGCGGCATGGTCGCCTCTCCTTCGCTTCAACACGCCCGGCGGCGAATCAGCATGTGTCCAAAGCGTGCAACGCCAATGTTAAACTGGCGCGACAGCATCAAAAAGCATCTGGTGGTCAAATGCTTGGCAAGCAAGCCATTGGTACGACTCTCTTTTTTATCAAACGCCAGTTGACTCCCGAACCAAACTGAGTCGCTGAACAAAGAGAACAAATCAACAACAAGAGCCGCAATGATCGTGCCTATGTTCCCCGAAAACCGTTAACGGCACAGGATAGCGCAGATCGAAGACACCAATCATGCAAGGCGAGTCCTAGCCAAGACAGGAGGCTGCAACGTCACACGGACGGTTTGACGACAAAGGCCGAAGCAACGGAAATACTGTCTCATCGTGAAACAAAACAGGGGCTTCCGAGTGTGGTTGGTCATAACGCCAGTGCAACAACCACCTCCTGCCAAGGAGCGGTTTGGTCACTCCGTTAGCCTTGATAGGGCGAGAATTATCAGCCGGCTTAACATTTCGGTAAGCATTGGATAGCTCGGAGAACAAACAGAGAGATTGTTCCGCCAAACAGAATGACCATGAGTCCAAGTATGAATCAAAATGCGAACAAAGCCGCAACGGGCTGCTGAATCGCGATTCGTTCCAAACGCCTCTTGATGGCGATTCGCATGCTCAGATCCACCCGAATCAACGCACAAAAAGGCTGTCATAAGCCGGCCGAGCCGACCCAATGCGAACCATCAATTGCGCAACGAGGCCGACATCGCTAGGAACAGGCCGTCTGCGCACAATGAGTCAGCAACACAGCGTGTCCCCGAAACTGAAAACCTATTACCGCCGCCTCTTTCCATCGCGGGTGGCCGAGCGGTCAGCACGGTTCAAACCACCGCTCACGGGTTGGCAACGGCGTCTGCACGCATGGGTTGACATGCTGTTCGTCGACCACAGCGTCATCCGCTACGTCTACACCAACTTTCACAAGGTGGATGACAGGCTCTATCGCTCGTCCCAGCCCATGCCGCATCAAGTCCACAAATGGGGCCGCATGGGGATCAAAACGATCATCAATCTGCGCGGCGGCATGCAGTATGGCTCATACCCGCTTGAGGTTGAGGCAGCCGAAAAGGCCGGTATTACCCTGATCGGCCTGCAACTGCGCTCACGCGATCTACCAAGCGTTGAACAGCTGGAAGAGCTGGAAAAGCTGTTCAAGACGATCACATATCCTGCGGTTCTCCACTGTAAGGCAGGTGCCGACCGCGCAAGCCTCGGCAGCGCGCTTTATTATCTGATGGTACACAGCGATCCGGAGAAAGCGCTCGACCAGCTCAGCCTGCGGTATGGCCACATCAAAGGCTCAAAGACAGGCGTGCTGGACGCCATGATCGAGACCTATGTACGCAATGGCGCCTCGAAAGGGCAGGCCTTTATGGATTGGGTGCACGACGGCTATGATCCCGAAGCGATAACCCGCGCTTTCAAACCCAAACTGCTCTCGTCTTTCTTCGGCGACACCGTTCTGCACCGTGAATAGGGCAGGGTCGGATGACTGGCTACTATCCACACAGTTTTGAAGCCCGCATCACAACCCACGATGTCGGTTCCAGCCGGTACGTCTACAAAGTGATTTTCCTGCCCGGCGAAGTGGCAACCGACCTGCCGCTTGACACCTATCCTCGCCTGCGCGTGACCGGCGAGATTGCCGGACATCCTTACGAAGGCTCCTGCACGCCGGTACGCGGACGATACTATCTTCTGTTGTCCAACACATTTCTTGCCGCCATCGACGCGGAAGTCGGCGATGAGGTGGAGGTGCGTCTGGCAGTGGCGGATCAGAATGCTGTGGCCATCCCAATGGCACTGCTCCATGCTCTGCAGGAAAATCCCGACATACAAGAAGCGTGGGACGAGCTGACCCCTGGAAAACAGCGCGGCCTCGCTTACATGGTCGCGTCCGCCAAGACGCCACCAACCATCGCTAAACGCATCAATCAGGTTTTCGACATAATAACCGGTAAGCGCGATGCCCGTGGCCATCCGATCAAGCGTTGAGAGAACGCGGCAGAAGCTACACGTGTCTGCCCAATGCCCCGACCGGAGACCGCTTTAGCAGTAGGGCGCACCGCGGCCACGACCACCGATATCCGTGATGTTGCCGTTGTCCTGATCGGTGTAGCCGGTGTAGGTGCCGCGTCCGGCCGGATCAGCACTGCTGCCACCGTCGGCATCTGTCAGACCGGCTGCCCGGACACGCGGGCAACTGCCTGAATCGGTCCATGTACCATTGTCAACATCAGCCGCCGCTACAGACGTCGGTGCCAGAGTGGCACCCACCGAACCGGCTGCCATAATGCCCAAGAAGGCGCGCCGACCGACGTTTCTTTTTGTGGTGATCTCGGATTCATCAAGCGTTTTCAGTTTCTTGGATACTTTCTTTTTCATCCACTCGCCCCCCATTGGCCCAAACTGCGTGCGTTCCCGAACGTGGACTCTAGATAGGCAACGCAGCATCGTCAATGAATGGGTGTGGTGCGATGCCATTGCATCCAGAACGTGAGAGCGTTACCCCTCCATCATCGGGGCATGCCAATAAAAACGGATGCGGGAGATACCGCCAATGCAGCAGACCGTGCTGGATTTCGACTGGTCGATTGCGCCGGTCACGCGCCAAGCGTTCTTTTCCGAAAGCTACGAACAAAAACATCTCGTCATCAAGCGGGCAAAGCCGGACTATTATCGCGCCCTTGTGTGTGTCGATGATATCGACCGCGCTGTCACGACCATGGGTCTCAGCGTTCCGGAAGTGCAGGTGGTAAAAGCCGACGCCTCCATCACACCCGCCGACTACGCTTACGAGTCCGGTTTCATCGACGCCGTCCGCGTCAACCAGCTGTTCGCCGATGGTGCGACCATCATCATGTCGAATCTGCAGGAGCGGGTGCCGTCATTGGCCCGTTTCTGCCGCGCTTTGGAGAACGTCTTTTCCGCGCGCATTCAAACCAACATCTATCTGACACCCGCCCATTCCCAGGGTTTTCGCGCGCACTATGACAACCACGATGTTCTGGTCCAGCAGGTTGAGGGCACGAAGGAATGGCGGATCTATGATCACCCGGTACAACTGCCGCTCAACACCCAGGCTTTTGACCCGCACGATGTGCCGATCGGCGAAGAAACGGACCGCTTCGTGCTTGAACCCGGCGATATGGTCTATGTACCGCGCGGTCTTACCCATGATGCCATCGCCACCGATCAGACATCGCTCCACATCACCACCGGCCTGATGACACGCACCTGGGCTGACCTGATGACCGAAGCAGTCGTTGCCGTCGCCCACCGTGACCCGGCATTTCGAGCATCCCTGCCCGCCGGTCACGCACGCGATGACTTCGACGTCACGACCATGCAGACGACCTTCGATGACCTGCTCGCACGCCTCAAAGACGAGGCCAGCGTCGCCGATCTTGTCGAAGATGTCCGTTCGGAGTTCATTGCCAACCGCGTGCCCCGCGTGCCTGGCCAGATGCGCCAGCTGGCGCGTCTTGCCGAACTGACGCCGGACTCCAACGTCGGTGCGCAGCCCCAGCTCATCTATCATCTTCGCCAGCGTACGGACCCCAAGGGCGACGAGGTCATCCAGATCTCATGCCAAGGAGCGGAGATCATCCTGCCTGCGCATACCAAGCCTGCCGTCGAAGTCTGCCTGAAGGAACCGCACTTCAAGGTGACCGATTTGCCCGGCGATCTGGATGATGCAGGCAAGCTGGTCCTTGTGAAGCGCCTTGTGCGCGAGGGCATGATGGTCAGCCACGCTTAGAGGCTGCGCCTGTTTTTTAAGCGGCTTTGCGCACTATTACCGCTTTCGTTCACGTCATTTGCCCGTACTCTGCCAATGATCAGAGAGCGGGGACAACTCAGAATGGTTCAAAGCACGCCAGACGCGGCGAACAATAATGAAACCAGCGCTCTGCCGGTGATCGATATCTCCGGTCTGGGCCAGGGCGACACAGTAAGAGATGCGGACATCGCCGAAAACATCCGCGCTGCATGTGAAGACAAGGGCTTTCTCTATGTCGTTGGTCACGGCGTTCCAACCGAAGCTTTGAACGATCTGCGTGCCGCCAGCGAGGCCTTCTTCGCGTTGCCGCTTGGAGAAAAGCTGACAATCGCGATGGCCAATTCTCCGGCCAATCGCGGCTATGAGCCCCTGGCAGCCCAGACGCTGGAAGCCGGCGCACCGCCCGATCAGAAAGAGAGCGTCATGATCGGTGTCGATTTGCCGGACGATGATCCGCGCGTTGTCGCAGGCAAGTTCAACCATGGACCCAACCAATGGCCTGAGCGGCCGGAGAGTTTCAAACCCGCAGCCGAAACCTATTTCCGGCATATGACGGCGTTCGGCACCAAGCTGATGCACGGTATGGCGCTATCGCTCGATCTTCCGGCAGATTACTTCGCAGGTTTCACGACCGACCCGATGTGCAGCCTTCGCCTGCTGCACTATCCACCTCAGCGCGCCAATGCCGAACCGGATGAGAAAGGCTGCGGTGCGCATACCGATTTCGGTGGACTGACACTGCTCTGGCAGGATGAAGTCGGTGGACTTGAGGTGCAGAACAAGGATGGCTCCTGGATTGCGGCGCCACCCATGCCGGGAGCCTATGTCGTCAACCTTGGCGACATGATCCAGCGCTGGACCAACGGACGCTACCGCTCGACGTTGCATCGCGTCATCAACCGGTCGGGCCGCGAACGGTATTCCATTCCCTTCTTCTACACCGGCAATCCGGACCATGAAGTGCGTTGCATCGAGAACTGCCTCGCGCCGGGAGAAAGTCCGGCCTATCCACCGATCACCGTGTCGGGTCACATCCAGGCGATGTATGCCAAAACCTACGCTTAGCTAGTCGACAGTAACAGTTTGTCCCGTTTCCAGAGAGGTCTGCGCCGCATCGGCCAGCTTCTGCGCCTGCAGACCATCATAGATAGTCGGTGACGGCGTCCGGCCCTGGCCGACCGCCTCGACGAAATGCTCCATCTCGCGGGCATAGGCGCGAGCATAGCGCTCAAGGAAGAAGTACTGCGTCGGTGCGCTCTGGAAACCATCGCCGGTAGCGAGCACAACGGAGTGCTCCTGCTGGTTCTCGCCTCGCAGAAGACCCCGTGAGCCATGCACTTCGATACGCTGATCATAGCCATAGGTGGCGCGGCGTGAGTTGGAGATCTGGCAGATACGTCCGCTTGCCGTTTGCAGGGTAACGGCGGCCGTATCGACATCGCCCACCGCGCCAATCGCAGCATCGACCAGACTGGAACCAACGGCATGAACGCGAACGGGTTCTTCGGCGAGCAGAAAGCGCGCCATATCGAAGTCATGGATCATCATATCGCGGAAAAGCCCGCCGGACTGCTCGATGTAGCTGACGGGCGGCGGTGCCGGATCGCGTGAAAGGATCGTCACCAGTTCGATGTCCCCTACAACACCATCACGCAAGTGCGCCTCCAGACGGGCAAAACTCGGGTCAAAGCGTCGGTTGAAAGCTGTCATGAACGGCACGCCAGCCGCTTCCACTGCAGCGATACACTGACGGGTACGCTCGGTGGACAGGTCGATCGGTTTCTCGCAGAAAATGGCTTTACCGGCCGCAGCAGCCTGATGAATGAGATCGAAATGCGTGCTTGTCGGTGTACAGACGGCAATGGCGTCCACATCGCTGGAGGCGATCAGCTCATCAGAGGTCATAGCAGGCACGCCATATTTGACGGCCAGCGCAGTGGCCAGCTCAGGCACCGCATCGCTCACCGCCGCAAGTGTTGCCCCATCGACGCTCGCCAGCGTCATGGCATGAACCTGACCGATACGGCCACAGCCAAGAAGCCCTATCCGGACCATCAAACCGCACCCCTCTGTAACGATGGATCAAAGGCCCGAATAACGGCGCGCGCCGCGGCTTCCACCGGATCATGGGTTTCTCTGAGGATCTGCACCCGGTCGAAGCGGTTCGGATCGGCGTTCACCGCTGCCCGCAACGCCTTGCCGAACGCCATGCGAAGCTCTGTTCCGATATTGAACTTGCAGATTTTCGATGTGGCAGCCAGACGCGTGCGCTGCTCGACCGGCACGCCGGACCCGCCATGGATGACCAGCGGCGTCTCGCTCAACGCTTCGATGGCGCGGACCCGCTCTTCGTCCAGCCCTTCGCTGCTTTCCTGCTGCAGATGCACATTGCCCACCGAGATCGCCATCGCGTCGACCCCTGTTTCACGGGCGAACTGTGCAGCTTCCTCCGGATCGGTACCGGCGGAGGCCTCACCGCCATCGTACCCGACAAAACCGATCTCTCCCTCGCACGAGATACCAGCACCATGGGCAAGCTGCGCGATGCGTGCGGTCTCATCGATGTTCTCAGCCAGCGGTTTGCGCGAACCGTCAAACATCAGAGACGTAAAGCCGCTCTCGAGTGCCTCCTGGCACTCTTCAAACGTATAGCCATGGTCAAGATGAAGAACGACGGGAACGCAAGCGCGTTCTGCTAGATGGCGCATCATCTTGCCGAGCACCGGCAGTGGTGTGTGCGCCCGGCAGGATGGTCCGGCCTGCAGAATAACCGGAGCGTTCTCAGCCTCGGCAGCGGCCACATAAGCGCGCATGTCCTCCCACCCCAGACAGACAAGAGCACCGACGGCATAGCCCTCACGGAGCGCGGGCTGAAGAACCTCGGCAAGCGTCGCAACCGTCATTTAAATTTGGCCACCATGTCCATGATACCGGGGATGGTGTGCAGCTGCGCGGCATGGGTCGGCTGAAAGTATTGAACGAGCGAACGCTGCGAAAGACCGCCGAGAATGGTGAAGTAATACATTTCATAGCCCGGCAGCACCGCGCAGGGGTGATAGCCCTTGTCGAGACAAATCGTGGAACCATCGACAATGTGGTAGGCATCGCCCGGCTCGTTATCGACCCGCTGCAGCATCTGAACGCCGGATCCGTAATTCGGCCGGAAGCGGAAATTATAGGTCTCATCGTGCCGTGTTTCATCGGGCAGACGGTCGGTATCGTGCTTATGGCTGGGGAACCCGGACCAGCCGCCCTGCCCGACGGTGTAGAGCTCGCTTACCAGCAGGCGGCCCACCCGATCCTTCTGGTTCTGACCAAGAATGTGTTTGATCTTCCGGTGGGTCTTGGTGTCATCGGAGCCGTATTGCACAAGATCCAGTTCGTCCTTTCGAACGGCGAAAGGCTCCAATGTCTGATCGAACTTGGCCCCGGCGATGAACACTTCAGCAAAATCGGACAGACAGGTGATGCGGGCATCGGTCGCGGTCGGTACATAGACACCTTCAGGCTCGCCGTCCCAGACATCAACGCCGCGCCCGCCCAGATCCTTGGCCTCGAAACGGCCAACCGAAACATCGACCAGGCCCGTCGCGGGCACGATGCAGGTTTCATAGCCCGGCACCGCATAGCTGAAGCTTTCGCCCTTTTTCAGCTTGACGATGTTGAAATAGTTCAGCGGAACGCATGCATCATCGACGTCCACGATGGGTTTGTTCTGATTGTCGAAGGGTGGAATGTGCATGGGCGTCCTTTCGGCCTGAAGGCCATCATCGTCTTACGGGTTTGGCGAAGTCGGGCCGGGGTGCTGTTTCAGGAAGTCATTCAGATCAGCCGTATGCGGCATGGCAGGCGCACAGGCAGGCTTGGAAACGGTGATCGAGGCGCAGGCAGACCCGCGCAACAAGGCCTCTTTCAGGCCATAACCGGCAGCAAGCGAGGCCATCAGCCCGGCCATGAAGCTGTCGCCCGCACCTTCCGGCTTCAGCGCGTCGACCGGGTAGATGCCGGTGTGCACCTCATCCACGCCGCCCGAGCCGCCTGCAAAGGTGATCGCGCCCTTCTCGCCCATCTTGTAGACGACGATCGACGCGCTTTCGGTTGCCAGTTCACGGGCCTTATCCAGGCCCTTGTCATAGTCGCCCGCCATGAAACCGAACTCGACATCATTGCCGACGATAACGTCCGAAAGGTCGCCTGCCCGCGAGAGCACTTCGGCAGCAACGTCGCGCGACGGCCAGGAGTAGGGCCGATAGTCGATGTCGAACAGGATCGGAAGATCAGCTTTCCTGGCGAGTTCGAAGGCGCGGAACGTTGCCGCGCGTGAAGGCTCGGCTGCAAACACCGTGCCTGCCGTGATCAGCGCCCCATAGCGCGCATAATCCACCGCTTCCACATCGTTCAGGGAAAGCTGGAAGTCCGCTGCGCCATTGCGATAGATGACGGTCTGATGGTCCTCGATCGTGCTCTCATAGACAGCAAGCGAGGAGCGATACTCGCCATCGACCGGCCGAACATACTGCGCACCGACGCCGTAATGCTTGAGCTGATTCACGCAGTACCGTCCAATGGAATCATCCGAGACGCAGGTGACAAGATCGGCGGAACCGCCCAGTTTCACTATACCGGCGGCAATGTTGGCCGATGACCCGCCCATCGCAACGATGGCTGTCTCCATGTCTTCGGTGCGCGTGCCCGGCGGATCGCCGATGACATCCATGCCGACACGACCCACCACCACGAAGCGGTTCTTCGCCAGACCGGCAAGGACGGTCTCCATCGTCACGCGACACGCCCTTCGGTATTGCCAGCTTTGGCGGCATCCAGCACTTCGGGATAAGGATAGTTCAGCCCGAGAAGCTGGCGCATATCCGCGCTTGCCTCATCCATGAAGCTTTGCGGCAAGGCTGCTGGCATGTCTTCCATCGGTTTCACAAACTTCGGAAGATACTGGATCAACACCGCGTTGCGATCATGCTGGGACATGTTCGGCATCGCACAGTGCCAGGTCACGCCATAAAATAGCGCCACATCGCCGGGCTCTCCTTCCATGCGGGCGCATCGCTCGAAAAATCGGTCGCTGTCCTGCGGATAACGCAGTTCCCGCTGCGAGCCAGGCACAAAAGCTGTCGCACCACTCTCCTCGGTGAAGGGATCGAGGATGATCGAGACCTGCGCGTTCATCGGGAAGGACCCGTTCAGCCCGATAGGATGCGTCTCGGGCGCATGAAAATCCCAGTAGGGGTAATCGACATGCGGCTCTTGGCCCGGCCCGCCGGGCAAAATGCGGTTGGCCGCAATGGAGCCCATGATGAACTCCGAACCAAGGAACCTTCGCAGGATGCGCATCAGAACCGGATGGGTCGCCATATCGGAGAATACCTTCCCCTTGGCGAGAAGATTCCAGACGCGCCTCTGCAGACTGATCGTTCCATCGGCTTCGGCAGCCCCCTGAAAGTGCGTCACCTTTTCTGACGCAGCTTCCGAATGCTCCATGATGATGGCGCGGGCCTCAGCGACCTGATCAGGCGTAAACAGTCCCGATATCAGAACCGCGCCGTCACCGTGCAAAAGCGCATCGACAATGGCATCCACATTCACCGTGTCTGCGGTATAGCGTTGCATCTAGACCCCTTTCCGCTGACGGGTCCGCGCGCTTTCGACCTCTTCATGAGCGGCGCGAACCTTGTCATGCGTGGTGATGTGCGGTGTGCCGACCTCCCACCAAGTATGGCCTTGTGTGGTCCAGCCTTCATAAGCGTCAACATTCATAACGATGACGCTGGTGCTTGAGGCGGCCTTGGCGCGTTGGAACGCCTCGCCAAGCGCGGCCGGGTTCTCCACCCGTTCAACGAGTGCGCCCATGGACGCGGCGTGCGCAGCAAAATCAACCGCGAACGGTTCATTCACCGTCGGACAGTCCGCGATCAGGTTGTTGAAGCTCTCCTGCCCAACATTGTTCTGCAACTTGTTGATGACGGCGAAGCCGCCATTGTCGAGCACAAGAACGATCAGCTTCTTGCCGGTAAGCACCGAGGAGTAGATGTCCGAATTCATCAGGAGATAGGAGCCGTCGCCGACAAACACGATGGTTTCGGCATGCGGCTCGCTCTCGCTTTGGGCGATTCTCGCTCCCCAGCCGCCAGCGATTTCATAGCCCATGCAGGAGAAACCGAACTCCACATCCACCGTACCGATATCGAGAGTCCGCCAGTTGGCCGTCACCTCGGCGGGCAATCCCCCGGCCGCGGTGACCACGCGGTCGCGCGGATCACACAGGGCGTTTACGACACCGATCGCCTGCGCATAGGAGTTCGGGCGATTGGATCCGTCCGAGGCTTTTGTGCTGACATTGTCGGCAACATAGGCATCCCACTTGGAGCGTTCGGCCTGTGCGAATGCTGTCCAGTCGGACGGCGCTGTATAGCCCGATGTTGCCTGGCTCAGCGCCAGAAGGCCGAGTTTCGCATCTCCCACAACGGGCAGCGAACGGTGTTTACCGGCATCATGGCGGGCCGCATTGAGACCGATGATCTGTGCGTCTTTGGCAAAGGCGGTCCAGGACCCTGTGGTGAAGTCCTGTAACCGACAGCCAACCGACAGTATCACATCGGCCTGCTCGGCGATGGTGTTGGCACTGTCGGACCCCGTCACGCCGACCGGCCCGATATTGAGCGGATGGGTGGCAAGCAGGTTGGCACGGCCTGCAATGCTCTCGATAACCGGTATGGCATGGGTTTCGGCAAACGCCGTCAGTTCAGCGACGGCCCGCGAGTACTGCACGCCACCGCCGGCAATGATTACCGGGCGCCGGGCGGCTTTGAGACAGACGGCAGCGTCGGCAATCTCACCACCGTCCGGTACCTGACGGCGAATGCGGTGTGTGGTCTCTTCAAAAAAGGCGAGCGGATACTCATAGGTCCAACCCTGCACATCCTGAGGCAGACCCAGGAACACCGGACCGCAATCGGCCGGGTCAAGCATGGTCGCGAGCACCGCAGGCAGGGACTGGATGATCTGCGCCGGGTGCGTGATGCGATCCCAGTAGCGGCTGACCGCCTTAAACGCATCGTTAAGGCCAAGGGCCGGATTGCCGAAATGCTCAAGCTGCTGCAGCACCGGATCAGGCAGGCGGGTCAGGAAAGTGTCGCCGCACAGCATTAGCATCGGCAGCCGGTTGGCATGCGCCAGGGCTGCAGCCGTCACAAGGTTGGCCGTCCCGGGACCGGCCGAAGCGGTGCAGAACATGAACCGCTGACGCAAATGATACTTGGCATAGCTAGCCGCTGCGAAACCCATCGACTGTTCGTTCTGCCCGCGATAAAGCGGCAACACATCACGATGATCGTACAGCGCCTCGCCCAGACACGGCACATTGCCGTGACCGAAAATACCGAACCCGCCGCCGCACAGCCTGACGCGTTTGCCATCGATCTCGATGAACTGCGCGGCCAGATAGCGGACAATGGCCTGCGCCACGGTTAACGTAACGGTGCTCTCCGCGTGCGATGCGGCCGACTTGATTTCCGGCACCAGATCCCCCTGGGTCATGCGTCCTGCCCTTGTGGTCGCTTGTTATGTTGTTGGCGCATGGCGCAAGGCGCGAGAACTTCGCCATTGACCGGAGCGCATTGTGAGGATACCGCTTTTGCAACCGGTTGCAATATCTTTTCGTCAGCAACCCTCGAAAACAAGGTCCTGAAGGGCTGAAGCGGGAGACCATCGCATGCAGGACGGACGACGCCAGATCGGTATCGGCATCGTTGGCGGCGGCTATATGGGCAAGGCACACTCGGTTGCCATGGCCGCTGTAGGCGCAGTCTATGACACCAGACTTCGCCCCCGCCTGGAAATGATCGCCGCCTCCAGCGAGGCATCGGCCAAGCGTTATGCCGATGCCTTCGGCTTCGCCCGCGCAGCGCCCGATTGGCAGGCATTGGTGAACGATCCGGCCATTGAGGCAGTCGTCATTGCCTCACCGCAAAACACCCATCGTGCCATCGCCGACGCTGCTTTTGCTCTTGGCAAACCTGTCTTCTGCGAGAAGCCGCTGGGCGCATCCATCGAAGACGCACGCGCCATGGTCGCAGCCGCCGAAACATCCGGCCTGCCCAACATGGTGGGCTTCAACTACATCCGCACACCTGCCTCCTCCTATGCCCGCCAACTGATCGAAGAAGGCGTACTCGGCGACATCACATGGTTTCGCGGCGAGCATACCGAAGACTTTTTGGCAGACCCAGACATTCCCGCGAACTGGCGCACCGAAGATGCTGCCTCCGGAACGCTGGGCGATCTGGCGCCGCATATGATCAATGCCGCTTTGGCGCTGCTCGGACCGATCGAAGCGGTAATGGGCGAGATGGAAACCGTGCATGCCATGCGCGGTGACGTAGCGGTGAAAAACGACGATCATGCCCAGATGATGTGCCGCTTTGCCCGTGGCACCATGGGGCACCTCTATTTCAGCCGCGTGGCGACAGGCCGGAAGATGGGCTACATCTATGAGATCACAGGCACCAAAGGCGCAATCCGTTTCGATCAGGAAGATCAGAACGCTCTCTGGCTTTATCGGGCGGAAGGGCCTGAAGCCCAGCGCGGTTTCTCAAAAATCCTGACGGGTCCGGCACACCCGAACTACGAGGCCTTTTGCCAGGGACCTGGCCACGGCACCGGCTATCAGGACCAGATCATCATCGAAGCACGGGATTTCCTGACCGCCATCGAAACCGGAAAGGCCGTCTGGCCGACCTTCAAGGACGGTCTGGCGGTCAGCGAAATCATCGAGGCGATCCGCGCTTCTCACGCCTCCAGAACCTGGCAGCAGGTCCAGACAGCTTAGGAACCGAGAATGAGCATAAAAATCGGCAACGCGCCCTGTTCCTGGGGTGTCGAATTTGCGGACGACCCGCGCAATCCGGACTGGAAGACAGTGCTCAAAGAGAACGCCGACGCTGGCTACACCGGCATTGAACTGGGACCGATAGGCTTCATGCCGGAGGATCCGCCGCAAGTCGCCGATGCGCTGGCGGAAAACGGTCTTGACCTGATCGGCGGCGTCATCTTCCGGCCGTTCCACGATCCCAGCGCCTGGGATGAGGTGCTCGATGCGTCTGTGCGCACCTGCAAGGCACTGAGCGCCCATGGTGCACAGCATCTGGTGATCATCGACAGCATTTCGCCGCGCCGCGCACCCACGGCGGGCCGTGCCGACGCAGCCGAGCAGATGGACCAGGCCGAGTGGTCGGCATTCCGCGACCGCATCGCCCATGTCGCCGCGATGGGCACACAGGATTATGGCCTCACCGTCGGCATTCATGCCCATGCCGCGGGCTTTATGGACTTCGAACCGGAACTGGAACGCCTGCTCGATGAAGTGGACGAAGCCATCCTCAAAATCTGCTTCGACACCGGCCACCATTCCTATGCCGGATTCGATCCCGTGGCTTTCATGAAACGGCACATCGGCCGCATCAGCTACATGCACTTCAAGGATATCGACCCGGTCGTGAAGGCCGATGTGATCGCCAGGAGCACTGGCTTCTACGAGGCATGCGGCCAAGGCATCTTCTGCAATCTCGGGGACGGCGATGTCGATTTCCCGGCTGTTCGTCAAGTGCTTCTCGACGCCGGCTTCGAAGGCTGGTGCACGGTCGAGCAGGATTGCGACCCAACACTCGGCAACACCGACCCACTGGCCGACGCCAAGGCGAACCGCGCCTATCTGGCGTCCATCGGCTTCTAAGAGGATTCTGCGATGCGACGTTTGAACTGGGGCATGGTCGGCGGCGGTGAAGGCAGTCAGATCGGGCCTGCACACCGCATGGGCGCCATGGCCGACGGGCACTTTACTCTGGCCGCAGGCGCCCTGGATCACAACCCGGATGCAGGCCGTGCCTTTGCGCAAACGCTCGGTATCGCGGCGGACCGCGCCTATGGCGACTGGCAAGAGATGCTGGCTGGCGAAAAGGATCGCGATGACAGGATCGATCTGGTGACCATCGCGACGCCCAACGCAACTCATTATGAAATCACCAAGGCGTTTCTCGAGGCCGGGTTCCATGTGCTTTGCGAGAAACCGATGACCATGACGGTGGGGCAAGGCGAAGACATCGTCCGAACGGCCCGATCGTCAGACCGCATCTGTGCCGTCAACTACGCCTACAGCGCCTATCCGATGATCCGTCACATGCGGCACATGGTGTCCACTGGAGAACTCGGCGCTATTCGCTGCCTAGTGGCCAACTTCAGCCACGGTCATCATGCGGCAGGCGATGACGCCGACAACCCGCGTGTGCGATGGCGCTACGATCCGACCCAAGCAGGAGTTTCCGGCCAGATGGCCGATTGCGGAATCCACGCCTTGCACCTGGCAAGTTTCGTGCTCGACGATGAGGTGGAGACATTGTCGGCAGACTTTGCATCCTGTGTCTCGAGCCGGGTTCTAGAAGATGACGCCATGGTCAATTTCCGCACCGCAAAGGGAACGGTCGGCCGCCTCTGGACGTCGACCGTCGCCCTAGGGCGACAGCATGGCCTGGACATTCAGGTGTTCGGCGAAAAGGGTGGTCTGCGCTGGGCCTCCGAACAACCCAATCAGGCTTTCTGGACGCCTTTGGGCGGCCGCACGGAAATCATAGAGAAGGGCGAGGCCGGTATCTCCGAAATGGCTGCGCGTCTCAGTCGGGTTCCGATTGCGCACCCGGAGGGCTTCCCGCTCGCCGTTGCCAACATCTATATCGACCTTGCTGAGGCGATCCACGCTTCGAAGACGGGCGCGAAGCTGGCAAACGCCGCCAATCACTTCCCCAAAGCCGAAGATGGCTTGCGCTCCATGGCAGCGGTCCACGCCGCAGTCGACTCGGCAAAAGCCAATGGCAGTTGGGTGGACGCCCGCCCGCCCATGTTCCGCTAGCACCGCCAGTTTTGGGCTCGGGGCCTAGTCTGCAAGCAGCGGCAGCGTCCCGCGCCGTATCACGTGGCATGGAAAAAGCCGCGCCTCGGGATAGCGGTCCGGTTCATCGAGCATGGAGACAACCAACTCTAGGGACGCGTTGACAATCTGTTCGACCGGCTGATGGATCGTAGTCAGGTTGATGTTTTCCCACCGCGCCATCTCCATATCATTGAGCCCGATAAGCCCGATATCGTCGGGCACCCGCCCCCCCGTGCTTTCAATGGCCGATAGCGCGCCGATGGACAGCACATCGTCGCCGCAGAAATAGGCCTGCGCTGGGTCTGCGTTCAGAATATCCAGCATGGCTTCCCGGCCGGCCTCGAACGAGTAGGCCTTGGCAAAACTGTGATGCAGTTTCACCTTGGGATGCTTGGCCAGTTCGTCGGTAAAACCCGCATAGCGATCCTGTGTCGACGTGGCGGCCTCTGGTCCACCCAGGAAACCGACGCTGCCGTAGCCTCTGGCCACAAGCTCACGCGCCGCCATGCGCCCGCATTCCACGTTATCGATCCCCACCACATGAACTTCCGGAGAGGTGGTGTGCCGCCCGAAGGAATGCACCACGGGGATACCGGCATCCTTGAAGGCTTTGGCAAAACCGGGTTTCAGCGTGGAAGAGGCCACGATCACGCCATCGACCGAGTATTGCCGAACCATACGGACCGATTTTTCCGGGTCGGTTTCATCCGTCAGATTGACAAGAAGGGGACGCAAACCACGGTCTTGCAGGCCGCGTGTAAAAAGGTCGAAAACCTCCAGAAAGATGGGATTGTGGAAGTTGTTGGAAATCAGACCGATCAGCTTCGTCCGTCCCGTCGTCAGGCTCGAAGCAAGCGCATTGGGATGATAACCGAGCTCGCTGGCTGCACGTTCCACCCGTTCGCGCATCTTGGCGGAAACCGATGCACCATCGGTGAACGTCCGCGACACTGCGGAACGGGACACGCCCGCTCGGAGGGCCACATCTTTGAGAGTCGCAGTCATAGAAAATCAAGTCGCATCTGAGTGAAGCTCGCGCACAGCATCTGCCATACTTGGAAATGGTTGGTCCTACAGCTTCTATCTTGCAACCAGTTGCAAACACAATAACAGCGATTTGCAACCGGTTGCAAATAGGCGCATCCTGTGCTTTGCTGCCCTTGAAGGGGATTCAACCCCTCACGCAAGATCAACAACCAAGATGTGTCTGGGAGGACAATCATGAAATCGCTTTTGGCGAAACTTGCCATTGCCACCGCTGTTGTGGCCGCCCCGTTTCTGACGACAACTGCCGTGCACGCCGAAGGCGAGCGCTATGTTCTTGTCAGCCACGCACCTGATTCCGACAGCTGGTGGAACACCATCAAAAACGGCATCGCGCTTGCAGGCGAGCAGATGGGTGTTGAGGTCGAGTACCGCAACCCGCCAACCGGTGACATCGCCGACATGGCACGCATCATCGAGCAGGCAGCCGCCTCCAGCCCGAATGGCATCATCACCACGCTTGCCGACTATGATGTGCTGCAGGGCCCGATCACAAATGCCGTCGATCAAGGCATCAATGTTATCATCATGAACACCGGTACACCGGAACAAGCCCGCGAAGTGGGTGCGCTGATGTATGTCGGTCAGCCGGAATATGATGCGGGCTTCGCTGCCGGTCAGCGCGCTGCGGACGAAGGCGTGACAAGCTTCCTGTGTGTCAACCACGCCATCCAGCAACCGACCGTCGGCGAGCGCTGCCGCGGCTATGCCGATGGCCTCGGTGTTGATCTTGGGGACTCTATGATGGATTCCGGCACCGACCCGGCGGAGATCAAGAACAAGGTGCTGGCTTTTCTGTCTGCCAACCCGGAAACCGATGGCATCCTGACTCTCGGCCCGGTCTCCGCCGACCCCACCATCGCTGCTCTGGAAGAAAATGGCATGGCCGGCGACATTCACTTCGGCACGTTTGACCTTGGTGCTGAGATCGTCGAAGCCATCAAAGACGGCACCATCAATTGGGGCATCGATCAGCAGCCTTTCCTGCAGGCCTATCTGCCAGTCGTGGTTCTTGCCAACTACGACCGTTATGGCGTGCTGCCGGGCAACAACATCAACTCCGGCCCAGGCTTCGTGACAGCCGATGGTTTGGAACTGGTTGAGCAGTTTGCCGGCGAATATCGCTAACCTCCCGGAAGCGTAGAAGCGGGGCGCCAAGCACCGCTTCGCGCGTCACCTCACTCACTTGGCCACGCCGCTGGCGTGGCCTCTTAGGCTTACAGGTCATGCACCGGGCCAGTTTTGAGCGAAGCATGGGGGACGATCATGTCTGAAGCGACCACCACGCCTGAAGCGACCGACGAACGCGTCAAGGAAATGTCGGCGTTCCGCAAGGCGCTTATCCGGCCCGAACTGGGCGGTATTGTCGGCACCATCGCCGTCTTCACCTTTTTCCTGCTGTTCGCCTTCGACAGTGGCATGTTCAACAGCCAGGGCGTCCTGAACTGGTCGATCGTTTCGGCACAGTTCATGATCATTGCGGTCGGTGCCTGCCTCTTGATGATCGCCGGCGAATTTGATCTGTCGGTCGGGTCGATGATCGGTTTTGCCGGCATGATGATCGCCATTATGGGCGTCACGCTGGGATGGCCCATCTGGATTGCCATCATTCTTACCTTCGCACTTTGCCTGAGCATTGGAGCCTTGAATGGCTTCATTGTCATTCGAACCGGGCTGCCAAGTTTTATCGTGACGCTAGCTTTTCTTTTCATCCTGCGTGGCTTCACGATTTATCTGCCGCAGACCATCGAGAACAAAACCATCATTGGCGGCATTCGCGATGCGGCCGAAGGTGACTGGCTGGCACCACTGTTCGGGGGTAAGGTTGGCGGCGGATTTTTCCAATGGCTTGGCGACAATGATTTGATTGCCACCTTTGAGCGCGGCAACCGTGCCGGAGAAGCGGTGATCGACGGTATTCCGATGCTGATCATCTGGGCGATTGTGCTGGTCGTTTTCGGCCATGTGCTGCTGACGAAGACACGCTTCGGTAACTGGATCTACGCCTCTGGTGGCGATGCCGAGTCGGCCCGCAACTCCGGTGTGCCGGTGAACCGAGTCAAAATCCTGATGTTCATGTTCACAGCCTTCTGCGCCACCGTCTTTGCCACATGCCAGGTCATGGAGTTCGGCTCTGCCGGTGCCGATCGCGGCCTGCTCAAGGAGTTTGAGGCAATCATTGCGGTGGTGATCGGCGGCGCCCTTCTGACCGGCGGCTATGGCTCGGTGATCGGAGCAGCGCTGGGTGCACTGATCTTCGGCGTTGTGCAGCAGGGTCTGTTCTTCGCCGGGGTGGAAAGCTCGCTCTTCCGGGTTTTCCTGGGCGTCATTCTGCTGGGTGCGGTGATCTTGAATACCTACATCCGCCGTATGATCACGGGGGAACGTTGATATGAACACGCGCACGACACACGCCCCCATCATCCGGATGAAGAACATCGAGAAACACTTTGGCTCGGTGATCGCGCTGGCCGGCGTCTCGGTCGACATCTACCCAGGCGAATGCCACTGCCTTTTGGGTGACAATGGCGCAGGCAAATCGACCTTCATCAAGACCATGTCCGGCGTGCACAAGCCGACGAAGGGCGAGATCCAGTTCGAAGGCACGCCGATGAACTTTGACGACCCGCGCGATGCCATGGATGCCGGGATCGCCACAGTGCACCAGCATTTGGCGATGATCCCGCTGATGTCAGTCAGCCGCAACTTCTTCATGGGCAATGAGCCGACAAAGAAGATCTTCGGTATCTCGTTCTTTGACAGCAAAAAAGCTGACCAGATCACCATGGATGAGATGCGCAAAATGGGCATCAACCTGCGCGGCCCCGACCAGGCAGTGGGAACCCTGTCAGGCGGCGAACGCCAGACGGTCGCCATTTCGCGCGCCGTGCATTTTGGCGCCAAGGTGCTCATTCTCGATGAGCCGACCTCTGCTCTTGGCGTGCGGCAGACCTCCAATGTGCTGGCAACGATCGACAAGGTCCGCAAGCAGGATATCGCGGTCGTCTTCATAACCCACAACGTCCGCCATGCGATGGCTGTGGGAGACCGGTTTACCGTGCTCAATCGCGGCCAGACGCTGGGCACGGCCCAGCGTGGACAGATCACGCCGGAAGAGCTTCAGGATCTGATGGCCGGGGGTCAGGAACTGGCAACGCTGGAAGGATCGCTCGGCGGAACCGTCTAGACCGCCCTGCCCTAGAGACTGCGCAGATGATGGCGGGACAGTAGGTCGATCAGCACCTTCTTGGCCGCCCTCCGGTGATCCCGGTGCACTGTCCGGGCCGTTTCGGTATCGCCCTGCCGTATCGCTTCCAGCACACCGCGATGATCGGCATTCGATTTGGTCGGCGGTGGCCGCATGTAGAGCGTCACCAGCCGTGCACGCCGTACCTGATCCGACATCATGGCCACGATGGACTGCACACGGGAGTTGTTGCCGAGGCGAACAAGCTCGGTATGAAAACGGTCATCGGCCTCCGCCCAGGCTTCCCGGTCATCACCGGCCAGCGCCGTGTCCATATCGTCGATCGCCTGAGCCAGCGCCGACAACTCGGCGTCGGAATAGCCCTTGCCTGCAGCATCGGCGGCCGCCAGGCTCTCCAACTCGGTCAGAACGTCGTAGATTTCGGCCATATCATCAGGCGACAGAGGCTTGATGCGCACGCCTTTGCGCGGGCGCACATCGACGAGGCCCTGGGCTTCCAGCATCAGGACAGCCTCACGCACCGGGGTGCGCGACATGCCCAGCCCATCGGCAAGCTCGGTTTCAAGATGGAACGTGCCCGCACCCAGCTGGCCGGAAAAGATCAGTTCACGCAGCTTTTCCACCGCGATGAAGGCGTTGGTTTTGGTCGGTTCCTGAAGCATCAAACGGTGAGGTCGATCTTGGTGTGTGTTTCTGCCGAGCGATATACCGCGTCCTCCACATCAAGGACAGTCAGATAGTCCGCGGCCAGGTTCTCAAAAGGTCTCTCGCCGCGCAAAGCCGCAACAACATGGTGCTGCAACAGGTAGGTGCAGTCGCCCCCGAAGGTTCCACTGGTATCAGGCCCCAGGATCATCCGCTCATCCAATGCACCAAACGCGCGCAGATGGACCGAACCATCTCCCCGCAAAGTCAACGTGCCTCCGGTTCCCTCGAACAACCCTTCGCCCATCGTACAGCGCGTGTTCTCGGCGGCATGATCGAGACATCGATTTCCATCGAAAACAACCCGCACTCCATCGGCATGGTCAAAAAGAATGGTGCCGGCATCCTCGCCGGCGATTACCGGATTCACCTGGCGCAGGTCCGCATAAACGGCCCTTGGATCGCCAAACAGGAAACGGAACGTATCGATCCAATGGACGGCCGTCTCATGAACCAGAAACCTCGGCATCGTCTGAAAATAGGGCTGTCGCGCCAGGTAAGCGTCCGCCCCCTGCCCGTCACCGGGGCGGAGCCTGAAACTGGCTTGCAAAGGTGTGCCGATATCGCCCGCAGCCAGGCTCGCCTTGATCGTCCGGTACCAGGGCTGAAACCGGAAATTCTCATGCACGATCAAAGGAACACCTGCGGCATCGGCAAGCGCAACCATCTCACGCGCTTCTTGGCGTGAGGTACAAAACGGCTTCTGGCAGATGATGGCCTTAAGGGGGTGTTTCACCGCCAGACGGATGGCATCGGCCTGGCCTTCCGGAGAGACGATGATGTCGAGAATGTCCGGCTGTGCCTCGGCCAGCATGTCCGCCAGCGTATCATAGACCGTTACACCCGTCGCTTCGGCCTTGCTGCGATCCCGGTTGGAGATGCCGACAAGATCGGCCCCCTCCATGCGGTGCCATCCATCGAGATGAAACTGGCTGAAATACCCTGCACCGAGGCAGACAACGCGCATCATGCCGTCGCAAACAGGTTATCGGCGACCGCTTGAGCCGCGTCATGTGTGGTCGCGGTGCCACCAAGGTCGGGCGTCAGGGATCGTTGCGTCGCGACCAGATCATCGATGGCAAGGCGCAGGCGCTCGGCATCGTCGGTCATCGCCGAAACACCATGTTTCAGTCCCAACCAGTCGAGCATCATCGCACCGGAAAGGATCATCGCAAACGGGTTGGCTTTGCCTTGCCCGGCAATATCGGGAGCGGAGCCGTGGCACGGTTGAAAGACCGCATGGTCCAGACCTATGTCGGCGGATGGCGCCATTCCAAGACCTCCCATGAGGCCGGCACCGAGGTCGGACAGAATATCGCCGAACATGTTTTCCGTGACCATCACATCATAGACCCACGGCTTCTGAACCATCCAAAGAGCGACGGCATCCACATAGGCATGATCGGCTTCAAGGTCCGGATGTCTGGCCGCCTCGGCATCGAACAGCTCGCGGAAAAAGGCGAAAGATCGAAACACATTGGCTTTGTCGACACAGGTGACTTTGCCTGGGCTGCGTCCGGTTTTTTTCCGGTCACCGGCCAGTTTGAACGCGAATGCAAACAGTTTCTCACAGACATCACGCGTGATGAGCAGTGTTTCACGGGCCTCATCGTCGGACACAGTCCCCGGGGCTTTGCCGGATGCCCGCGAATGAAAAAGCCCCTCCGTGCTCTCACGGATCAGTACGAAATCGACGGTCTTGCCTGGGGGGAGTTTGAGCGGGGTGAGGCCACCTTCGCCGATGCGGACCGGGCGCACACCGGCAAAGAGATTGAAGATCATACGCAGATCGATCTGCGGGGAAATCTCCGTACCGTCGGGATACCGTACATTCGGCATACCCATTGCTGAAAGCAAAACCGCGTCGGCTTTGTCGGCAGCCGCTAGGGACGCATCGGGAAGTGCCGTGCCTGTCCGAGCGTAATGGGTCGCTCCGGCGGGCAGCACCTCGAAGCTGAGATCATAGTGCGACGAAGCATTCGAAAGCTGACGCAAAACATCCAATGTCGGCGCCGTGATCTCAGGTCCAATACCGTCACCATCAAACACGGCAACACTCAGTGCTTTTGCCATTACGAAACCTCTCCCGAACCGCACCTATAGACGCTTTGCCGAAAAAGGCGACGGACAATCAGTTTGACAACGCATCTATTAATGCATACACAAAGAAATGCAACAGCAAAGACACAAATGTTGAAAAGCCAGGTTCTGGGAGGAACACATGAAACGCTTAGTGACGACATTCATCGGGGCAGCTGTGATGGCGACGGGCGCTACGGCCACCGCCAGCGCGCAGGATTATCCGTTCCGCGACATCACCACGGCCGTGGTGTGGGGCGCAGGCGGAGGCACAGACTCCATCAACCGCATGATCATGGCGGAGATGGAAGAGCATCTGCCCGTTTCCATCAACGTCATCAACCAGACCGGCGGTGTGGCTGGGTCAAATGGCATGGTCTATGTCATGAACCAGCCAGCTGACGGCTACACGCTGGTCGGCCTGTCGGAGTCCAATGTCACCGCCGCTGTTCAAGGCGGCTGGGACCAGCGCTTCGACTATTGGCATCCGTTCATCGTCGGCGGTTCGCCGGATCTGATCTCGGTTCCCGCCGACAGCCCCTATCAGACCCTTGAAGAACTGGTCGAGGCCGCCCGCGGCATGCCAGGCGACATCCCTGCTGCCGCATCGGGCGCAGGATCGATCCACCACCTGAACCTGCTCGCCATCGAGAATGGTGCTGGTGTCGAATTCAAATTCGTTCCCTATCAGGGTTCAGCGACCGGTCAGGAAGCCGCTATCGCCGGTGAAGTGGCACTGGTGGTCACCTCACTCGCCGAGCAGGCTCCGCTTATCGACGGCGGTCAGCTTCGTCCGCTGGCTATGCTGACGCCGGATGCAGCCGAATTCGCCGGCCAGACGATCCCGTCGGCATTCGACATCTACGATGGCCTGGACGCTTACCTGCCGCTGAAACAGGCCATCGGCTTCGCGGTCCATGCATCGGCGAGCGATGACGTTAAAGAAGCCCTGACCGACGCATTCAATCTAGCGATGCAGTCCGATGTGGTCGCCGAATGGGCCGCTGCCAATCACTACGATATCGGCGGCCAGTCCGGTGACGAGGCCTCGGCCATTTTCTCAACGCTGGAAAGCACGTTCGCCTACACGTTGCAAGAACTGGGCGCCACGACAGTTGACCCAGAGTCTCTAGGCATCGAACGACCTTAGTCTGCACTGGGTCCAAAGGGCGGGCCATCATCCCAAGCGATGACCCGCCCTTCCATCGCAACGTGTAAGGATGGCGAGCTGTGAGCCTCGATCAGACTGACCAGGACAGCCGATCTGCCAGCCAACAACCTGTACAGACGGCAAACGACAAAGCTGTCCTGCGCGCCCGCGACTTTTGGGGCGCACTGGTCCTTATTGCGGTCTCACTGTTCTTTCTTTGGCGGACCAGCTTCATCCCCTTATGGGGTGAAAACCGCGCAGGCGTATCCGGTGGCGATTGGTACAACTCCGCTGCGCTTGTTCCCCTTGGAATCTTCACCGCCATGGGCCTGATGGCCGTTTCGGTTCTTGTAACAAGCATCCGCGAGGGCGGCGCCAGCCGCGCCTTGTCGTCGGTGGGTATAGGGTGGAACGGCTTTGAAGCGTGGCGGATCGTCACCATCACCGTCTCGCTTGTTTTCTACATCGGCGCTTTGGTGCCGCGCGTCGACTTCATTGCCAGCAGTGGCCTGCTCATCACTGCGTTGATCTACGGCTACCATACGGGCAATCCGCGCCGCATGGGCATCGCCGCAGCCAGCGTCATGCTGGCCGGCCTTTACGCCCTCATCGCCCACTTCCCGCAGGCCGAATGGAATGCGCCTCATGACGACGACATGGTGACGCTTGTCATCTGGGCGGTGTTTACCGTTGTCGTTCTCGTTCAGGCACGCGGCAGCAGCGTCATGAAAGCCATCCCCGTCATCGCGCTGCTGGTGCCGACGATTCTGGTCTGCGCGATGGCTTTTGGGTTCCGTCAGAACGTTCCGAACCGCGGCGGGCTGCTCTTCTCGCAGATCGAATACAACTATTATGTCAATCTGCGTCCGCTCTGGAGAGACCGATGAACTTCGTTCTCGGTCAGCTGGCAGGCTTTGGCGATGCGTTTATCGCTCTGGTAGCCGATCCCGTTACCTACATCTACCTTATTTCCTCGGTGTTTCTCGGCATTGTTTTCGGCGCATTACCGGGCCTCACCGCCACCTTGGCCGTGACGATTCTGACGGGGTTCTTCGGTAACAAGGTCCCGCTCGACTATGCGTTGATCGCACTGCTGGGCGCTTATGTCGGCGCGATTTATGGTGGCTCCTACCCGTCGATTCTCTTGAATATCCCCGGAACCGCTGCCAGTGCAGCCACCGCTATGGACGGGTATCCGCTTGCCAAGCGGGGACGCGGGGCAGAAGCGCTCGGTCTCACCACCACGGCGAGCTTCGTCGGCACACTGATCGGAACCTTTGCCCTTCTGATTTTCGTCTGGGTGCTGCTTCTTATCTCGCAGAACATCGCGAGTCCGGAGAAGGCACTTCTGGCGCTGTTCGGCATTCTCCTCTCGGGCACGTTGATGAGCGAAGACCTGGTCATCAAAGGCTGGATTTCCGGCATGATCGGCCTTGCCATGGCGATGGTCGGCCTCGACCCGCTGCTCTCCGAACCGCGCTACACGTTCGGCTGGTCCTATCTGCTTTCCGGCTTTCAGGTCGTGCCGGTTCTGATGGGCGCCTTCGCCATCCCGCAGATCATTGAAAGCCTGCGCATGGGTGGTGTGGCGCAGATCGCTCAGCTGAAGGGCCGCATCGTGCCAAAACTGGGTCAGGTCCGCCGTTACTTCCCGACCATTGCAAGATCCGGTGTCATCGGGACAGGCGTGGGCTCCTTGCCGGGTGTCGGCGAAGATGTGGCCGGGTGGGTCAGCTATGGCGTCGGCAAGTCCGTCTCCAAAGAAGGCAAGACCTTCGGCAAGGGTTCTCTTGAAGGACTGCTGTCTTCGGAGACCGCCAACAATGCCTGCATCGGCGGCGCGCTGATCCCGCTGCTCGTGCTCGGTATTCCAGGTTCACCTCCCGCGGCGGCATTGATGGGTGCGTTCCGCATCAACAACATCATCCCCGGGCCGACGATCGATCCGGCCATCATCCTGCGCGTTGTGGCAATTATGGTGCTGGCATCCTTCACCATGTTCCTGATGGGTCTGTTCACCGCGCGGATCTTCATCAAGATCCTGAAGCTGCCTCAGACCGTGTTCCTGCCGGTTGTCATGGTTCTCACCACCATCGGTTCGTTCAGTGTTGGCGGCGGCATCAACGACCTCTATCTGATGCTGGGCGTCGGCGCGCTTGCCTACGGGATGAACCTGCTACGCTATCCCATCGCACCCCTTGTCATCGGCGTGATCCTGGGCGGCCTTTTCGATGAAACCTTCCGCCGCTCCTTGTTTCTGCATGATGGGAACCTGGCCGTCTTTGCCTCGCGGCCCGGTGCGGCGATACTGCTGGCGATGAACGTTGGTCTGATCGCCAGCCAGCTTGGACCCGTCAAACGCGGCTTTCGCCGTCTTGTTACTCGTACCAAAGGTGCTTCATGAGCTACGCCGTCTGCGTCACCTTCACCATCCGGCCTGAAGCGTGGGACGCTTTCCTTCCGCTGATGCACGCCAACGCGGCAGCATCCCTAAAAAACGAGGAGGGTTGTCACCGTTTTGATGTCCTCACCGACCCGGCTTATCCCCATGAGGTCTTTCTTTATGAACTCTACACTGACCCGGCAGCCTTCGATGCCCATCTGGCAAGCGATCACTTCAAGAGCTTCGACGCAGCCACTGCCGACATGGTGGCGGGCAAGGCGGTCAAGCGCTACACACAGGTTGCATCATGAGGACGTGGCAGGTTCACGCGGTCAAATACGCCGATCGCAACGCTCGCACGCGCGCCGACAGCTTTATCTTCGACGACAACCACGACGCTCCGCATCCCATGGACTACTTTATGTGGGTACTACGCTCGCGGGATGAAACGATCCTCGTCGATACCGGTTATGATGGCGAGGAAGGCGCACGGCGCGACAGGCCCATCCGCCTGGAACCGCACACGGCCCTGGCCCCCTTCGGTATAACGCCGGACGACATAACAACCCTCATCGTGACACACCTGCACTATGACCATGCAGGCGGACTGCATCTTTTCCCCAACGCCACACTTCACATGCAGGCCGCCGAAATGGTCTACGCAACAGGCCCCTGCATGTGCCACGACACGCTGCGTATGCCGTTTACGGCCAACCATGTGTGCGAAGCGATCAAGCGGCTCTATTCAGGCAAAGTCATCTTCCATGACGGCGATGCCCAGATTGCCGACGGCGTTACGGTGCACTGCATTGGCGGTCATTCACGTGGCCTGCAATGCGTGCGCGTCCAGACCGAAGCCGGCTGGCTCGTTCTCGCCTCCGATGCAACTCATTTCTACGAAAACCAACGCTCCAGGAAACCCTTCCCAATCGTCGTCGATCTGAACGATATGCTCAACGGCTTTAAGAAACTGGAGCAGCTCGCCAGCCACCCGGATCTGATCATACCGGGACACGATCCGCTTGTCCGGCAGGTTTTCCCGCAGGATATCGCTGACCATATCACACGGCTGGACAAAGGCCCCACGGGACCGATTCCGCTATGAAGATCGGTGTGATTGCCGATGATTTCACCGGCGCCTCGGACATCGCACTGACGCTTGCGGAAGGTGGCATGCGGACAACCCAGTTCGTGGGCGTGCCGGACGAACCGGCACGGGGAGTCGAGGCCGGTGTGGTGGCGCTGAAATCCCGAACGGTTCCGGCAAGCGAGGCCAGAGACCAATCGCTGAAAGCCTGCGACTGGCTGGTGCAACAGGGCGCCGGGCAGATCATCTTCAAGATATGCTCAACCTTCGACAGCACGGCCGACGGGAACATCGGCCCGGTGGCTGCCGCCCTGGCGGCCCAATTGGGAGAAACCCATGTGATCACCTGCCCGGCCTTTCCTGAAAACGGCCGCAGCGTTTATCAGGGCCACCTGTTCGTCGGTGACAGGCTGTTGAACGAATCGGGCATGCAGGATCACCCGTTGACACCGATGAAGGACGCCGATCTGCGCCGTGTTCTGGCCGCCCAAACCGATTGGCCGGTCACACATTTGAGTGTCAGCGACGTTCAGCAAGGAGCGGAGGTGTTGTTGGAAGCGATCGCGGCCCTTCCCCGTTCGATGATCATCGTGGACGCGATCTCCAACGACGATCTGCGCATCATCAGTACAGCGGCCCGTGGCCGTAAGCTGCTGACAGGTGGCTCCGGCATTGCCATCGGCCTGCCTGCCAATCATGGATTTCAGGCAGGCACGCCTGAATGGGACGCCCAGGACGGACCGGGCGCTGTGCTGTCGGGATCGTGCAGCCGGGCCACACGCAATCAGGTCGAGCGTTATTGCGCCATAGCCCCGGCCCGCGAAATAACGGCAGAAGAGGTCATGCAGACTCCCGGCCTTGCCGATCAACTGGCGACTTGGACAACGCACCAGAAAACCGCACCATTGCTCTACACCTCCGCCGATCCGAAGATCGTGGCAGACGCGCAGGCGCACTACGGTCAGACGGCTATCGCTAACGCCATAGAACAGCTTTTCTCAGATCTTGCCGTCAGGCTGGTTGATGCCGGGATCACGCGTCTCATTGTGGCGGGAGGCGAAACATCCGGAGCAGTGGTGGAAGGGCTGGGAGCTCACCGGTTGCGCATCGGCCCGAGACTGGCAGCCGGTGTTCCAGCCCTCAAAGTCGAACATCGCAATCTTTCCCTGGCCTTGAAATCGGGGAATTTCGGCGAACCGGACTTCTTCGCCCATGCCCTGAGAGCGATGGCTAGTCCCACTCCACATTGAAGCGGGTGACGAGGTCTTTCACTTGGGTTTCAGACAGCATGCGGGGGTTGTAGCCCCGCATCAGGATCGCTAGACGGGCGGTGTCTTCCAGCTCCTCGATGGCATTGCACGCAGCCTCTATATCCTTGCCGGCCACCACCGGACCGTGATTGGCCAGCATAACGGCGCTTCGCTTGCCGGCGAGACCACGCACCGCCTCACCCATCGCCGGATCGCCCGGCCGGAAGAACGGCAACAGTTTCACCTTGCCCAGCTTCATGATGGCATAGGGCGTAAGCGGGGGCAGGAAGTTATCCTCGTCCACATCGGGCATCAGCGACCAGGCAACCGAATGGCAGGAATGCAGATGCACCACCGCGCCTGCTGTGCTGCGCGTATCGTAGAACGCGCTGTGCAGCGGCATTTCCTTGGTCGGCGGATCACCATCGATCTGTGTTCCGGACACATCAAAACGGCTTAGCCGCCCGGGATCGAGACGCCCGAAGCTTGTGCCGGTCGGCGACACCAGCAACCCGCCATCGGGTGTTCGCGCCGAGATATTACCAGTGCTGCCTCCCGTTAGCCCGCGATCGAACATGGATTTGGCAAGCAGACACATCTGCTCACGCAGGGCGGTTTCCTTCATGGCAACATCCGCTGGCTTGGCGGTCAGATGCGACCGCAAATGGAACAAAACCATTCTATTTCAATCGGGTAGACGGCATCAAGCCACAGCCGTTATTCTAACCGCGCCAAAGCGCATTTTGTTCATGGCGCAGGATCGTGTCGGCCAATGTCGCGAACTCGCGCACGATAAACTGCTGAAACCGCCGCACGCTGGGCGCGAGAACCGCGTCCTGCCATGTCAGCAGCCCAAGATCGCGTTCCGGATGGCCGATCCTGATGGAAAGAGCGGACAGCGTCTTCTGGCGCCGCAAGGTGAAAACAACCGAGTAGGGCAATACGGTGAGCGCATCGGAACGTTCCAGAATATTGACGATCGAGGCCAGTGAACCGCCGGAAAAGCTTACCCTGAAGTCCTGCATGCCGATGCTGGACAGCACACTGCGCAGGTCCTCATACAGCGGACTGTTCGTCGGCGGGGCGATCCACGGATAAGGCGCAATGTCCGACAGGGTCACCGAAGAGCGACTCGCCACCGGATGGGCAGCCCCACACGCGATCACATTGCGGCCCGGCAGGATATCGGAGAACGCAAAACCGGGCGGGATGGTGTCTTTCTTCATCGGACAGATCGCAACGTCCAACGTCCCTGCTTCCAGCCGGCTCATCAGTTCGGGGGCATAATCATAAGACTGGTCGATGCGCACATCCGGATGGCCGTTCTGAAACTCAGCGATCATTCCGGAAATGACACCATCCATAAAAATCGGCGAACCGCCAACGCGCACCATACCGGAACGGCCATCCAGATAGCGTTGAACCAATTCCGACGCCGCCTGATCGGCAGCGAGCACCTTGCGTCCCTCGGCGGCCAGCGCCAGACAAAGCTCGGTCGGCTGAAGAGGGCGCTTGTTCTTGGCAAACAGGCGCGTGCCGACACGTGCTTCTAACATGGACAAGGTTCGCGACACGCTAGGCTGAGACTTGCCAAGCGCCTCCGCTCCCTCGGTCAGTCCGCCGCGATCGACGATCGCGGCAAGGATTTCAAGGTGACGCGGGTCAAATTTCATAACGCAATGATATATTATGGCGCATAAATTGGATCAAGCGACCTAAAATCGCGTGCTAGCGTTCCCTCAGTTGAAGAACAAAGCGCCACCGAAAGGCGCTTCTCCGGAGGGCACGTGGTTCATTTCCAACCCCAGTTCGAAGCGACCAGCGCTGCCGTACGCGTGCGGTTCGGCGCAGGGGTGCGCCGCCGGATCGAAGAGGAAATCGACCGGCTGGGCTGCAGGCGAGCGCTCGTTCTTTCCACACCGCCGCAGTCGCAAAGTGCGATGGACATGGCTGGTGAGTTGAACGGCAAAGCGGCCGGCATTTTCACCAAGGCTGCAATGCACACCCCGGTGGACATCACCGCCGAAGCCATCGCCCACGCCAAAAGCATCAACGCCGATTGTATCGTATCGCTCGGGGGCGGATCGACCACGGGTCTCGGCAAGGCCATCGCGTATCAGACCGACCTGCCGCAGATCGTCATTCCGACCACCTATGCCGGTTCCGAAGCGACCGCGATCCTCGGTCAGACGGAAAACGGCGTCAAAACCACTGTCACCAATCCGAAAATCCAACCTGAAGTCATTCTCTACGACGCCGAACTGGTGGCAACCTTGCCCGTGAGAATGACGGTCACCAGCGCGCTCAATGCGATGGCCCATGCCGCCGAAGCGCTCTACGCCCAAAACCGCAACCCCGTGTCGACCATGCTGGCGATTGAAGGGCTGGAAGCATTCAGGAATGCTCTGCCGCGCGTGATCGCGGACCCGGGAAACCTGCAGGCGCGCGGCGAAACG
>JANQJE010000167.1 GCA_028281795.1 Cohaesibacteraceae bacterium | reverse complement strand
TGGCCGAAGAAGCTCTGACCACCATTGCGAAAGAAGCTACGGAACGTTGGCCGCTGAGTGGTCTGACCATTATCCATCGCTTCGGCAGGCTGATACCGGGCGAGCCCATTGTGCTCGTGGTCGCGGCCTCCGCCCATCGGCGAGCATCCTTCGAGGCGGCCGATTTCCTGATGGATTACTTGAAAACGCAAGCACCCTTCTGGAAAAAGGAACACCCGGCGAACCCCGATGACGAGGCACGCTGGGTGGAAGCAAAATCATCGGACGACACCGATGCGGATCGCTGGCGCAAAAACAGCCGATTTGACCGCTAAGCGGCAGCCTGAGCCGCCTTCGGGCGAACCGCGTCGTCATAATCAGCAATCAGGCTCTGGGTGATCTGTCCAGGCACGAAGGTAAACGGCCCGATCTCCGAAACCGGCGTCACTTCCGCAGCCGTACCAGTGATAAAACACTCTCCGAAGCTTGCCATCTCATGCGGCAAGATACGCCGCTCAACAACTTCGATGCCGCGTGCCTGCGCCAGCTTCATCACCGTCCGGCGGGTAATGCCATCCAGGAAGCGATCGGCAATCGGCGTATGCAGAACACCATTGTCGACAAAGAAGATGTTTGCGCCCGTCGCTTCGGCCACATAGCCTTCCCAGTCATACATCAAAGCGTCGGCGTAACCCTTGGCCTCAGCGGCATGCTTGGAAAGCGTACAGATCATGTAGAGACCGGCCGCTTTGGCATGGCAAGGCGCCGTGCGCGGGTCGGGACGGCGATACTTCGCAATGTCCAGGCGAATGCCCTTCATCCGCTCTTCCGGAGCAAAATAGCTTGGCCATTCCCAGGCCGCGATCGCGACATTGATGCGGTTGGCCTGCGCAGACACACCCATCATCTCCGAGCCGCGCCATGCAATCGGACGCACATATGCATCGGTGAACCCGTTACGGGCAATCACGTCTTCACAAGCCGCGTTCAACGCCTCAACACTGTAAGGCATTGTCATATCGAGGATTTCAGCGGACTTGTGCAGCCGTTCATGGTGCGCAGTCTGCTCGAACACAACGCCGCCATAGGCGCGCTGGCCTTCAAAAACAGCTGATCCATAATGCAAACCGTGGGTGAGGACATGGACTTTGGCATCATCCCATTCGACGAACTCCCCGTTCATCCAGATCTGTCCGGACAACTGATCGAAAGGCACACCGGCCATTATCTTCACTCCTGAATCTCAAGACATCGCGTCTGACGCGTTTTGTGTTAGTGGCTTGGTTCGGGCCGCTCGACAGTCTTGAAAAGCCCGGACCAATCTTTGATCGTCTGACGAGTGCTCCGGAGCCATCACTGGTCTGGGTCTCGCCTAAAAATACGGCACTGAAAGCAAGAAATGAAAACGCAAACCCCGATAAGGGACCTTTTCTTTCGCCAACAGAGGCGGCGGTGTAACAACCTTGCCGAAATATGTCAACATGGCTGACATAAATTCCGATCCGAAAGCAGCGAATGCGAACACCGATGACCCCGAAGCGCTCGCCATTATCGAGCACCTGTTTTTCGCTTATCGGGATTTTGTCGGCGAGCCAGATGCGATTCTTGCTGAACTGGGCTTTGGGCGCGCCCACCACCGTGTGCTGCACTTTGTGCATCGGAATCCTGGCATGACGGTCGCCGTGCTGCTTGAGATCTTGCAGATCACCAAGCAGAGCCTGGCACGTGTGCTGAAAAATCTGATTGAGTCCGGTTACATCGAGCAGGAAGCCGGCACGGACGATCGCCGCCAGCGCTTGCTCTACACCACGCAAAAGGGAGCAGAACTCGCTGAAAAGCTGATTGCCATACAATCGTCACGGATCGAAGGCGCATTGCAGACGCTGCCAGCGGCCAACCGGGGCATGGTGCGCACATTCCTGCGTGCGCTCATGAACAATCCGGTAACGCCATTGGAGAGCCTTGAAACCGCTGCCAAGGCAGGCCACCCGGCGGTGAAGTCTGTGCGGTAGCCTGCCGAACAAGGACATTCGCTCCATGCCCAACGCTGCTACGGCTTCAATCCCGGCCGATACCGCTGCTCACATTCTTATCGTCGACGACGACGCCAGGATCGGTGAGCTGCTCAAGCGCTATCTGGGTGACAACGGATTTCGTGTGACAGTGTCCAAGTCTGCCGAAGACGCCCGCCGTGCATCATCCGGTCTGGCCTTCGACCTGATTGTCCTCGATGTGATGATGCCCGGCGAGAACGGCTTCGATTATCTGACGGACTTGCGCAAAACCTCCGCCATACCGGTGATCATGCTCACAGCCCGTGGTGACGCGGACGACAGGATCAACGGCCTGGAATCGGGAGCAAACGATTACCTTGCCAAGCCTTTTGAGCCGCGCGAACTGCTCCTGCGGATCGATAACATCCTGCGCACGACGCAAGGCAGTCGTGGCACCAGCACCGACGCGGTCGACTTTGGACGCTTCCGTTTCACTCTTGCACGGCGTGAACTGACCAAAGAGGGACAAATCGTTCGGCTGACGGAGCGGGAACGCGAAATCATGGCAATGCTTGCGGCGCGTCCCAACGCCACCGTATCGCGGCTTGACCTCCTGGGCGATGATCCAAACAAGACCGACCGTGCCATCGATGTGCAGATGACGCGCCTGCGCCGCAAGATAGAAGAAGACCCCGCATCTCCGTCCCACCTTCAAACTGTACGCGGCGTGGGCTATCGTCTGGTCAGCGATTAGGGTCAGGACCTATTAATATGATTGAAATGGCGTTCGATATGGCAAGCCATACAAGGAAAAGTCCGAAGAGCGGGGTTTATCCCCCGGTCGAGGAC
>JANQJE010000143.1 GCA_028281795.1 Cohaesibacteraceae bacterium | reverse complement strand
AGCTCGTGGAGCGTGATTGGTGGCGCAGAGTACCACCGGCGCTCCTCGCTCAGCCAACTCGGTCAGGAGTGATGTTGTCCATGTTGTGCCGTGAGCATGGACAATAACAGCGGCGATCTGATCAAGCGCAGTCCGTCCAACTTCAGTTCCGTTTTCAGAGACTTTAAGGAAGCCCCGGTCGCGCGAGAGATGTCGCCCGTCCGTAGCGATGTCGATGATCTGGTCCAATCTTCAACACTCCCTTGATTGCTCCGGCTCACACCTGCTTAGCTGCGCAGGCCAGGATCTCTCAGCTGCCCGATCTCATCAACGAAGACGCGGCGAAGGCCTGTTTTGACAATCGTTTTTGCGCCAATCTGGACAAGTCTGAAGGGGTCAGACTTGTCACGATTGCGGGCATCAGCATTGCTTTCGTTATGGGGTGCGAGGAACAGCCCGTTGGCTAGGTCCAGTTTCTGGACATAACAAACCAGAGGGTCGCCCTTCCAATTCAGCATCACCATATCGCGCTTGAATAGGCGCAGTATCCGCTTGGCCGCCGGATGTGGTTTACGGTCTGCTTTGCCGTGAGCTTCAAATGTTGTGATGACTTGCGGCTTAATCGTGCCATCGGGCAAACGCCAGAGCTCGTAGCAATGGTTGCTGTCGCCCTTGTAGGCCTTTAACGGCCTGCCCTCGCGGTCATCGATTTCAACTCGCACACTTTCTTGAAGGCTTTCGACCAGCCTCACGCGCCGGATACCCTGATAGGGGCCTGGCTTCGATGCAAACTCGCGCAAGGCATTCTCCAGCTCCTTGCCCTCTTTGCCCAGAGTGGCTTGAGTCAGTGCGGCTTGAAGTTGGCCGTCGCGGATGTTCTTACCCTTGACGGTGGTTGCGATGTCTCCCGGCTTCAGAGAAAGCAGTGGCACGCGGCTTACAACGGACTGATCATCGACGATGCCATAGGCCGTATCGTTGTGAAGTCGACCGCTCGTGCTGTCGTGCCCCTTTTTCCGGGCTTCAGGATCGATGCGGCCATGGTCGCTCCGGTGACTGACAACGATACGTGCCACTTGTGATCTGACGTCGTCTCGGAAGGATTCCCACGGTGCTTCGATCCGCCGGGCCACGTCTTCAGCTGAATGGCCGAGACCTTCATCCTTAGCTGCTGCATCGCTGATACGCTTGACGATGCCCCTATCGGTAGCTGCCACAACAGCGGCATCTATGGCATGATGACGATGATCGCTGCGGTTTTTGGCATTGCCGGTCGACAGTGCTTTCTCATTGTCATTGAACTTGAAGTTCAGCCCCCAGTGCCGCCTGAGCATTTCGGTCAATCGGCCATTGACCGTCCAGACATGTCCACCCTCCGTATAGAGACAGTCGAGATAGTTCCGCGCCAGGCGCGATAGGTACTGGGTGTCAACCAGCGCCCTGTCCAAAAAGCTGTTCTCGCCTTCGAACCGCTCCATTGCATCCGGCGCAAAACGCCATTGCTTGTTGGCTGGCAGATTTTTCAGATTTCCCGCAATGACATCCCAAGCTGATGTTTCTCCCCAGCATTCCCAAGGCGTCTGATTGCGCTTTTCTCGGTTGGCGTCCTTCAGGCAAAGCGTGCGATTGGCAAAGCCGTCATCCAGCGTTCGCGAGTACGGCAGGATATGATCGACATCGCAGGACCCGTCAAAAAGCATCGAGACGCTGATGGGCGTCCCGGTATAGGGACAGGCCCGCGGGCCAATTGCAGGGCCAAGCTCTTCATAGAGGCGTAAGATCATGCGGTTGTGGCCGTTGTCACGTTGCCCGAGTTCACCCAGCACTTCGCTTCGCTTTATCGCTGCGGAGGTGTTGGTCTTGATCCGTATCTGGGTTTCACGCTTTTGCGCTTCAGACTGTTTCAGGTCGCGCGCAAGCTCGACCACGATCTGGTCCGGCTTTCCATGAACGTCGATAATCCGGTTCACGAGACGCCGAAGCTGGTTCAGACCGATATGAACCGTAGGGTTGGTGATCCTGCCATAGCGCTTGATGTCGTCGTCCTGCTCGTTGTAGGTGCCTGGAATGACGTGACGATCAAGAACCTCACCATAATAGGGCAACACATCCAAAACTTCGCCGGTGCGACCATCGGAATGATGCCAGCCGCATGCCGAGACTGCAGCGCTGTAGGGGATGACGCTTTCCATCAAAGCATCGAGAATGTTCGTGGTCGCGGTGAGCCCAAGCCGCGCATACCCTTCAGGAAGTGGTGCATTTGCACTGGCTTCGGCATGTTCCTTATCCAAACCATGGGCCGTCATGAACCAGTCGACCAAAGCGGCATGATCAGTATCCGATTGAACGTCTCGAATGCGTTGCACGACCTGCCATTGTGCTTCGCCATCCAATGTGGACCATTTGGAGCCCAACCGACTCGGATGCGAGAAACTGGCACGCACCGGATCGCAGGCAACTGCGTCTCGCGCCACGGTTTCAAGGGTGAAGCGCTCCCCGACCGGCAGCTTGAGCGCTTTGCTTAATGCAGCCAGTTTCACGTTCATCGACGAGAGTGTCTTGGTTGGTTTTTTGTTGTCGAGCTGGTGAATGACCTGATCACGCTCTTCCTGTGTAAGAGGGCGGCTCATTTGGCCGTCTGCAGTGATGCGCAGACTGTTCACCGTTTCATACAGAACGCGTCGCTGCGTCAGCGGGTGCGCTTTTGGAAGGCGTTTCTCTGAGGTGAACAGACAAAGCCCCACTTCAGGTTCTTTCAACGGGCGCTGAAAGAAAATCTTTTCAAACACCTGATCCCGAAGGACATCTGTCAGTATCTCAGGATGATGAACGGCCTGGGCTGTCCAAAGTTTCCTGAATTCATCCTCCAAGTGTCGGCGGTCAGGGTAGAAGTCATATCCGGCTTCTTCCTTCTCGGCATTGTCGCGCTTGGCGACTGAAAGCCGTGTTCGCACAGTCGGTACTTTGCGTGGATCGGAGGCTTTGGAGCGCCTTTTTTGAAGAAATTCGCCATAGGTGCGGGCGCCGACTGCCATCATAGCCTGATCAAGCCGGGCAGTGGCGTCCTTGATTTTGCCGCCCTCATTATCGCCGCGGTCGGTCTTGCGGTTCGACTTGAAGCCGCGACGTTGGTTGAGGTGAAAGAGTGCGCGTCCAAGATGTGTAAGGGGAAGTGCTTCATCCAAGCCTTTTGCCCTCACCGCATACGGATCAAGCGCCTCCAATGCCTTGGATGCAGCCGGATCTGCAGGCATGAGCCCTGCGTTGGCCAAAATCTTCATGAGGGTCGCGCGGCGGCGCAAGTAGCGGTCGCGACGTCGGCGTGCGGAACGCGCCTCTCGGCGGTCGACTGCAAGTGACGTGCCGGACTTTGGGTCTCGCCCATCGGAAAAGATGCGCACGCCGGCATCGATGACGCCGGTTATCTTGGCATCCGATCCATTACCGCTGGTCCGATAGAGAAACCAGCCGATTGAATTCGTACCGATATCAAGACCAAGTCGCATAGTAGTTCCCCGCGGGATGCAAAGGTCAAGTCTTTGCTGAACCTTACCAAACGTCAAGTTTCGGATCGGTCAGTGCGCAATTTGATTGGTTGAAGTGTTCAGACCTCTCGCTCCAATGCTAATTTTTGCAGAATTAACATCATAGGGAACGTATCTGTCGCTCGTTATTGTTCCCCGCCCAATCTTTCGAAATTCTTCTTGACCTTGGCAGGAAAAAACGGGAGGTTTATTCTGTTCAGAAATCGCGGTCGAGCCGTTAACAAGCTCGATGAAGCACCACATTGAAAAGCGGGCTGCGGCCCGCTTTTTTTGTTGTCATACAATTTCTCCCCTAATCTGGCAGTCCTCCGCTTCTGGCCGATAGCTGGGGCGTTCTGATCAATGGGAGATAAAACGCGATGACCACACGAACAGCGACATGCCGGTGCGGGCAGCTGAAAGCCATCTGTGAGGGCGAGCCGGTGCGCGTGTCGGTCTGTCATTGCCATGCCTGCCAGCAACGCAGCGGCAGCGCTTTTGCCGCCCAGGCGCGCTGGCCCGATGACAAGGTTACACTCTCTGGCGAGGCGGCAGTCTGGGAACGCGTCGCCGACAGTGGTCATCGAGCAACCTACCGGTTCTGTCCTGTCTGCGGTTCGACGCTCGCCTATGTGATCGAGGGGTGGCCCGGCGTCACGGCGATCCCCATGGGCGCGTTCGCCGACCCCGATGCGCCACAGCCGGACCTGCCTGCACCAGCCTTCTCGGTCTATGAGCACCGCAAGCAGAATTGGGTTGAGATTTTGGGCGATGATGTCGAGCATTCCTCGACACCCAGCATCGCGCGGACGCAAGGGCGGCTCACCTGAGAGGCTGTGCTTTATCGCTGCAGTCTGTTGCGAACGATCTCGGCATGCATCCAGTGGATCTCGCTTTGAACGTGATCCGCGCGGACATATTTTGCCATGTGGGTTGCCATGTCACCTTCCGAAAAGGCGGTCGTGACGCGAACAACAAAGCCTTCCTGTTTGTCGAAGTCCAGCTGGCCAAGAACCCTGCCAATGGTGGCTTCGTCGAATGTGCCGCGATGCAAGGTCGGCACGGAATGAATACCAAGCTCTATGAAGCGGTCCTGCGTGTCGTCCCAGCCTTGGACGACATCGCCGACAACCCATGCAAAACCGAGAAAGTAAGACGGGAGGCTCTCATAGGCGACCGAGTGTCTGGCGAAGAGATATTCGCCGACGATCCTTTCATCGGCTGAAAGGGCAGGGGAAACCCCCGCGGCAAAGGCTTTCACCCAATCTCTCGATGGATGGTATCCGCTGTCCGGGCTGCGGGCATGGCATCCTTGCGCATGAATGGTGGTGTTTTCGCCGTCCATCTTTTCGGTGAAAACAACCTCATCCGCCGTAGAAAGAAACGACAGGTCGGAAACGATCTTGTCGTCACTCGTCACGCCCGCTGAAATAGGCAGGTGGTATGTGCGGCCATACTTTTTCACGGCTTTTGCTCAAGTTCACATCGCTCTGGCGGATCGCGTATCCCTAGATCGGTCCGGGCGGTGGTGGCAACTTCATAGGAGCTAACGGTTCAGAAAGCGATGGC
>JANQJE010000140.1 GCA_028281795.1 Cohaesibacteraceae bacterium | reverse complement strand
GAACCAGATGCCGCTCGATCGAAACCGACAGCCCCTCATCTGCCTCCGCGGTCTCACCCGCAGGCGCCAATCCTGAGACAGCCGTCCTTAGCTCATCCTCGACAATCGGCGCCGTGATCACATCCTGCGGATAAAGCGCTGCAAGGCGGCGAACCAGATTCTCCAGCTCGCGGATGTTGCCCGGCCAACGGTACTGGCGAAGCACGTCGAGCGCGGCACCATCGATCTGCTTTGCCGGCAGCCCCTCCTCGGCGGCCTGAGCAAAGAAGTGGCGGACCAGGTCAGGCACGTCTTCGGTGCGTTCCCGCAACGGTGGCAACCGCAGCGGAACGACGTTCAAACGGAAGAACAGATCCTCGCGGAACAAACCCTGGTTGATGAGTTGGCGCAGATCCTTGTTCGTCGCCGCAACAATGCGGACGTCGGAGCGTATCGCCGTGCGTCCACCAACCGTTGTGTACTCGCCTTGCTGGAGCACGCGCAGAAGACGCGTTTGCGCGTCCATCGGCATATCACCGATTTCATCAAGGAAGAGCGTTCCGCCTTCGGCCTGTTCGAAACGGCCGACCACCCGGGTCTGCGCTCCGGTGAAAGCTCCCTTCTCATGACCGAAAAGCTCGGTCTCGATCAGATCGCGCGGGATGGCAGCCATGTTGATGGCAACAAACGGGCCTTTGGAACGCCGGCCAAACTCGTGCAAAGCCCGCGCCACCAGTTCCTTGCCGGTCCCTGATTCCCCGGAGATCGTGACGGTGAGATCGGTTTGCATTAGCCGGGCAAGCACCCGGTATATCTCCTGCATCGCGGCCGAGCGTCCGACCAGCGGCATGTTCTCCGCACCCTCTTCAGGACCCGGCGCCCCCAGCGGCTTCCGCTTCGGCTCCGCCATCGCGCGGCCAACGATCGCGATGAGTTCTTTCAGATCGAACGGCTTGGGCAGATAATCATAGGCACCCTTTTCCGACGCGCGCACGGCCGTCATGAACGTGTTTTGCGCGCTCATAACGATGATCGGCAATTCCGGACGCGCCTTCTTCATACGCGGCAGAAGATCGAATGCGTTTTCGTCGGGCATGACGACATCGGTGATGACAAGATCCCCCTCGCCTTCACTGACCCAGCGCCAGAGCGAGGTTGCGTTGGATGTCACCCGAACCGAATATCCAGCTCTCGTCAGCGCTTGATTGAGCACCGTCCGGATCGCCGCATCATCGTCTGCGATCAGCACCGTCTGGTTTGTTTGAGGCATCGGAAGTTTCCTAGTCGAACATACTACTACTGGTCGGTTGGAGATACGCCTTGAGGCGTCTCTTCGCTCCCACGGTAAACAGGCATCATGATCTTGAAGGTCGCACCGCGTCCGCTGCTTTCGCATTCCACGACGCCGCCATGGTCGCGGATAATCTTGGCAACCAACGCCAAGCCGAGGCCGCTGCCATTTGATTTTGTCGTTACGAACGGATCGAAAAGATTGGGCAGCAGGTCGCGCGGAATACCTTTGCCGTTGTCGCGAACCGCAAACTCAAGGGGCAAGGTCAAGCGTTTGGAACTTCCCGGCACAGAGAGTCGTATCCCCGGCTTGAAGCCCGTCGACAGGATGATTTCTCCATCTGATGCTGGTCCTATGGCCTCGCAGGCATTCTTCACCAGATTGAGAAACACCTGCACCATCTGATCGCGATTGGCGAAGATAGCCGGCAGCGACGGATCATAGCGCTCGATGAAATGGATATGACTTCCAAATCCGCTCTCAGCGAGCCGCTTCACATGCTCAAGAACCGTATGGATATTTACCGGCCCGCGCTCCACAGGGCGCTCGTCGGAAAACACTTCCATACGATCCACAAGCTTGACGATCCGGTCCGCTTCGTCGGTGATCAACTGGGTCAGTGCCCGGTCATCATCGTCGACACTGGTCTCCAAAAGCTGTGCGGCACCTCGAATACCCGAAAGCGGGTTCTTGATTTCGTGCGCGAGCATAGCCGCCAAGCCACTCACCGAACGTGCTGAAGACTGTGACGTCAGTTGCCGGTCGAGCTTTTGCGTGCGGGCCTGCGGATGCAGCATGAGGGCGATGACATCGACCGGGCCACTTGCCTCTCCGATGTGATGTCCGGGTGCTTCAACGATTGGAACAGCGTACACATCGACAACCATGTCGTCAGGGAAACGAGGTGTGGCCAGGTCCACGCCATACGCGGTGAGCGGCGCGCCATCTGCGGCAACCTGATCGATGGTCGAAAACACGGGGCTGCCGAACGGAGCAAAGTGCTTCAGCCCTTCGCGACGCATAATAGCCAGCGAAGTCCTGAAAAATATCTCGGCCGCATTGTTGGCTTCAATAATGGCATAGGTGTCATCAACCAGAAGCGCGGCGTGCGGCAGCGCATTGAGCAATTGAATCTGGCGCTTTTCGCTGCCCGTTTCGATCATGGTCATGCTGCCGCTGCCTGCGGAACATGTTCCCGGCCGACAGGGCGCAGCCAGCTTGCATCGGCCCAAACTGATTCTAAAGCACGACAGACCTGGCCGGCATCATCGCTTCGGAAAAGAACGTTCCGCGCCGCAGCATCGAGAGGCCGATGCAGACACGTTGTCTCCAGATACCACCCGAAATGCTTGCGGGCGATACGCACACCAAGCGGAACATCGAGATGAACGGCATGATGCGAAACCAGCGCTTCATAATGCTCGACAATAAGATCAAGAGGCTTGGGCAAAGCGTCGAAAAAAGCCACTGGATCATCGCTCGCCAGATAACCCGGCAACCAGGGACGGCCATACGCGCCGCGCCCTGCCATAACGGCATCGCAGCCTGTTTGGTACAGCATAACGGAAAGGTCATCGGTCGAGATAAGATCGCCATTTGCAACGACAGGAACATCAACGGCGTCTTTGACACGGGAAATGGCACACCAGTCCGCCTGCCCCTTGTAGAACTGACAGCGTGTCCGGCCGTGTACGGTGATCATTTGCACCCCGGCATCCTGCGCGCGCCGCGCCAGGTCGGGCGCGTTAAGGCTTTCATCGTCCCAGCCAAGCCGCATTTTGAGCGTCACAGGCACGTCGACCGCAGCAACCGTAGCCTCGATCAACGTCAAGGCATGATCCAGATCACGCATCAGAGCTGAACCCGAATAGCCAGACGTCACCTTTTTTGCCGGACACCCCATATTGATGTCCACGATACCGGCACCGGCACCCTGCGCAATCTTCGCAGCCTCACCCATCCATTGCGCCTCGCGTCCGGCCAGTTGCACAACCGACGTATCAAGGCCGCTTACATCCATGCGCAATCGGCTGTCAGGGTTGTCAACGACCAGCTCTTGCGAAGCCACCATCTCGGACACCACAAGCCCCGCACCAAAGGCATTGGCCAGCCGGCGAAACGGCAGATCTGTTACGCCTGACATCGGTGCAAGAAAAACACGATTGCGGGCCGATGCCTGAGCAATAGGCAACGGTGTGCTCACATCAGCACCAATTGGCAGACCATGCCGTTCGTTGAGGGGCAACGCGGTGTTCATATTCTATGCATGACTAATATTTCATCATATTGCAATGCCAACAACACCGTCTAGCAGGGTAAGCTGCATCAAAAAATGCGTGCAGTGTTAACACGCAACGTTTTACGCGGATGGTAGGGGTCGGCTGCCCTTCCCGCATGCGATGCATCGCGGTATGCCTTGGCCAATGGCAAGCACACCCCCTCCGGCACATCGAGACGACAACACATCCGTGCAGACAGGAGCCTGCGCGATTGTTTTGGCAGGCGGCACCGGGGCTCGAGCCAGAGGCACCGTGACGGCTCCAAAGGAACCCGCAAAACAATTTGCCGACCTTGGCGGTCGGCCCCTGCTGGCCTGGAGCCTGCGTACGCTCTCGGCGCATCCGGTCATTGCGTGTGTCGTCCTCGTGCTGCCGGTCTGGGCGAAAGAGGAGAACGACCAGGACTGGTCGGAGTTTGTCGCTCCGAACACCCAACTGATGACAGCAGTTGGCGGTCCATCCCGCAGGGAAAGCACGTTGAACGGACTTGAAGTCTGGGCGGCGTCCCCGTCTTATAGATCGGAGAGCGCCATCCTGGTGCATGACGGGGCCCGCCCCTTTGTTTCAGAGCATCTGGTGGACCGATTGCTGGCGGGCTTGATGGCAGCCCCTGGCTCCATTCCCGCTTTGCCCGTGACCGATACGCTCAAATCGGTATCCGGCGGTAGCCTGAGCGCAGGACCAGACCGCAGTGGACTCGTGGCTGTGCAAACACCGCAGGCTTTTTTTGCCGAACCGCTGCTTGCCGCTCATCGCGCCGCTGAAGCGGACAAACCCGATCAATCCTTCACCGACGATGCCAGCATTCTCGAATGGGCCGGCCATGATTGCGTTGCAGTGCCGGGCGATGCCGATAACATCAAGATAACCACGCCAGACGACTGGCAGCGCGCCAGAGCCATCCTTCGCGAGAAAACGGACTTATGACACACACTGCGCTCGAACCACGGACCGGCATTGGTTACGACGTGCACCGGCTTGTACCAGGTGACGGCGTCTGGCTTTGTGGACACTTCATTGAGCATACCCACAAGCTGGATGGACACTCGGACGCCGATGTGGGCTTGCATGCCCTCACGGACGCTCTGCTGGGAGCAATCGGCGAAGGCGACATCGGGACGCACTTTCCCCCATCGGATCCGAAATGGAGGGGCGCCGCCTCGCATGTCTTCTTGAAACACGCCGCAAGGCTTGTTCATGATCGCGGAGGTCGCATCATCAATGTGGACGTGGTGATTGTGGCTGAGAACCCGAAAATCAGCCCGCACCGCAATGCGATGACAGCCGTTATGTCCGAAGCACTCGGCCTCGCGCCGTCGCGCGTCTCGATCAAGGCCACCACCAACGAACGGATGGGTTTTGCAGGGCGCGAGGAAGGTATCGCAGCCATCGCCACAGCCAGTGTTCTGGTGCCTGGTGATGACTGATACCGAACTTGCAGCTGAAGAGCTGCTGGATCGATTGAAGGCCACAGGACTCATGGTCGCCACCGCGGAGTCATGCACAGGCGGGATGATCATTGCCGCCTTAACCGACATCGCAGGCTCGTCCGCTGTAGTGGAACGCGGTTTTGTCACCTACTCCAACGAGGCCAAGATCGAGATGCTCGGCGTTCCGCCTGACCTCATTGCGGCCCATGGCGCCGTCAGCCAACAGGTCGCCCGCGCAATGGCCGAAGGCGCCCTCGCCCGATCTCATGCCGACATCACAGTATCTGTGACGGGGATTGCAGGCCCGGGCGGCGGATCGAAGGACAAACCTGTCGGAACCGTTCACTTCGGATGCGCCCGCAGAGGCGAAGCAACCGTGCACAGCCATCAACTGTTTGTGCAGATGGACCGGGCCGCCGTCCGCGAAGCCAGCGTCCAGCATGCCTTCAAAATGATCACTGAGTGGCTCTAGGCAACGCTCTGCGCCCCATAAAGCGCATCTGCCCGCGCTTCAAAGGCGCTTGAGAACTTACGAAAAGCCTTGTCGAACATGGCTCCCATCAGCGAGGCAAGGGCCCGCGAACGGAACTCATAATCGATGTAGAACTCAACCACGCAGCGTCCATCCGGCAACGGTTCGAATCGCCAGCGGTTTTCCATTTTGCGGAACGGGCCATCGAGATACGTCACCAGAATCTCACGTCTGTCAGGGTGCAGCTCGACGCGGGACGTAAAGGTTTCCTTGAACATCTTGTAAGCGACTGTCATGTCGGCAACGATGACGGAGCTGTTCTCATGGAGCGGTGCTTCTCCACGGATGCGCAACGTCTGGCAAAGCGGAACGAATTCCGGGTACGCCCTCACATCTGCCACAAGTGCGAACATATCATCAGCGCTATGGCCCACCGTATGGCGGGTCGAAAAATGCGGCATGTCGCCTTCCCTGGTCTCTACCGAGCTTTCGCACCGGCGAAAGGACTCAACGCTACGTCACATGGTTATCGAATGAAAGTCCGACAAATCTAACCTAGCCGGATAAACAGATCGTTTGCGCGATCATCATCTGCAAGGGCCGCAGTGTCACAGGCGATGAGACATGCCGTCTCACCTCTATACCCATCAGTAAGAGTCGAAGAACCATCAATGATCCCAATTCTCCCCCTCATCCTTGTCGCCACCACTTTTTCAACGACACCATCAAGCGCCATAGCCGAAGAAGCAATACGCCTGGACCGTGCACCGCTGGCAAACGTCATCGACAATCGCGACGTGACATTTCTCGCTCACGATCTGGAAACGGACAGACGTTACATTCTTGAAGGGAGCGATACTGAAGAGCGCCATGCGCCCTGGTCGACGTTCAAGATACCCAATCTGCTGATCGCACTTGAAACGGGTGTCGTACCCGACCTCGATACAATGACGGCATGGGACCGGGAACGCCGGCCAGCGATGCGCTATTGGCCGGACAGCTGGCGACAGGATCAGAGTCTGCGCACGGCCTTTCAGCGCTCTGCCGTCTGGTATTTTCAGGACATTGCTCTGGACGTCGGATCTGATCGTTATCAGGCCATCCTCGCCGATTGGGAATATGGCAATGCATCCGTTCCGGAAGGCTCGGACCGCTTCTGGCTGAACAGTGGACTTGAGGTATCTGTGAGCGAGCAGGTGGCTTTTCTTGAACGCCTGGTCCGCAACGATTTGGGAACATCAGACATCAGCCTGGACGCTCTGATTACAGCCAGTCTTACGGACCAAGTCGGGAGCTATGCATTGCACGGCAAAACAGGGGCTGGTCCGGTGGCAGCAGGCAACTTTTCAGGACGGTTCGAAGGCTGGTATGTCGGGTTTGTCCTTCGGGACGACGCCGCGCCGATCGTCTTCGCTTTGCATACCGAAGGGCCAGACTTCCGTTCCATCCGAGCATTCAGACAAGAGTTTGCCACCCGGCTCCTCATCGAGGCCGAACTGTTGCCGGCTAACTTTGGCGATTAGAGCATATCTTGTTGAGATTGAATCGTTTGAGCGCCGGAGTTTTTCGGCCCGGCAAGGAGCGTGAGGCGACGCGGTGCGGGCACCGTTAGC
>JANQJE010000108.1 GCA_028281795.1 Cohaesibacteraceae bacterium | reverse complement strand
ATTGCTGGTCGAGTGTGACAGGGGCACGAGCGTCGGCAGAGGCTTCGCTTTCAGCCAGAAGTGCATCGCGAAGCTGGTTGAGCTGTGCGCGGACTTTGGCTTCGTCGACGTCAGCCAAGGAGCGGCTTACTGGCTGATCTGAATGCGCGTGCGGTGCGGGCCATAATCCTGCACCAGCGAGAAGAGCGCGCGTGCGTGGTCCGGATGCAGCCGGATGCAGCCATGCGAGGCGCGGCTGCCGAGGCGGCCAATCGCATTGGTCGCATGGAACGCATAGCCGCCCTGAAAGAAGATCGCGTGCGGCATCGGTGCATTGTCGTAGGTGCGTGAGCGCCACATGGTGTGCATGCGCAGCGGACGCCATGTGCCGGTCGGTGTGGAATAGCCCTGACGGCCACTCGACACGTTCCACTCATGCAGCACTTCGCCATCGACGATCACCTGCATGCGCTGCTCGGACAGATCGACCTTGGCGATCACAGACGCTTCAGCCTGGGGCAGGGCCATAAACGACGCCAGGCCAAGCGCCATCACAGCGATCAATATACGAGACAACATCAGACACGTCTCCAACACAGCTACCTACACAACTCTTGCTGCACATCGGACATAATGCAAGAGAAGCGTGGATGTTGGGTAAATCAAATGCCCGATGTCGGCGGTGACATCAGTCGCTCGGACGCACGGGAGCGTTCGCCTAACATACATTGATCGGGAGACACGGACGTGTTCGCATTCTTCAGCGGATTGATCATTTTTCTTGGTATCCACTCGGTTCGCATCGTTGCACCGGGCATTCGGGAACGCTTTGTTGGCGCCTATGGCGAACAGCCCTGGAAAGGTGCCTATTCACTGGCTGCCCTTCTGTCTTTCGTCTTGATCATCTACGGCTACACCGCCGCGAAGGCAGGCCTCGGGTTCGTCTGGGCGCCGCCCCTCTGGACCCGCCATCTGGCCGTCGTCCTGATGTTGCCGGCGCTGGTTTTTCTGGTGGCGGCCTATGTTCCCTCCAAGCTGAAGGCCAGACTGAAGCATCCCATGCTGGCCGGCGTGAAGATCTGGGCGCTGGCCCATCTGCTGGCCAACGGGCTTGGCGTGCACCTGGTTCTGTTCGGTTCGTTTCTCGTCTGGGCCGTGATCGACCGCATCTCGGTCAAACGCCGCGGCGTGGCAGACCCTGTTGCACCTGCCGGATGGTCAGGCGACCTGATTGTGGTTGGCATCGGAACGGTGTCTTGGGTCATCCTGCTCCTTTGGGCCCATCAATGGCTGTTCGGCATCGCCCCGATCAGCTAAGAGCACTCCTCGTTTCATTTGCCAAAGCCAAACCGGGTTTGTTCCTTCATGTCCGTACAGACCGCCAAGCGTCGCCTGACTGCCGTTGACATCGCCAAGCGAAAGGCGGCCGATCCTGTAGTCGCTTTGACCGCGTATCACGCGCACACCGCCTCCATTCTGGATGAGCATGTCGACTTCATTCTGGTCGGCGACTCACTCGGCATGGTGATGCACGGCATGGAATCGACCGTGCCGGTCACGCTCGACATGATGATCGTTCAGGGGCGGGCCGTAATGCGCGGGTCCAACCGTGCGCTGGTCGTGGTGGACATGCCGTTCGGGTCTTACGAGGCGTCCAGGGAGGATGCGTTCCGGTCAGCTGCGCGCATCCTGAAGGAAACCGGGGCCGGCGCGGTGAAGCTCGAAGGCGGAGAGCATATGGCCGAAACCGTGGAATTCCTTGTGAAGCGCGGCGTGCCCGTTATGGGGCATGTCGGATTGACCCCACAGGCAATCAACACGATGGGCGGCTTCCGTGTGCAGGGGAAGTCCGATGAAAGCCAGGCCCAGACCGAGCGCGATGCAAAGGCGATTTCCGACGCCGGTGCGTTCGCTATGGTCATGGAAGGTATCGTCGAACCGGTGGCACGCAAGATCACGCAGGACATCCCGACCGTCACGATCGGCATCGGTGCGTCGCCAGCCTGCGACGGACAGATTCTGGTGCTTGAAGACATGCTCGGCCTGAATGACTGGACACCGAAATTCGTTCAGCGTTTCGGCTCCATTCGCGAGCATATCGAAGAGGCAGTCACCGGCTATGCCAACGCGGTGCGTGACCGGTCTTTCCCTGGCGACGACCATGTTTATGCCCGAAAGCCCAAATAGCCGCATGCAGGCGTCGGCCTCCGCGTCGACGCTCAACCTCATCGCTGCTCTCAGACCGCTCCAGCCGATTGCAGTGCGTGCCAACTGACACTATGGTCCGCCGCACATTTTTGGAGCGCTGCGTAACAGGGGCCAGACCAGGCATTCATGACCGATATTTTCAGTGAAATCGAAGAAGACATTCGCAAAGACCGCGCCAAGCGGATGTGGGACCGTTTCGGCAAATATGTGATTGGCGGCGCGATCGTCCTCGTTCTCGGCGTTGCCGCATGGCGCGGCTATGAAGCTTACACCACGTCACAAGCCGCCTCTGCTGGCGACCGTTTCCTCGATGCCATCGCCCTGGTGGAGGAAAATCCGCAGGCCGGCATCGCCGCTTTTGATGCGATTGCAGCCGATGGACCGGATGGCTATGCCGCGCTCGCCCGTTTCCGCTCCGCCAGTGCGATGGCCGCACAGGACGATTTTGACGGTGCCATCGCTGGCTTCCAGGCACTTGTGGACGATGCAGACTTGGAGCCGCTGATCCGCGATGTGGCGCGTATTCGCCTGGGCTACCTTCTGTTGGATCATGGCAACGCTATAGATATCGAAGGATTGCTTTTGCCGCTTTCCGACACCACCAACCCGTTCAGCCATTCGGCACGTGAGATTCGCGCCTTTGCGGCGATGAAGGCTGGCAATCGGGAGCAGGCGCTAGGTCTGTTCCTGGAACTGGTTGGCGATTTCGCCAGCCCTGAACCGGTGCGCTCGCGCGCCCGTGTCGCGCTTGATGTGCTGGCCAGCGATGGCTACACCGCCGCCGGCAGCTAACGAGGATATCAGGTTATGCGTCCACTCCTCATCGCCTTGTGTGTTGGGCCTCTGCTGGCTGGGTGTGCCAGCGTTGGTGACACCGTAGACAGCTTGAACCCGTTTAGCCGCGAGGACCCGCCGTTGCCCGGCGAACGCCGCGCTGTCGGCAGCGCCGCCGATCCGGTGCTGGCCATCACCAACACTGCTGTTGCGATCCCGGGGCCGTCCGGCGCCATCGACTGGCCACAGCCAGGTGGCAATGCGGCCAACAATCCCGGCCATGTATCTCTGTCCGGCGCACAAACCTGGAGCGCTCAGGCCGGGGTGGTGCGCGGCAACCGCCGTGTCCGCATGGCGGCCCTGCCAGTCGTGGCGGGCGGGCGGGCCTATGTTTACGACCCGAACGGCAATGTCACGGCAGTCTCGATATCCGGCGGCGCCCAAGGCTGGCGCCGTGCCCTGCGTCCGGAAGAAGAAGACGGTCAGGTCGGGGCGGGCGGCGTTGCGATCGGTGCAGGCCGTGTGTTCGCGGCCACAGGTTTCGGCCAGCTCTTTGCACTCGATGCCGGTTCCGGTCAGACGGCCTGGGCCATCGACCTGGACACACCCGCGCTTTCGGCACCGACATTTGCCGGCGATCAGGTCTATGTGATCACCCAGGCCAACACGCTGCTGGCTCTCTCTGCAGCCGATGGCACGGAGCGTTGGCGCTTCCGCGGCGTTCCGGCAACCGCGGGCCTGCTGGGTTCCGGCACACCAGCTGTCTCGGGCAACACGGTTATCGTGCCGTACTCCTCCGGTGAGATCGTCGCGCTGAATGCAACGGATGGTGAACCGCGCTGGGCCGATGCGGTGGTTACCGGCGCGCGTTATCAGGCCTTGTCGGGCTTGCGCGATCTCGTGGCCAGCCCGGTCATTGCCAACGGTTCGGTAATCGCCACCGGTGTTGGCGGACGCACCATTTCGGTGGATTTGGACAGCGGCAGCCGCGAGTGGGAAACCAATGTCGGCTCCGTCCATACGCCCATCGTGGCGGGCGATGTCATCTTTCTGATCGATCTGGAAGGTCGCCTGATGGCGCTGTCGCGCACCACCGGCGATATCCAGTGGGCAACCTCTCTGCCTGGCGGCACCGGCGAGGGCGGGGAAAAGTGGGCCGGCCCCGCGCTTGCCGACAATGTACTCTACCTGGCCTCCAGCGATGGCAATGTCCTGCGGGTGAACCCCGGAAACGGCGATGTGATCGGCTCGACATCCACCAATGAGGACATCTTCCTTCGGCCCATTGCCGCAGGTGGCCGCCTGCTGGCATTGGCGGCTGATGGTTCGCTCCTCTCGCTGAACTGACCCGCAGCGATGGCAACCGCACCTAAGACAACGCCGCCCGGCGTTCCTGTGGTTGCCATTATCGGGCGGCCAAATGTCGGCAAGTCGACGCTGTTCAACCGGCTTGTGGGCAAGCGTCTGGCGCTTGTCGACGACACGCCGGGCGTGACGCGGGACCGCCGCGAGGGCGATGCCAAGCTTGGCGATCTGGACTTCAAACTGGTCGATACGGCGGGTCTGGAAGAGGCCGATGCGGCGTCGTTGGCGGGCCGCATGCGCCAGCAGACCGAGCGCGCCATCGAAGCGGCGGATGTCTGTCTGTTCGTGATCGATGCCCGGGCCGGCCTCACGCCGACCGATGCGGAGTTCGCCAATCTGATGCGGCGCTATGGCGACAAGACGATTCTGGTGGCCAACAAGGTCGAGGGCCGCAAAGGACTCGACGGTGCCTATGAGGCCTTCGAGCTTGGGCTGGGCGAACCCATCGCCATTTCCGCCGAGCATGGCGAGGGCATGGGCGAGCTTTTCAATGCGCTGGATGAGCACTTCACGCGGCTTGCCGAAAACGCTGCCGGTGTACCGGTCGAAGCAACCGCCGGTGTGCCTGAGCCGGCGTGGGATGAAGAAGACGAGAACACGCCGGATATTATCGAGGCCGCACCACGCACCCATCCGCTGCAGGTGGCCATTGTCGGCCGCCCGAATGCGGGCAAATCGACGCTGGTCAATCGTCTGCTGGGTGATGATCGGTTGCTGACCGGTCCGGAGGCCGGAATCACGCGGGATACGATTTCCGTCGATTGGGTGTTCCAGGGGCGGCCCTTCAAACTCTTCGACACAGCAGGCATGCGCCGCAAGGCCAAAGTGCAGGAGAAGCTCGAAAAGCTTTCCGTTGCCGATGCACTCCATGCGATCCAATTCGCCGAATGCGTGGTGATCCTGATGGATGCCGAGCATCCGTTCGAGAAGCAGGACCTTCAGATTGCCGACCTGGTTGCGCGCGAGGGCAGGGCGCTCGTGTTCGGTCTCAACAAATGGGACCTGATCAAGAACAAGGATGTCTTCCTGAAGGAGTGCGAGGAAGAACTGGCGCGTCTTCTGCCACAGGTGCGCGGCGCGCCGCTCGTGCCGCTGTCCGGCAAGACTGGCAAAGGCACGGAGGCGTTGATGCAGGCCGTGCTCCACATGGACGATGTCTGGAACCGCCGGATTTCCACCGCCGCTTTGAACCGCTGGCTCACGGCGGCATTGGCTCAGCATCCCCCACCTGCGGTCTCCGGCAGACGGTTGAAACTGCGCTATATGACGCAAGCCAAGGCCCGCCCGCCAACCTTTGCCGTGTTCTGCTCGCGCCCCGATGCCTTGCCGGGCAGCTATACGCGCTATCTCGTCAACGGGTTGCGTGACACGTTCGATCTGCCGGGAGTGCCGCTGCGCGTGCTGATGCGCAAGGGAAGCAACCCGTACGAAGCCAAGGCCAGGAAACGCAAAATCCAGTAAGCCGAACCTAGTCGGCTTCGGGCCGGATGATGCTGCCCGACGGTACATCATAGATCACACCTGTTTCAGCAAAGCTCGGACTTGTCAGCTCCATCGCAGGCTCCAGCAGGCTATCGGGTTGGGCTACGGAGGCCGGGTCTTCGCCCGGTACCGCCCTGGCGCGCATCGCCGTGCGGATCG
>JANQJE010000101.1 GCA_028281795.1 Cohaesibacteraceae bacterium | reverse complement strand
GGTGACACCTGCGAAGCAAAACGGGCTTTCACGGTCGCTGAAAACACACCAACCTGACGACGCACAGCAGAAAGGATCAATGCAGTGCCGCTTCGCATGCCGAGACGATTGCAGAATGGTTTTGACCTGGAAACAGGCGCATCCGTATTGGACGTGGAAGTCTTGGCCGAGAAAGCAGCTTCGCTGGGCCGAGCCGGTCAGCGTGTTGAACGCACCCTGCATGATCTAACGGAGGCCGACCCGTCCGATCCGGCGCATGGCGATCTGCTCAGGCAGGCGGCCGATGCCGTCTACGGCTATTTCGTTCAGCGCGAACTTCTTGGTTTTGTCCGCCATGACGACGCCATCGCCCAATACGGAATCCCCGGCGCTGTCCTGGCACGGCTTGGAAGCCGCTAGAGCATGTCTTGGTTAGATTGAAGCGATTTGATGGATGAGATTTTGCGTGTCCCACAAGGAAAAGACCGCCGCGCGATGCTGCGCATCGTGCGAGGATTTTGACGCAAGTGGGCGCGCAAAAGATCGCCAAGCTGCAGATCATAACACATTGGCATAAAACAGTTTCCTGCAATCGTCTGAGCCTGGTCTTTTCCGCCCCGGCCGGCGTCGCGCGAAACTAACGGTGCCCGCACCGCGTCGCTTCACGCTCCTTGTCGAACCGAAAAACTCCGGCGCTCAAACGATTCAATCTAACCAAGATATGCTCTAGACACGCCGGCTTTCATCGGCCGGCCACAAAACCGTCTGGTGTCTCAATCCGCCAGGAAGTGATGGATGGCGCCCAGCGCACGAGGCCATTCAGGATCATCGGCCGGGAGAATGTGGTTGGCCGTATCGAGCGTCACGAACCGCGCGTCGCGAATGCCGGCTGCCAGCTCCTGGCCCTGATCGTAGGGCACACCGACCTCGTTGCGGCCATGGATCACCAGCGTTGGAGCACGCACCTCGCCCAGTAGCGAGCGGATGTCCACATCGCCATGGGCTGAGAGAATGTGGGCTGCGTTCTCCGGTGTTGTCGTCTTGCGCTGTATCTCGGTGAACCAGTCCTGATAGTCCACCGGTGCATCGGGCATGTAGGTCGTGGTGAACAACTGCCTGACCGTCTTGTTGTCACTGCCCCAACCGGTTCGAATGAGAGCGCAGCGTGCTTCGCCTACCGCCACAGTGTCCGGTGCATCGCGATGCCGCCAGCCACGGGCATAGCCGCCGATGAGCACAAGCTTGGTGACCCGATCCGGGTGCTTGGCGGCGTAAGCGATGGCTTTGGCACAGCCTTGCGACAAACCGAGCAACGGAAAGGTGTCAAGTTCAAGCGTGTCGACGACGGTTTCAAGATCTTCCACCTGACGCTCTAGGCTGAAGTCGGTCACATCCCAAGCCGACAAGCCGCTGCCGCGTGCATCGTACCTGATCAGCTTGTGGGCGCCCGCCAGCCCTATGAAGAAGTGCCGCCAGACCGGGCTCTCCCAATCGAACTCCAGATGATTCAGCCAGTTCGAAGCTTTGACAAGCGGCGGCCCGTCTCCGGCTATGGCATACGCGATGCGCACGCCATCCTTGCTTTGGCAGAACCGGACCTCCTGGGCCGGGGGGCGCGGAACGTCTTCGACGTCGTCGCTTTCGATCTTGTCGGTGCTGTCCTGCTCGATGACGGGCATGACGAAGCGAAATCCGCGCCCGTGCATGGTGCGAATGAAACGCTGGCCTTTGCCATCGTCACCCAGTGCCCGGCGCACCGACCGCACGGCGCTGGACATGGCCGCGTCTGAAATGAAGCGCCCTTCCCAGACGGACACCACCAACTCGTCCTTCGATACGACGCGATCCCCGTTCGCCACCAGAAAGTGGAGCACATCGAAAACCCTGGGTTCGATTCTCAACGCTTTGCCGTGCGCGGACAGCTCCTGCGCGTCGGTATCAAGCATGAAATCGTCGAAGTAGTATCTCATCTCTGCAACATGTGTTGGACACGTCCTGCCGGGCTCCAACGCCATTGCTCAGCAGTCCAGTTCCGGTGCGATGTGTAGTCCCGGTACAGAGCAAACGCGAACCGAGGGCGACGCCGCAACCTTTTAGCTCTCCAGAAAGTCATGAATGGCTCTGAACGCACGCGACCATTCCGGATCGCTGTCGATCAGGAGATGGTTGTTGGTGTCCAGCGTGACGAAGCGGGCGTCCCGGATGCCGGCAGCCAGTTCCTGGCCCTGGTCGTACGGTATCCCCAGGTCATTGCGGGCATGGATCACGAGCGTCGGTGCACGGACGTCATCCAGCAGGCAGCGAATGTCGACATCGCCGTGAACGGACAGAATGCGTGCGGCATTTTCCGCGGTCGTGGTCTTGCGCTGTATTTCGGTGAACCAGTCCTGATAGCCTGCCGGTGCATCGGGCATGTAGTCCGTGGTTACCATCTGCCGAATGGCCTTGTTATCGCTCCCCCAACCGGTCCGGATCAACGTGCAGCGCGCTTCGCCTATGGAGATCGTATCGGGAGCGTCGCGATGCCGCCAGCCGCGCGCATAGCCTCCGATAAGAACAAGCTTCGTGACCCGATCAGGGTGTTTGGCCGCATAGGCGATGGCCTTGGGAGCACCATGGGATAAACCCAGCAACGGGAAGCTTTCCAGTTCCAGCGTGTCGACAACCGCTTCGAGATCTTCAACCTGGCGTTCGAGACTGAAGTCAGACACAGTCCAGGCCGACAGCCCATTGCCGCGTGCATCGTGGCGGATCAACTGATGATCGCTGGCAAGCTCGGTGAAAAAACGCTGCCAGACCGGCCCCTCCCAATCGAACTCAAGATGGTTCATCCAGTTCGATGCTTTCACAAGGGGTGGCCCATCTCCGGCCAGTGCATAGGCGATCCGCGTACCGTCCTTGCTTTGGCAGAAGCGCACCTCCTGCGCCGGGGGATGGACTGAACCGCCACGACCGTTGACCGGTGGAGGATCAGACGCGCCCATTTCCGTGACCGGCATGACGAAGCGAAACCCGCGTCCATGCATTGTACGGACAAAGCGCTGACATTTGCCATCGTCGCCAAGCGCGCGGCGCACCGACCGCACCGCGCTGGACATCGCCGCCTCTGAAATGAACCGGCCGTCCCAGACGGATGCCAGCAGCTCGTCCTTCGACACGACGCGATGCTGGTTCTCCACCAGGAAGTGAAGCACATCGAAAACCTTGGGCTCCATCTTCAGAGCCGCGCCGTTTGTGCGTAGTTCTCGCGCATCGGTATCAAGCGCGAAGTCGTCAAAATAGTACTTCATCTCTGCAACGTGTTCTGGCGCTTCCGGCCTTACACAGACGCATCCCGTTGATGCGTCACGGGCGTGCAAGGGCCAGGCTCGGGCGGTCTGTAGCAAGCCGGCAAGGGGCACCTTGAGGGTCCAACTATCGCCGGGATCACCGGCAAGATCAAATCATCGCCCCGGCAACCATCGGCGCTTTCACGCTGCCGACATGAGTGGGGCGATTTGGTGTCCGGATGCCAATGCCGCAACGGCTATATGCCGATCCACCCGGTTTCCGACCACAAGGCCGGAAGGTACAAACCGTTTGCCTTCTGTTGCCGCCGCTTCACAAGGGCAGATGAGTGTATCTGCAAATCGCCCTCAGATTTCACCGCAATTTCTGCAGATTTCTTGCATTCGGCCCGCAAGGTTCGCCGGAAAAGCTTCTCTAGTGTCGCTCCAACACAGAACGCGATCCGTCTGACGGGTCGCGGTTTCCCCCCGTGCTGAACACCTTATGGAGCTGGACATGAAAGCCTCAACTCAAAACAAAGCCGTCAACAATGGCGTCGACGTGAACGCCTTGCTCGGTGCGCGCGAACTGATCGAAGCCAATCCCGAGGCGGGATATTTCGTCTGGCGCGCGCAATGCTCCTGGTTTGATGGTGTTCACAGTCATTCCCTCGTCAAGGGTTTCTATGGCTTCGGCGAGGAACAGGACCGCAAGACGGGGCATATGATCAAGGCCGATCACCCCGAACAGTTTGCAGCGACCGATCTCGGGCCGACTCCGGCGGAGATTGCCCTATCGGCATTGGCCAGTTGCCTGACCGCCGGCGTTGTCTCTGTGGCGCAGCATCGTGATATTGCCTTGCGCAAAGTCGAAGCGCACGTCGAAGGCGAGATGGATATCGCCGGTATTCTGGGTGCCAACGCCGATGCCCGCAACGGGTTCGACGTTATCCGCATCACCTTCGATATCGATGCGGACGCCTCCCAGGATCAGATTGCGGCGCTGGTCGCGCAATCGCAAAAACGATCCGCCGTCTTCGACATGATCACCAATCCGACCAACACCCGTGTTGCGATCGCCTAACGGCATCCTTCCTCCATAAAAGGCATCAATCGTGGAATCGAGAACGACCGTCATCATTGGCGCCGGTCAGGCCGGGCTTGCCATGAGCCGCGAGCTGTCGCTGCGCGGCGTGGACCATGTGGTCCTCGACCGTGGCCAGGTCGGCGAGGCCTGGCGCACACAGCGCTGGGACAGCCTGCGTCTGCTGACGCCGAACTGGGCCAACGGGTTGCCGGGCATGCCTTACACCGGTCCCGATCCCGACGGCTTCATGTATGCCGGTGAGTTCGTGCGCCACCTGCAGGCCTATGCCGCGTCGATCGAAGCGCCGGTACAAACACACACCGAGGTGCATCAGGTC
>JANQJE010000093.1 GCA_028281795.1 Cohaesibacteraceae bacterium | reverse complement strand
CAGCATCCGCTTCGGTGATGCTGCGCGTGGCTGCCCGGATGGTCGCGGCCTTGCGCGACGTTTCCTTCTTCACATCATTGTTTGAGGTTCGCGGTTCGGCAACACCAAGCTTCTCAACAAGCTCCAGATATTGCTTGGCAGGCAGCGCGGGGGCGAAAAGATAGCCTTGCGCCTGACGAATGCCGTAGCGCCGCAAATGCGCGACCTGCTCAATGCGCTCCACACCCTCGGCCACGACGTCCATGTCCAGTTGTTTGGCAAGATCGGTGAGCGTGTGGGTGATCGATTCACCGATGCGGCTCTTGCCCAACTGATCGATGAACATCTTGTCCACTTTCACGATGTCCAGACCAAGTTCCTGCAGGTATGCCAGACCGCCATGGCCGGTCCCGGCGTCGTCGAGCGCAAGACGGCAACCCAGCCCCTGCAGTTTGCGCATGATCACCTTCGCCATTGACATGCTTTCCAGCGGCGCGCGCTCGGTGATTTCAAGCACGACCTGGCCGTAGGCGATCGATTTGGGGCCAAAAATCTCGGTCACATCTTCGATGATGTCGAGGCTTGTGAAATGCTGGTTGAACAGGTTGATCGCGACCTTCAGGCCCGGTTTGTCCGCGTAGGCCTCGCGCAGATCGCGCACGACAGCTTCCATAAGCTTGCGAGTCATCGGGACCGCAAGGCCGGTCTGTTCGGCAATGTTGATGAAAGCCCCGGGCGACACCATGGTGCCATCGGGTTTGACCCAGCGCACCAGCATCTCGCATCCGGCGAGCTTGCCGCTGTCGACATCGATGACAGGTTGATAATAGGGAACGAACTCATCCTGCTCGATGGCCCGCTCAATCTCGTTCACCCGCGCCGGCGTGTAGTGAATGATGCGCATGACAAGCAGCAGAATAAGCGCTCCAACGATAATCGCCCCGACAATGGCCCACTGGCGGAATGGCTCGAAGGCAGCCATCGGCAGCTTGCGATCGATCGAGACCTGAACGCGCATGGCACCGGACGCCAGGGGCAACGAGGTAACGTCGATGTTCGCGCCTGTTTCTTCGTCGTAAGTTCCCGGGTCGCGGGCAAAGATGACCGTGTCGCCCATCGTCAGAACGACGCCCGTCTCATCATCCACGTGATCGAAGAAATGCGCGAGCATCTGGCGGGGAACAAAGAGCGCCAGTGTGCGGTTTTCTTCAACTGCGTATTCCAGCATGATGCCGGTCATACGGTTGTTGAGAACACGGGCCTGCGCCAGTGCGACATCCCCTTCAAAGATGGGCTCCGCATCGCGGAACACCTGAAGTGCATCGCGCGGCAGATCAGGGGCAACGCATACGGCCAGCCGGTCCGGACCCAGGACCGCCACAACCGACACCGAGGGTCTTGTCAGCGTTGTCATCATCATGCGGTCGAGATGATTGCGGCTGCAGCCCGTCACAGCGGCAGACGCGAGCGTCTGAAGCTCGGTTCTCAGGTCAAGGAAACTCATTTCAGCGCTTTGACGGGCGAGCGAGGACTGTTCCTCAAGATATTCATCGGCCGTCAGATAGGCCTGGCGTTGTACGAACCAACTGGCCACGAAGACGGGGGCGAGCGCCAGGAGGCCTCCCACCACAAAAAACACGATCTGCCTGACGTTCAATTCCAACGGAAACCCTTTGGCCCCAACCTATGGGCCGCCATCAGACGGCAAACACTTCCACTATCTCACCGGTCCGCTTGCCATCTGGTAAACAACAATCAGGGGATTGGTGACGTTTGCGTCAGGAATAATCCATTGTATTGACAGCGTTTTCTTGCTGGCCGCTACGTCTGGATGCCCTCAGCCGGTTGCTCTGCGCCACGTTAAGTGCAATGCAACGCACGAACAGATCATTTCTTCGCTTTTGGAGCCCTGCATGGAAGCGCTTTTTATTGGCCACGCCTATATCGATGTTACCTTCCTCACCGATACGCTTCCAACCGGCGATGATAAAACGATCGCGGACGACTATGCAGTCTCCTATGGCGGCAATGCAGTCACCGCGGCCTTTGCGGCGGCAAAACTTGGCGTCAGGCCCGATCTTCTGTGTACGTCAGGTGATGACTGGCTGTCTCTGATGTTCCGGGAAATGGCCCGCTCGGCGGGTGTGCGCATCCATGAGCGCAAGGTCGCGGAGGCCTCGCTGTCTTTCATTATGCCCAAGGACGGCAAGCGTGCCATCGTGCGGTGCCGTGACGATGCTTATCTGCACCCCTACCCCAATCTCAATCTGGACGGATGCAAGGTTCTGCATGTGGATGGCCACCAGGGGGACGCAGCATTGTACTACGCCAAAGCCTGCCGCGAGCGCGGTATTGCGACATCGCTGGACGGCGGCGCGGTGCGCGAGAACACCGATGAGCTTCTCAACTATATCGACGTTGCGGTCGTGTCCGAGTTGTTCTGCGAGACCTGGGGGCTGGAGCCCAAAGATGCGCTAGAAAAACTGAAAACCTACGGTTGCCGTGTCGGCGCGGTGACCATGGGATCGGAGGGCGTGGTGTACTATGCGCAGGACGGCGTTCATCAGCACGTCAGGGCACTGCCGGTGCCGATGGACAAGATCATCGATACCAACGGGGCCGGCGATATCTTCCACGGCGCCTACATTGCTTCCATGCTGCAATTCCCAAGCCGCACCTGGACCGAACATTTCCGCTTTTCGCGTGCCGCATCGGCTTATGCCATTCAGTACCTTGGCAATGAAGAGAGCGTGCCGACGCATGCCAACATCGAAGCAACGCGCAAGGAGTTCGAACGAATTTCCGTTTGAACCGAGATGATCAGTTGGACGCCGGTGGTGGATTGACCCGGATGTTGAGGTCGCGCAATTGCGCCGCCGAGACATCTGCCGGTGCCCCCATCATCAGGTCCATGGCCTGCTGGTTCATTGGGAACAGGGCCACCTCGCGCACCGATTTCGCACCGCACAGCAGCATCACGATCCGGTCCACCCCGGCTGCCATACCACCATGGGGTGGTGCACCGTAGTGGAACGCGCGGTAGAGACCGCCGAACTGTTCTTCGACTTCCTCTTTCGATTTGCCCGTCAGCTCGAAGGCCTTGATCATCAGATCAGGCAGCTGGTTGCGGATCGAGCCGGATGCGATCTCATACCCGTTGCACACCAGATCGTACTGATAGGCTTTGAGTGACATCGGGTCTTCGTTTTCCAGCGCCTCCATACCGCCCTGCGGCATGGAGAACGGGTTGTGGGCGAAGTCGGGCCGCTTGTTCTCCTCGTCCCATTCGTAGAACGGGAAGTCGATGATCCAGCAAAGCTCGAAGCGCTCTTCATCGACAAGGCTCAGTTCGGTGCCGACCTGCGTCCGGGCGTTGCCGGCAAATGCAGCAAACGTTTTCGGGTTGCCCGCGACGAAGAACGCGGCATCGCCTGCATCCAGGCCGAGCTGCCGGCGAATGGCTTCGGTGCGCTCCGGGCCGATGTTCTTGGCTAGCGGTCCTGCACCGGCCAGTGCACCGTCCTCCTCGCGCCAGAAGATGTAACCGAGCCCTGGCTGTCCCTCGCCCTGGGCCCAGGAGTTCATCCGGTCGCAAAAGGCGCGCGAGCCGCCGGTCTTGGCTGGGATGGCCCAAACCGAGTTGGCCTCGTCTTCCAGCATGCGTGCAAAGACCTTGAAGCCCGAGCCGCGGAAATGCTCGGACGCGTCCTGCATCTCGATCGGGTTGCGCAGGTCCGGTTTGTCGGTGCCGTAAAGACGCATGGCATCGGCATAGGGGATGCGCCGGAACGCCGGGGAGACCGGCTTGCCCTCGCCGAATGTCTCGAAAACACCGCGCAGGATAGGCTCCATCGTCTCCCAGACTTCTTCCTGGGTGACGAAGCTCATCTCCAGATCGAGCTGGTAGAACTCTCCGGGAAGACGGTCCGCACGCGGGTCTTCGTCGCGGAAACAGGCAGCGATCTGGAAATAGCGGTCAAAGCCCGCCACCATGAGCAATTGCTTGTACTGCTGCGGTGCCTGCGGCAGGGCGTAGAACTTGCCGTGATGGATGCGGCTGGGCACCAGGAAATCCCGTGCGCCTTCCGGCGAGGACGCCGTCAGGATCGGGGTTTGGAACTCGTTAAACCCGGCGTCTTCCATACGGTTGCGCATGTCGCGGATGACCTTGGCACGCGTCATGATATTGGCGTGCAGCGTCTCCCGGCGCAGATCGAGGAAGCGGTAGCGCAGCCGCGTGTCCTCGGGAAACTCCGGTTCGCCGAAGATCTGCAAGGGCAGTTCCTCGGACGCGCCGAGCACTTCGATCTCGGTCGCAAAGACTTCGATCTCACCGGTCGGCAGCGCTTCGTTGACGGTTTCAGGCGTGCGTTCCTTCACTCTGCCATCGATGCGAAGGCACCATTCGGAGCGCACCGTTTCGGCCAGAGAAAAGGCTGGCGAGTCCGGGTCGATGACGATCTGCGTCATGCCGTAATGGTCGCGCAGATCGATGAACAGCACACCGCCATGATCGCGCACGCGATGAACCCAGCCTGAAAGCCGCGCGGTGTTGCCCACATCGTCACGGCGCAGAGCGCCACATGTGTGCGAGCGATAGCGATGCAGACCGGTGTCCGACATGAAAGGGTTCCTCAAGGCAAAAAGAAAAGCGCAAACGAGCCGTTTGCGCGGATGCGGAGCGGCTTAGCGCCGTTCGCGCGGGTGCGTCAACCATCGCGGGGCAGAGTGGATCGCCATGACTGGGCAAAGCGTTTATGAGGGAAGCCATGAAACTGTTACACGATACCGATTCCCTGCGTCAGCTTTGCGAACGCCTTTCCAGTGAACCCTTCATCACCATCGACACCGAGTTCCTGCGTGAAACGACGTTCTGGCCTCAGCTTTGTCTGGTCCAGGTCGCCGGAGCCGACGAGTTTGCGCTGATCGATCCCCTGGCCGAAGGACTGGATCTGTCGCCGCTGTTCGAGCTGCTGGCCGATGCAGGCACACTTAAGGTGTTTCATGCGGGCCGTCAGGACATTGAAATTTTTCACTACCTGACGGGGGCTATCCCGCAATCGGTTTTCGATACCCAGATTGCCGCCATGGTGTGCGGGTTCGGCGATCAGGTGGGCTATGACCAGATCGTCCGTCAGACCGTGGGCGCCAGCATCGACAAGTCGAACCGTTTTACAGACTGGTCGCGCAGGCCGCTTAACGATGCCCAACTTGCTTATGCGGCGGCCGATGTGACGCATCTGCGTGGTGTCTACCAGCATCTTTCCGGCATCCTGGATTCAAAGAACCGAGCGAACTGGGTCGCCGAGGAGATGGCCACCCTGCTCGATCCGGCCACCTATTCGGTCAGTCCGGATGATGCCTGGCAACGTCTGAAACTGCGGGCACGCAAACCCATTGAATTCGCCGCTCTGAAGGCCGTTGCCAAATGGCGCGAAGAAGTCGCACAAGACCGCGATGTGCCGCGCCGCCGTATCCTGAAAGACGACGCCATCTATGAGCTGGCGCAGCAGCGTCCGCTGTCTCTGGATGCTCTGGGCAAACTGCGCGCCGTGCCGCGCGGCTTTGAAAAACAACCTTTCGCGCGCGGCCTGGTGGAGGCACTGCAGGGTGTTTCGGCTCTGCCGATCGATGCTCTGCCGAAACTCCCCAAGTCCAAGCGCAACCCCGAAAGCGCACCGGCCATTGCCGAGCTGCTGAAAGTTGCGCTCAAGCTTGTCGCCGAGCGCGAAGGCGTCGCACCCCGCATCATCGCCAATGCCGATGAGCTCGATGCCATCGCGATCCATGGCGATGTCGACGTGAAAGCCATGAAGGGATGGCGGCGCGATCTGTTCGGCGAGATGGCGCTGAAGATCCGCTCCGGTGAAATGGCACTAGGTGTGCGCGGC
>JANQJE010000029.1 GCA_028281795.1 Cohaesibacteraceae bacterium | reverse complement strand
GGACCTTGCGTCAGGAACGTGAAATCGGTTGTCCCCACAGTCGCAGTCACCTGCGAGCCTTCCGCGTAAGAGTACCCAACCAGGATCAGCGGTTCGGCCACAACACCGGCAGCCGGTCGCCGGGTGAGATAGAAAAACACATCGCCATGCCGGCTTTCCGGCATCGGGTCATAAGAGCGCGGCTTCGAAACAATAAAGCAGGCTTGCCCACCTTCGATCGTGGTGGTGAAAACATCCCAGTCGCGCGACTGCTCAACAAACGTCGGTTCTTGCGCCATCGCAACACCAGGAGCAGTCAGCCCGAAGCCGAGAGCGGCGCAGACAGCCAGCATCAGTCGGCGAGAAGAAAGCTTGGTAAGCGGAAGGTTCAACATGAATACTCACTCAGTCGCTTGTCAGTTTTGGCCAGTTCGGGAAAGGCTGCTGACGGTTAACAGATGCCTGAGGTACGCCATCAAAAGCAAAGCCGATCCGGAAGATCCAATTCACCATGATAATGCGTCGCAGGTCGTTAAGTGCCGGTTAAGGACTGTCGATCATGCCGACCTCGTCCAACCGTCCGCCCGGTCGCATCCCTAGCCCGGAGTAGGGCAACAGTGTGGCGCAGACGGCCCGTTCCGGTCGTGCATTGCGTTGGCCCGACCGTTTCAGCCAACCGCGTCCTGTCAACGGCCCGCAGCGGCATGTTGGCGCGGGGCGCTCTAAGTATTTACCTCAGGAAGTAAATGGCTCACACTTGTAACGTTCGGCCAGTAATGTGCGGAGGCGGCCGACGACCATGGTCCTTTCACACCCAACGGCGCGGCTGTCTTGGCCGCCGTTGACACCTCTGCAAACACCACGGATTTTGCATGCAACCCACATCGCAGCCAGAGACACGCACGCAAAGCGCCAAAGCGGACGCCACGCGCCACGGTGACTGGCTGGAGGCAGTGGCTCAGCGCCAGGACCGGACCGCGTTTGCCGAGCTGTTCAACCATTTTGGACCACGTGTGAAAGCCTATTTGATGCGGCTTGGTGCGGATGATGCCATGGCCGAGGAAGTCACGCAGGACGTGATGGTCACGGTATGGCGCAAGGCAACGCTTTTCGACCGGACCAAGAGCTCTGCCGCTACGTGGCTTTTCCGGATCGCCCGCAATCGGCGTATTGACATGCTGCGCCGCAGGCGCACCGTGAACGTCGACACGGAAACGATGGTGATCGAAGATGAAACCCTGCCCGATCCCAATGAAACGCTCGATGAAGAAAAGCGCCAGACCCGCATACGTGACGCGTTGGCCAAGCTGCCCGAACAACAGCTGCAACTGGTGGAACTGGCTTTCTTTACCGAACTGTCACACAGTCAGATTGCCGAAGAAACAGGACTGCCGTTAGGCACCGTGAAATCGCGCATCCGGCTGGCCTTTGGCCGCTTGCGCCGCATCCTGGACGAGGATGACCAAGTCGACGCACCGACAAGCTGACAGCATCGCAAGACTCTCAGTCCAGCCGATATGATTCAACGCAAGGCAGCCTGAGCCGCATTAAACCAGCATAGCTGCAATACCCATCCAGGAGATCTGAAATGATTGCGCCCGAAGACGCACGCAAACGACTGAAATCCCGCCTCGCCGAACTCGACACCCGTCTTGTCGAGATCGAGCACGACCTGGATGAAGCCAAACCGGCTGACTTTGAAGAGGCTGCCATCGATCGTGAAAGTGACGAGATGCTGGAAGAGCTTGGATCGGTCGGTCTGGTCGAGGTACGAATGATCGAAGCGGCCCTGAAGCGCTTGGACGAGGGCACCTATGGCATCTGCGTCTCATGCGGAGAACCGATCTCCGACGAGCGTCTGGCAGCCGTTCCCCATACACCGCTGTGCAGAGAATGCGCAGGCGCCGGCAAGCATTGACGCATGCTCAGAAAAAACAAGTCAAAGCAAAGGCTTAGAATGCACCGCGTGACTCAGATCCCCTCAAGCACGAGGCTGGTTAGAAATCTGAGGTCAGGCCTTTGATTTCCCAATCGTTGTAGCGCACCGGATCCAAACCTCCGCGTCCGTCGATCTCTTTGGAGGCAGCCTTGGCGAGCCGGTCTTTTTCAGCGCGGCGGGCGGCAGCTTCCGCTTTTGCGCGCGCTGCTGCGTCCTTAACCCGCGCTTTAGCGGTCTCGTCGCTCGCCTGATCGTTCTGATTGCTCATTCTTCAAGGTCTTTGATCGCGTAATGTGAGCAGATTTAGGGCTGCCTGCATGGCAGGTCAAACCTTGTGAGGCTCGGGATCGCACCCCATAACAAGCTCAAGACGAGAACAAATCTGGATGTTTTTGACCATGAGCGTGATGCGCACGGGCATTCTGTTAGCAGGCCTTACCGCCCTTTTCATGGGCGTCGGCCTTATGATCGGTGGGACAGGCGGCATGATGATCGCCTTCGTGATCGCTGCTGGGATGAACCTTTTCAGCTATTGGAACGCAGACAAGATGATCCTGCGCATGCACAACGCGCGCGAAGTAGACGAGCGCTCAGCTCCACAACTGGTGACGATCGTCCGCCAATTGGCCGAGCATGCTGATCTGCCGATGCCAAAGGTGTACGTGATCAACACCCCGCAACCGAACGCTTTTGCCACCGGACGCAACCCGGAAAACGCCGCCGTTGCCGCCACCACCGGCCTTCTGGAAACACTCACTCAGGAAGAAGTGGTCGCCGTAATGGCCCATGAGTTGGCCCATGTGAAGAACCGGGACACACTGACCATGACGATCACGGCGACACTGGCCGGCGCTATATCGATGCTGGGCAACTTCGCCCTGTTCTTCGGCAACAACCGAAACAATCCACTGGGTGTTGTCGGCGTGCTGGCGGCGATCATCGTCGCCCCCATGGCTGCCGTGTTGGTTCAAATGGCGATATCGCGCACCCGCGAGTTTGCTGCCGACAAACTGGCCGCAGAAATCTGCGGTCGGCCCGATTGGATGGCCTCTGCCCTAGCCCGCATTGGAAGTCTCACGGGACGTGGGCGTATCGAAAGCGCTGAACGCAATCCTGCAACCGCCCATCTGTTCATCGCCAATCCGCTGGCCGGCTCACGGTTTGCCGGCCTGTTCGCCACCCACCCACCCATGGATCAGCGCATCGAGAAGCTGAATGAGCTGACCCGGAACTGGGGGGATGCACCGTTCGACGAACGATCGCAGAACACGCCGTCAGACGGAGCAACCAAAGGCCCTTGGGGTTGAGTGCGCGGCCTGGTCCACGGACCAAAGGGACACCACACTCACACAATCGTCGCAGACCGGCAGGCAATTCCGTTCCCGGGCTGAGCGTCCGAACGCAGGCAACCAATGCCGTTCATCGCGTGCTGAGCGAAGGCAAAGCGCTGGACAGCGCTTTCGATGCAGGCGGCGGCAAAGGCGAGCATGCGAACGCAGATCGGGCGCTAACAAAAGCGCTGGTCCTCACCACGCTGCGTCGCCTGAACACGCTGGATGCCGCTATTGATACATGCCTGGATAAACCTCTCCATGCCAGCGCGGCAAAGACCATGGCAATCCTGCGGGTCATGGCAGCCCAATTGCTTGTGATGGAGATGGCGGACCATGCCGCCGTGACTCTTGCGGTGGAAGATGCCGCCAGCCGAAAGGACACACGAAAACTCAAAGGTCTGGTCAATGCCGTTGGGCGACGCATGGTCCGTGAGAAAGATGCATTGATCGCCAAAGCACCGCCCCATGACCTGCCCGTTTGGCTGACGGAACGCTGGGAACAATCGTATGGCGCTGAAACAACCCGTCATATCGCAGCGATGTTACGCGAACAGCCGGCCATCGATCTGACCCTCAAACCTGATGTCAACCGCACCACAGTCATGGAGCATCTGGGTGACTATTCCCCCATTTCTTTGCACCGGCATACCGTGCGCCTGACAAAGCCTGGCAACATCGAAACACTTCCCGGCTATCAGGACGGCACCTGGTGGGTACAGGACATAGCGGCCTCTCTGCCCGCGCAGCTGCTGCTGGACGCTCTGCCGGACCCGACCAAGGCGGCAGTGCTCGATCTTTGCGCGGCGCCCGGCGGCAAGACGGCCCAACTGGCCGGCGCCGGTTGCACCGTGACGGCGCTCGACCAGTCCGCCGAACGCATGAAACGTCTTTCAGGCAACATGAAGCGGCTCGGATTGAAGGTGCAGACTGTTGTCTCCGACGCGCTCGCTGATTCACCGAAAGGCCGGTTTGACGGTGTGCTTCTGGATGCGCCCTGCAGCGCAACCGGAACGCTCCGCCGCAACCCTGATATCGCCCATATCCGACGTAACGCCGACATCATGGCATTGGCCAAAATACAGGCAACTCTGCTTGCCAAAGCCGCAGAACGGGTGAAGCCGGGTGGCGTGATGGTCTATGCCACCTGTTCGCTGGAACCAGAAGAAGGCGAAGCTCAGATTGCCCGCTTTCTGCGGACACAAAAAGGCTGGACGATCATCCCGATTACCAAAGACCAAGCTCTGCACGGGTCCGTGCAGAGCGACGGGACAATGCGAACGCTTCCACATTTCAATGCATCGAACAGCGCATTAACGAATACAACCGGTATGGATGGGTTCTTCGCGGCTGTGTTGCGTGCGCCGGAGTAGCGCAGAATCAGGACTTCGCTGAGCAGTATTCGCGTCCCGCGTGCATTAACCGGAACGGCAGGTTTCTTAACAGTCCCCGCCTATTTTGAGGTATTTCGTATCGCTTATCACAACCGTGATCTCCCATGGGAACACGGCAGTTGCGCTGACAGGCGTAAGCGAGGGACAGCATACTGTGGCCATAGGCACTACCTTTAGGCCCCTTTTTGCAAGTATCGGACGTGCAAGCGCCCGGCTGACGAGCAGCTGGCGCACGTTCAGTGCATCTATGACCACCGTATTGGTGGGCACATGGGCAAGCCACCGCGCCGTTTTTCAAGCTGTCCCGCGCGACATGCGAACCGCTGATCCAACCCGCGCCAGTGAACTGATCGAAGGCTATTTTGCGCTTGCCAACAAGGTGGTCGAACTGCAGGGACGCATGCCTTTCGATGTTGATCCACCGAGCGATGCATTTGCCGTGGAACTGCACAGCTTCGAGTGGTTGCGCCATATGCGCGCCTACGAGCTGACATCTGTGACAGCCAAAGACAGTCAGAGAATCGCTGCCCACCATGCCCGCGAATATGTGCTGAATTGGCTTGAGACCAGCCGCGGACATCCACCGCTCGCACACACACCACAAATGGCCGCCCGACGCGCCCTTTCACTCACCAACCATGCCGCCTTCCTGTTGGACGAAGCCGAGCCCCAGCACTATCGGGCAATCATGGCCGGCATCATGCGTGACGCCAAATCCGCCTTCACGCGCCGGGCCCTTGTGGAAGACCCGGCCGAGCACTGCCTTTTGGTGGTTGCGTGCGCATCGGTGGCGCATGCTTTGCGAGATCACATCGCACTGAAACAGCAAACCCGCGACGCTCTGGTTCAGTCACTGCGGGACAC
>JANQJE010000262.1 GCA_028281795.1 Cohaesibacteraceae bacterium | reverse complement strand
GAGTAACGTCAGCCATCGTGCAGCACCCCCTCATTGAGGTCCGAGCGCAAGGCACGGCCGCTTTGATTGTCAAACAGTGTCAAAGTGGACGCGTTGAAGTTCAGGCCAACCTGTTCGCCGACGCGTGCGGCCTGCTCCGACCCGATGCGCGCCTTCAGTTCGCCTGCAGGCGTGTCCAATGTCAGAATTTGCGTGGTGCCCAGATACTCCGTTGCGAGTATTTCGCCGCGATAGGCGCCCTCGTCGGCAAGCTTCACATGCTCCGGTCGCACACCGACGGTGATGTCACCGTCGAACGGCTCACGCATTTCCGGAATGCCGATCTCGTGATGGTGCAGTTTGACGGTCGTTGCGCCGGTTTCCAGAGCGCCATGACCTTTCAGAAAGTTCATCGGTGGCGACCCGATAAAGTTGGCCACGAACATGGTCGCCGGCTTGTCGTAGATATCCTGCGGCGCTCCGAACTGTTCGATGACGCCATGGTTCATAACCACGATCTTGTCGCCCATCTGCATGGCCTCCAACTGATCGTGGGTCACATAGACGGTGGTCGCTCCCATACGGTCGTGCAGGGCGCGCAACTCCTCTGCCATGTGCTCGCGGAATTCCGCATCCAGTGCGCCCAGCGGTTCATCCATCATGAACGCCTTCGGATCGCGCACGATAGCCCGTCCCAGTGCAACACGCTGCCGGTCTCCGCCCGACAGCCCGCCTACAGGCCGGTTCAGGATGTCTTCGATACCCAGAATCCGGGCGACCTCGGCCACCTTCGCCTTTACTTGCGCGCGTGGCATGCCCTGGCTGACCAGCGGATAGGAGATGTTCTTGCGCACGTTCATGTGCGGATAGAGCGCGAACATCTGGAACACGAAGGCGATGTCGCGCTGACTGGCCGGACGCTGCGACACCTCTTCGCCATCGATGTAGATCTCACCGGATGTCGGAAGCTCGAGCCCGGCGATCATCCGCAACGTGGTGGTCTTGCCGCAGCCCGATGGGCCGAGCAGCATGAAGAATTCGCCGTCTTCGATCTTGAAAGAGGACGACTGCACGGCGGTGAAGCTGCCGAACTCCTTGCGCAGATTTCTGATGATAATCTCAGCCATGGGCGCGGCCCCGCGCCTGACGGTCGGCATGGTAGGTGAGGGCGGATGCGATGCACATCGACAGTTCTTCAACGGGCAGGGGGCGTTCCGGATCGATCACAACGGCACGATTTCCTTCAAAGGTGAGACGCGAACCAAACTGGCCACGCCATTCGTCTACAAGCGACGTCTGGCAGTGGACCAGCATCTTGCAGCTGCCGGTGGCTGCGTTCCCGGAAAGACGAATGGTCGTGCCATGTTTTCCCGGCACATAGGCCGGTTCGCCCCATTTGAGCGTCTCTTCAACCGGTCCGATATCCTTCGCCTTCGCGGCTTCAAGGATCATCGTGCGCAGTTGCAGCAGAAGCTCCTGCATTGAGCGAGGCAGATCGGCAATCGCGGCCGCGACCTCCGAAGGCATCGATTTGGGCAGCGTGGTTGCCATGTCTACTCCCGGAAATGGCTGACGATGATGAACATCACCGTCCCCACCAGCGTGACGATAAACGAGTAGGTGTAGGCGACCAGTGCGAAGGGCTGCATCAGCATGAAGACGCCCAGCGCAATCAGGATGGTTGCCAGCATTTCCCATGGACCGCGGCGCAGCCCCAGAAGGCCGGAGAAGAACTTGCTCATTTGCGCACCGCTCCGAAGGTGATCCCGCGAAGCAGATGCTTGCGCAGCATCACGGTGAAGATCATGACCGGCAGCAGGAAGAGCGTCGCGCCGGCAGCCACGGCCGGCCAGTCGAGCCCGCCAATCCCGATGATGGTGGGAATGAACGGCGGTGCTGTCTGCGCGGTCCCGGAGGTCAGGAGCACGGCAAACGCATACTCGTTCCATGCAAAGATCAGGCAGAAGATGGCGGTTGAGGCGATGCCGGTCGCGGCCTGCGGCAGCACGATCTTGTAGAAGGCCTGGAAACGCGTGTAGCCGTCGATCAATGCTGCTTCTTCATACTCGCGGGGAATCTCGTCGATGAATCCCTTGAGCAGCCAGACGGCCAGCGAGATGTTCACCGCCGTGTAGAGCAGGATCATGCCCAGATGCGTGTCGGACAGGCCAAGCTCCCGGTACATCAGGAAGATCGGGATCGCGACCGCGATCGGAGGCATCATGCGCGTCGACAGAATGAAGAACAAAAGATCGTCGGCCAACGGCACTTTGAATCGGCTGAACGCATAGGCGGCCAATGTACCCAGAAACACGCTGAGAAAGGTCGAACCGAAACCGATGATCACCGAATTCAGAAAGCGCTCGCCGAACTTCGACGGACCGACAATGACCATGTCGTACTGGCGCACGATTTCATCGTACCATTCTTCCGGAGGGTTCGCTTCGAGAAACTCCTGAGTCTGCCGGGTGCGCTGCGTGAACAGGTTCACGTAGCCCTCCAGCGTCGGTTCGAAGATCACCTGCGGGGGATAGGAGATGGCGTCGGCCGGCGACTTGAAGCCCGTGATGAAAATCCACGCCAGCGGGATCATCGTTACCACCGCATAGAGAATGACCAGCGTACCGGCGAACCATTTCTGGCGCTTGGACGGTTCGGTGAGGGAATAGCTCATCTTTCTTTCACCTTGTTGAGCGCCTTCACATAGATCGAAGCGAGGCCGAACACGGTCACGAACAGGATGATGGCATAGGCAGAGGCATAGCCGGTCCGCCATTTCTCAAACGCTTCGCGTTTTAGATTGATCGAGGTGAGCTCTGTGACAGAGCCGGGGCCCCCGCCGGTCAGTTGGACCACGAGGTCGAACATCTTGAAGTTTTCGATGCCGCGGAAGAGCACCGCCAGCATCAGGAAAGGCAGCACCATCGGCACGGTGATGGTCCAGAACTGCCGCCACTTCGACGCCCGGTCGATCTCTGCGGCTTCATAAATGTAATCGGGAATGCTTCGCAGGCCCGCCAGACAGATCAGCATGACGAACGGCGTCCACATCCATGTGTCCACGATCACGATGGCCCAGGGTGCGAGGGCCACCGAACCGATCATCTCGAAAGACGATGGCTCCAGACCGGTGAAGAACGAGACGATGTAATTGAACAGCCCGATCTGCGGTTGATAGAGAAACGTCCAGAAATTGCCGACCACGGCGGGCGAGAGCATCATCGGCAGCACGATGATGGTTGTCCAGAGATCGTTGCCTTTGAATTTCTTGTTGATCAGGTAGGCGAGGGTGAAACCGATCACCACCTGCAGCGCAATCGTCCAGAACAGGAAGTGTGCGGTCGCCTGCATCGTCAACCAGATGTCGCTATCGGTCAGGATGCGCTCGTAGTTGCGCAGGCCGATATACTCGACCTCCCGGTTGGGCCGGTTAGCGCGAAAGTTCGTGAACGACAGGTTGATCGTCCAGATCAGCGGAAAGATGTTGATCGCCAGCAGCAGGAAGATTGATGGGCCGACGAAAATCCAGGCGATGGCCCGGTCGCTCAGGCCTCTGATTTTTCGCGCAACGGATGGCGGCGTCGCCTTAGCGGCGCGCTCTATCGTGGTCTCGGACACGGTTCGCGTTCCCTGCTTGTGTCATAGGCCAAGCATCTTCGGCGCATTGGCCGTCTTGCTGCAAGGGGCTTCAAAAATGCTGCCCGGCAAGCGCCGGGCAGCCATATTGGTTGAACAGACTGCTAGAGCAGGCCTTCATCTTCGAAGATTTCAGTCCAGTCTTCCACCAGCAGGTCGAGCGCTTCTTGTGCAGTGCCCTGGTCGGCCACCACATAGTCGTGCAGGCGCTTCTGCATGGCGAGCAGGAGTTCTGCATAAGCCGGCTCTTGCCAGAAGTCCTGAACCCCGCCCATGGCTTCAAGGAAGTCGCCGGCAAATGGTGCGCTATCCACAAAGCCCGGGTCGTTCAGCACCGAGTTGTGAGCCGAATAGCCGCCAAGCTCCCACCACTGGGCCTGGATATCCGGCTGGGCGAACCAAGCGATGTATTCCAGCGCTGCGTCCTGCTTATCGGAGTAGGCAACAACCGAAATACCCTGACCGCCGAGAGTCGAAGCGGCCACCTCCTGCGGCGGATTGACGAAGAAGTCGATGGTGTCGCCGCCAATCTCCGGGTCGGCATAAAGACCGGGGAAGAAAGCAAACCAGTTCATCGCCATGGCGACCTGACCTGATTTGAAGGCGTCAAGGGATTCGCCCATGTAGGAGTCGGTGTAGCCCGGAGGCGTCGCCGTCTCGTACAGCTCCTTGTAGAACTCGAGCGCCTCAACGGCATTCGGCCCATTTACCACGCCGACCATATCGTAGGAACCAGGCTCGCTTTCATACTGGAACCCCCAGGCATAGAGCGCGCCGGTTGCACCCATGGTGATGCCTTCCGAGCCGCGCTCGGTGAAGATCGCCGCGCCATAGCGGGTCTGACCGTCAATCTCACGCTCCTGGAAGAATTGTGCAATCTGCAACAGCTCACGCTGTGACTGCGGCTCACGCAGTTCCTGGCCGGTTTCGGCCAGATAGGCAGCCCGGATATCGTCCCGCTCGAACCAGTCACGGCGGTAGAACCAGCCGTTGGCATCGCCCATGGCGGGCAGGGCGTAGAAGTTTTCCGAGCCTTTCGGCCAGGTCGAATAGGCATACACGGTTGCCGGCGCGAAATCGTCCATCGAGATGCCTTCAGCATCGAAGAAGTCGTTCAGGCGCACATAGTGGCCGTTCTCGGCACCGCCACCGATCCATTGGCTGTCGCCGATCAGCAGGTCGCAAAGCTGGCCGCCGGAGTTCAACTCGTTCAACATGCGGTCGGCAAAGTTCGGCCAGGGAATGAACTCGAAGTTCATCGTATGGCCGGACTCTTCCTCAAACTGTTTGGAAAGCTCCACAAGCGCGTTCGCCGGGTCCCATGCGGCCCAGCACAGCGTCAGATCTTCCGCCTGTGCCGCTGTGGCGGGCAGGCCGACGGCACCGGTAAGGCCGATCACGCCGGTCAGCGCGGTTGCGGCCATCAACTTGACTGTTTTCATCTTGGAATTCCTCCCGTTTTATCCCTCCGGCCGCCTTTTGCGGCGTTTCTTGAGGGCATGCTTCAACACTTACTGAGGTGCGTACCTCAAGTAAAGCCCAAAATTGAGGTGCGTACCTCAAAAAGTTGGAAATGGCCGTTGCCGCAGGTCATGGTCCGTCACAGACAAGGCCAAAGACATCGCGGTCTTCAACGATGAGCAGGCCGACATGGGCGGCTTGCTCGTCTCGATAGGCATTCAGCGTGCGCAACGTCACAGGCGCTCCCATAAGGTTCGGATCGGCAAAATCAACCGACAAACCGTCAGGTGTGCTGAAGCCTTGTCCGACGATGACGGTCGTCCCACCTACCTCAGGTTGCATGGCATAATGACCCGAGGGCGTTTCAATGAAGGCATTCACAACGGACAGGAATGGCACATTGCTAAGCGTTAGATGAACATGCACCGGCGGATCGTCGACGCCGACACAATAGAGCGTGGACGTGGCCGAGGCTGGTGTTGCCGTCCCTATCCCCATCGCAAAGAGAGACGTCAAAAAAAGTCGGCCTGCGCTGTTCATTGAACCACTCCTTCTCGCTGCGCTGTGACCGATACCCAGGGTCAGGACCTATTGATCTGGTTGAAATGGTCGTGGCGTGTTTGTGCGGATGCAAGGAGCAAGCCCGCAGGACGTCTTACGACGTTCAAGGGGTTGCGACACAGCAGCCCGTGCAAACACGCCCGATCCGAAGGACGCTCGATCTGCCGGCGCCCTACGGCGTCAAAGTCCTCGACCGGGGGATAAACCCCTCTCTTCGGACTTTTCCTTGTATCGCTTGCCCTATCGAACGCCATTTCAATCATATGAATAGGTCCTGACCCTAGATCTTTAGGCCAACCCAGGCACCATTGCGCTCCGAAGAGCGCACGCAGGCATCGACAAACGCGACCCCGATCAGCCCGTCCTGCACGGTCGGGAAAACCACATCGGAGGGTATCGGCTGGCCAGCCTGTTTGGCGCGGATAGCTTGCGCGGCCTCCGAATAGATGTTGGCGAAACCTTCCAGATAACCTTCCGGATGGCCGGGCGGGATGCGCGTCACGCGACCCGCTGCGTCGCCGGAGCCTGCACCGCCGCGGGTGATCTTCTGCGGCGGTTCGCCAAAAGGAGAAAACCACAACGTGTTTGGCTCTTCCTGATGCCATTCAAGGCCGCCCTTGTCGCCATAGATGCGAAGCTTCAGGGCATTCTCATTGCCGGGCGCCACTTGGCTCGACCAGAGCATGCCCCGTGCGCCACCTTTGAAGCGCATCATGACCTGCGCATTGTCGTCCAGACGGCGGTCCGGAACGAAACTGGTCAGTTCCGCGCACAGTTCCTCCAGTTCCAGTCCGCTGACGAACGAGGCAAGGTTAAAGGCGTGCGTACCGATATCGCCGACGCAACCACCGGCACCCGAGCGCGCTGGGTCGGTGCGCCAGGCCGCCTGCTTCATACCGGTCTGTTCAAGCGGTTCCGTCAGCCAATCCTGCGGGTATTCGGCCTGGACAACGCGGATCGTGCCAAGCTGGCCGGCGGGGATCATCTCGCGCGCCTGCCGCACCATCGGATAACCGGTGTAATTGTGCGTCAGCCCGAACAGCGAGTCGGACTTATCCGCCGCTGCTACCAGCTTCTTTGCATCGCCGAGCGTCGCCGTGAGCGGCTTGTCGCAGATGACGTGAATGCCGCGTTTGAGAAACTCGCGCGCCACCGGATAGTGCATGTGGTTCGGTGTTACGATCGCCACCGCTTCGATGCCGTTCTTCAGGCGCCCTTCGCGTTTGGCCATATCGGTGAAATCGTCATAGACCCGCGTCGGATCGAGGCCGAGGTCTTCACCGGACGCACGCGATTTCTCAGCTGTTGAAGAGAACGCCCCCGCAATCAGCTCGAAGCGATCGTCGATACGGCTGGCGATCCTGTGCACACCGCCGATGAACGCGTCGCGCCCACCGCCAACCATGCCAAGGCGGATCCGTCCCTTGCTCGTTTCGCTCTTGCCCTCGATAGCCATCCGATCAGCCTCCCAGTCCCAACATTTTTCGGTTGGCAGCATCATCGGTGCCGCCATCGGCAAAGTCGTCAAACGCACGTTCGGTGACGCGGATGATGTGATCCTTCACGAACTGCGCGCCTTCGCGTGCGCCGTCTTCGGGATGTTTCATGGCGCATTCCCACTCGACCACGGCCCATCCATCGAAGTCGTACTGGGTGAGCTTGGAGAAGACCTGCTTGAAGTCGACCTGACCGTCGCCCAGCGAACGGAAGCGCCCGGCTCTGTCGACCCAGCTCTGATAACCGCCATAGACGCCTTGCCGCCCGGTGGGATTCAACTCGGCATCCTTGACATGGAACATGCCGATCCGTTCATGGTAGATGTCGATATTATCAAGATAATCAAGCGCTTGCAGGACATAGTGCGACGGGTCGTAAAGCATTTTTGCGCGCGCATGACCGTTCACCCGCTCCAAAAACATCTCGAAGGTGACCCCGTCATGCAGGTCCTCGCCGGGATGAATCTCGTAACAGATGTCGACACCGTTTTCCTCGGCGTGATCGAGGATCGGGCGCCAGCGCTTGGCCAGTTCATCAAAGGCTGCCTCGACAAGGCCAGCGGGGCGCTGTGGCCAGGGATAGAGATAGGGCCAGGCGAGCGCGCCGGAGAACGAGGCGTGGGCCGTGATCCCCAAATTGCGGCTCGCCGTAAGCGCCTTCTTGACCTGATCGACGGCCCAGGCCTGCCTGGCAGCGGGGTTGCCCCGCACCGATGGGTCGGCAAAACCGTCGAAGGCTGTATCATAGGCCGGGTGCACAGCGACCAACTGTCCCTGTAGATGCGTGGACAGCTCCGTCACCTCGACCCCGTTGGCGGCCGCCTGGCCTTTGAAATCGTCGCAGTAGTCTTTCGACTCGGCAGCTTTCGCCAAGTCGATCAGGCGACCGTCCCAGCTTGGGACCTGAACGCCCTTGTAGCCGCAGTCAGCCGCCCATTTGGTGATGCTGTCCCAACTGTTGAAGGGGGCTTCATCGCCAGCAAACTGTGCCAGAAACAGAGCTGGGCCATTGATCGTTTTCATCGAGGGTCTCCCGGTTGTTTTCAAATTGATTGGTGCGCTTGAGCGACGAATCCGATGTGTTCATAAAGTAACGTTACGGCAAATTCTCCCGCAGCACGATTTCGATGCGAATGCGTTCCTGGCTTGCAATGATGTCGCGGCCATCGCATTTCGCGCGCAGGACGCGTGTTGCGCTGCGCACAAGATGACCGACATTCTGGGTGATCACCACATCCAGAAGACCGTCTTTCAGGGCCTGCCGCGCGTGAATGGTCAGCTCATGACCGATCACCACGATGCGCTCCGCCAGACCTTGCTCGGCGATCACCTGCGTTACGCCGCGTGTGCCTGCGCCCGCACAATAAAGGCCAACGATATTGTCCTGATTGGCCAGCGCTTGGGCAATGACAGTTGCCGTGCGTTCCTGCTCGTCGTGGCCCTCCAGCGAGGGCAGGGTATGCAGGTTCGGAAATTGTTCGTTGATCACTGCGTCGAACCCAAGTCGCCGTTGCACCATATCCCGGGCGTGGGTGCTGTTGACCACGACCATCACCCTGCCATACCGTCCGCCTAGGAAACGGCCCATTAGCACACCGGCGGTGCGCCCTGCGGCGACGTTGTCGATGCCGACAAAATGATCGCGTTCAGCGTTCGGCTGGTCGGTCACGAGTGTGACGACGGCGATGCCGCTTTCTTTCATGTGGGCGATCATATCGCGCACGACCGGCGTTTCGTTGGCCATGATGGCGAGGCCATCGATGCCCTGATCCTGCAGCGCTTCGAGCCCACGGATCATGCCGACCGAGTCGTTCAACGGCACTTCAATAGTGTCCAACGCAACCCGTTCCAGACGGAGCCCGACGCCGGCCTCGTCGATGGCTTCGCGCAAGGCTTTTAAAAACTGGCTCTGCCCCTCTGGCAGGACGAAGGCGAAGCGATACTGCCGTCCACGGGCCAGGTTCGCCGCATGAACGTCGCGCACATATCCAAGCTTGTCGATGGCCGAATGAACGCGCTGGGCGGTCATGGTCCGCACGCCCGGACGTTCGTTCAAAACGCGGTCCACGGTGGCCAGGCTGACGCCGGCTTCCTCTGCGATATCATGGACTGTGGGTTTACCCATCCCCGTGCCTGGCGTGCCTTTGTCAGTGCATCTTTTTCAGCGCGGCGAACGTAGGCCGGAGTTTTGAGGTACGTCAATCAATTTTCTTCCTGAGCGGAAGGAAATCGCCACGGAAGAGATTTGAGCTCAGCGTTCCGTAGGAAGAGCAGGCAGGGTGAGTAGATAGGCGGCAACCGCTTCGCGGTCTGCTGCGGTCAGTTGACTGTAATTGTCGATGACCGACCCCATAGAGTCGCCGAGCGAGTCAAAGTCGGGTGTGAAACCTGTCTCAAGGGCGAAGGCGATCTCGCCGGCGGACCAACTGGCGATGCCATCGGGGTGCGGTGTGATGTTGGGAGTGAATCCGTCACCTTCCAGATCGGGCGCACCGGCGAAGGCTCGATCCGGCAACCGGCCGCCAATCGCATTGCGCGCCGTGTGACATTCCTGGCAATGGCCAGGACCTTCGACCAGATAAGCACCCCATGCGGCGACGTCATCAAGCGCGGCATCAGGGATGAACGGCTCCCCATCCAGGTAAAGGCGTTTCCAGAGCCCAAGACCGCGTCGCACATTGAACGGAAAATCAATCTCATGCGAACGCGATGGGGTCGCGTCGACCGGCAGCGTGTCGATGAAAGCTTTCAGGTCGAGCACGTCCTCAACCCGCATCCGCTGGTAGGATGTGTAGGGGAAAGCCGGGTAGTAGTGCGCGCCGCTGGGAGCGATCCCGCGCATCATGGCGTTCACGAAGTCCAGATCGCTCCATCCGCCAATACCATCCGGCCCGGGAGAGATATTCGGCGCATAGAACGTTCCGAACGGGGAGGATAGTTCCAGTCCGCCCGCCAAGACCAGCCGCGCCTCGCCCGACGTGTCAGGAGCTGCGTGGCACGAAGCACAACCTCCAGCAAGAAACATCCTCTCACCGTTCGCAAGGTCCGCCGTGTGGTTTGGCAGGTCCGAAGCAGGCAGCGGATCAGGTGCCGAAAGCAGCCAGCCCGTTGCGCCCGCGCCAAGGGCAAGCGCCACCAGACCAAGAAGGAAACGGCGCAGCATGACGCGCTACTCGCGCGAAATGCGATAGTCCTCATGACATGATCGGCAGTTTGCTGCGGCGGCACCAAAGGCAGCCTGAAAGGCCTCAAGCCCATCGCCCGCCGTTTCAAGGGCCGCAGCGGTGTCCGCCTCGAACTTGTTGGCCGATGCGATGAAGCCGTCCCGATCCGACCAGATGGTGGGGGCAGCTTCGGTCTCGTTGCCGGTTTCGGTGCCATCGGGGAACATGTAGGGCCATGCTGCTGCAACAGCCTGATAGACACGCAAACCGTTGGTGGCTGCACCCGCTTCATAGGGCGCTTCGCCCCGGGCCATACCGGCCAGAATGCGCGTTGCGGCGCCTACCTGCGCCATCATCGTCTGGCGATCGACCTGATAACCGGTCGTATCTTGAGCTGTTGTGGTGGTGATGGTGCCGGCCATGAGGGCGGCAACAGCGATGCCTGCAAGAGAGAACTTCATCATAGGAAAATCCTTGTTGAGATGTCCGAAGAAGGCTATTTTTTCCGCATAGGCGATTATCACTTCATACTTATGACAAGAGTAGGCAGATGGTTGCGCGAAAGTCGAATCACAACGCGTTCATGTTTCACGCGCGACGCCATCGGTGGCCCGCTCTCTTGCGGAGCCGAGCGCTGGCCTGTAGCTGAATCGCAAACAACAAGAAGCATCGACCGGGGGGATAGATATGAAAACGCGTGCTGCCGTCGCCTTTGAAGCAGGCAAACCGCTTGAGGTCGTCGAGGTCGATCTCGATGGTCCCAAGGCAGGGGAGGTTCTGGTCGAGATCAAGGCGACCGGTATCTGCCATACCGACGAGTTCACCTTGTCTGGCGCAGACCCGGAAGGAGCGTTTCCCGCAATCCTCGGCCATGAAGGCGCGGGTGTTGTGGTCGAAACCGGACCAGGCGTGACCTCCGTGGAGGTCGGCGATCATGTCATCCCGCTCTATACGCCGGAATGCCGTGAATGCGACTACTGTCTCAACGGCAAGACGAACCTGTGCCAGAAAATCCGTGCCACACAGGGTCAGGGCGTGATGCCGGACGGCACGAGCCGCTTTTCCTACAAGGGTGACAAGCTGCTGCACTATATGGGCTGCTCCACCTTCTCCAACTATTCGGTCCTGCCGGAGATATCGCTTGCCAAGGTGCGCAAAGACGCCCCGTTCGAGAAGATCTGCTATATCGGCTGTGGCGTGACGACGGGTGTTGGCGCTGTGATGTTCACCGCCAAAGTGGAGCCCAACTCGACCGCTGTCGTTTTCGGGCTTGGCGGTATCGGGCTCAACGTGATCCAGGGTCTGAAACTGGTCGGCGCACGGCAGATTGTCGGTGTCGATACCAATCCGGCCAAGCGCGCCATCGCCGAGCAGTTCGGCATGACGGACTATGTGAACCCGGCTGACGTTACAGGCGATCTGACCGGTCATCTGGTCGAGCTGACCGGTGGCGGTGCGGACTACTCCTTCGAATGCATCGGCAACACCGAGGTCATGCGCACGGCGCTTGAATGCTGTCACAAAGGGTGGGGGGAGAGCATCATCATCGGCGTCGCCCCGGCGGGCGCCGAAATCTCAACCCGGCCCTTCCAACTGGTGACCGGCCGTGTATGGCGCGGCTCGGCCTTTGGCGGTGCGAGGGGGCGCACCGACGTGCCGAAAATCGTCGACATGTATATGGAAGGCCGCATCGACATCGACAGCCTGATCACCCACACCATGCCGCTCGACGACATCAACAAAGGCTTCGACCTGATGCATGCGGGCGAGTCCATCCGCTCGGTGGTGCTCTATTGATGGCGCCAACGGCCGTTCAGTCTTTCGCGTCGTTTGGTGGCAGGGTCGAGGTATTCGATCATGACTCGGATGCCTGCAACTGCTCGATGCGCTTTGCCGTTTACACGCCACCACAAGCGGCAGCGGGCGGGGTGCCTGTCCTCTGGTACCTGTCGGGTCTGACCTGCACATGGGCCAATGTGAACGAAAAATCCGGCATCCAGCGTTATGCCGCCGAGCATGGGCTGATGGTCATCTTCCCCGATACATCGCCGCGTGGCGAAGGCGTTGCCGACGATGAAGGGTATGACCTTGGACAGGGTGCAGGGTTCTATATCGATGCGACGCAAGCGCCATGGGCACACAACTTCCAGATGGCGACCTATGTCACGGAGGAATTGCCGCCGCTGATCGCGAAAAACATCCCGGGCGCAGACATGTCCCGCCAAGGCGTGACAGGTCATTCCATGGGGGGACACGGCGCGCTGACGTTGCATTTCAAACACCCGGATACCTACACCAGCGTTTCGGCGTTCTCACCCGTTGTTGCACCGAAACAAGTACCCTGGGGCCGGAAAGCTTTCACCAACTATCTCGGTGAGGACCGGGGAAACTGGGCTGCCCACGATGCGACGGAACTTGTCGCCAAACGCGCTACGGCGGCGCACATCCTGATTGACCAGGGCAGCGCCGACACGTTCCTGGAAGAGCAACTGCGGCCACAGCTTTTTGCCGATGCATGTGCGTCTGCCGGGCAGGATGCCACGGTACGCATGCAAGAGGGGTATGACCACTCCTATTACTTCGTGGCCACGTTCATGGGCGATCATATCGCGCATCATGCCAAAGCTTTGAAAAGCTAGGACTTAGGGACCCGGCTACCCGTCCGTCACCCAGTCCAGCTCGCCCAGTTCGTCCTGCGTGAACAGATAAAGCTGCTCTTTCGGCGTCGCCATCGCATAAATCCAGGCGCGCGGATCGACACCCATATCGACAAGCAGTTGCTGGGCTTGCGATGAGATGTGTTGTGCCCCTGCCATACCGTCCTGCAGCGTGCCGATCTCCGCATCCGATGTGAAAACCTGATGGACCCCGAACCACACCGGATCGGGCGCGGATCGCTCCACGCCACCCGAAAAAGCCAGCGGGCAGGATGAGGCGCAATAGCCGTGACGCGCAACCACAGTATCGATACCCTGCTCGCGGATCAGTTCAGCCATGGCAATGGCATCGCGCACGCTGCCGCCGGGCGAATGCAGGGTGAGGCTTTCAAGGTCCGGATTGGCCGTGACGAAATCTTCGAACGCCACATAGCTCCCAGGATCGATCCGCCCGACGGCACTTGCCGAGCCTGCTTCACCGCGATGAAAGGTGATGGACGACGAGATCGCGACATCCGGATCACCTTCGAAACCCGGCAAAACAACCGGCTGATCGGATCGGCGGCTTGGCGCGCTGCGCGGATCGTAACGGCGCACTTGATCGTCGTTTCCGGGTGACCGGCCTGGTCCGAAGTCAACCCGTGACGGCAGACCGGCATCAAAGCTTTCCTGTTGTTGAGACAGGGACCGGAAGTCGTAGGCCAGCGCCACGCCTGACCCGATCACCAGCGCCCCAAAAAGGGCGCCGAGCACCCAGTCACTGGCCGCCTGATGCTTCTCGTTCAGAGTTTCTTCGGCCACGCTCAGCGATCCCGCTTGATGGTCGGCAGCGGCGTTATGCCCGGCTGGTTGATGTCGGCCGTTTCGCGTTCAGGCGCTGGCACGGCATCCGGATCCGGCTCGGGTGGTGGTGGTGCGACTGGCGCAGGTTCCGGCGGTTGCATCGCATTGTAGAGCTTGAGCGCCTGGTTCATCTCGTGGACGGTCACATGATGCGCGTCCATCTCTCCGTCTTCTTCGCGGCGAATGGCCGAATGCACGCCCGCCAGGATCAGGATAAGCACCGCCGGCAAAAGGTCGATCGAAATTGCACCCGCCCAGGACGGCAGAAACTCATCGGCATATTGCAGCACAGCCTCCGGCGTCGAGAGCGGTACGAAGCGAACGGGAACCACCGGGTCGCGCGCCAGAATACCATCG
>JANQJE010000243.1 GCA_028281795.1 Cohaesibacteraceae bacterium | reverse complement strand
GTGGGTTCACTTCCTTCCGCATCATCTTCCCCGGCCAACCACATTGCCTGCCTCGGCGGTGCGGTGATCAACCGGAAATACCCCGCCAAAAGTGCGGTGGCTGGTGCTTGGGTTCGACGTGCCCGCGATGATCGCCTGCTTGGCGTGGTATTTCCGGTTGATCACCGCACCGCCGAGGCAGGCAATGTGGTTGGCCGGGGAAGATGATGCGGAAGGAAGTGAACCCACGGGATGCTCGAAAGTGGACGGATTAGGTTTCTTTGCGTTGCCAGAAACCAGCGCGCAACGCCAGCCTTGAGAGGCGGTAAGCTTCTGACGGACAGGCGTTCGCGGTCGGCTCCTTCTGCCCGGACGGAAACCTTGGTTAGGTGTAAGGGGGCAGTGGTAAGTCCTTGTGCGCTAACTCTTGTAGGCTCTTGCGTCGATCCCGAAACGCTTGATCCGCGCGTAAAGCGTGGTTGCCTTCATATCCAGAACCTCGGCCGCGCCGCCAGGGCCGGAGACCTTGCCCTTGCACCGTTGAAGGGCGGACTGGATCGCATCAACTTCCATTTGCTGAAGGTCAGCGCGCCGTGAAATCAACGGTCTTGGGGCATCTTGCGAGATAGGACTTGGTGGCGACGTTGCATCAGCCGGTGCAGCGGCCGGCAAGTCGAAGACAAGACGGCCGTCGCGCGCAAGAATAACCGCGCGCTCGATAACGTTTTCGAGTTCCCGGATGTTCCCCGGCCAGTCATAGGCCTGGAGCTGCGCAATGTTGGCAACCGTCAATTGCGGCGCGACCGACCGGTTCAACCGGGCCATGACCCTGTCCAGAAACAGGGAAGCAAGAAGCGGTATGTCCTCGCGACGCTCCCGTAAGGGAACCGAGTGTATCGGAAACACGGCAAGGCGGAAGTAGAGGTCTTCACGAAACCGCTGCTCGGTGATCGAGTGACGAAGCTCCCGGTTCGTCGCTGCTATAACCCGCACATCGACCTGTATTGTCCTGTTATCCCCGACACGCTCAAACTGCTGCTCCTGGAGGACCCGCAGCAGCTTACCCTGTTGCTCAAGCGGCAACTCACCAACTTCATCGAGAAACAAGGTGCCTCCATCGGCCAGCTCAAATCGGCCGGCCCGGGTGCTGGTGGCACCGGTGAAAGCGCCCTTTACGTGTCCGAAGAACTCGCTTTCAAAAAGCTCCGCAGGGATGGCCGCGCAATTCACGCGGATCAGCGACCGGTCGCGACGAGGGCTCGAATTGTGGATCGCGCGCGCGATCAGTTCCTTGCCGGTGCCCGACTCCCCGGTGATCAACACAGTCGCTTCCGTTGGCGCGACCAGATCGATCTGCTGGATGGTGTGCGCGATGGCGGGGCTAGCACCGATGATCTCATGACGGTTGTGCAGTTCATCGAGCTCATCGAGCAGGTATGCTTTCTCCATCTCAAGACGCGTGCGTAACTGCTCGACTTCGCTCAATGCCTGACGCAGCTTTTGTTCCTGCTCGCGGCGCTTGGAGATATCGCGAAACACCACAACGGCGCCAACCAGCTTGCCGTCATCTTCGATCGGTGTCGACGTGTACTCGACGGGGAAGCTGCTCCCGTCCTTGCGCCAGAAAACCTCATCGCGAATCTCGTGCACTTCGCCATCTCTGAACGCGGCGTAGATTGGACAGTCCTCGACTGGATAGTGGTCTCCACAGGCGTGGGTATGGTGCATAACATCGTGGGCGATTTTGCCGACGATTTCCGTGGCCTTCCAGCCAAGCATGCGCTCCGCGGCGGGGTTCAAAAAGGTCGTCTCACCTTGGCGGTTGACGCCGTAAATGCCTTCGCCGGCCGCATCGAGGATCAGTCGGTTGCCATGTTCGAGGTCCCGAAACAATTCATCGGTTTGGCGCATCGATGCGGGTTCGCCGCGCAACAGCGCTTCCAGTTCAGCCCGAGCCTGACGGCGGCGAATACGTCTGGCATCGAAGATCAGGAGCGTTATGTGCCTTGGCTTGGTCGGGACAGACCCGGCCAGCTCAGTGGCGACGGCCGAAGCGTAAACCTCCAACTGGACCATGCCACGGGTCGGCGTCTTGATTGTGAGTTCTGTCTGCCAACTCCCGGGGCCATCAAGGCAAGCCTCAGTGAGTGTGAACAGCTGCGGAAGCACTTCCAGGAACAACGTGCTGACCGGCGTTTTCTCCAGATCGGTAACCGACCGCCCCAATAGTTGACCGGCACGCTCACTTGCGGCGACAGCGCGATCGGCGAAAGGATCGATGAGCAGGATGCCATATTCGGCTTTGTCGAAAACGGTCAGCCGCTCCGGCATAGCCAAGTGAGGGCCTGGAGAGCCAATGCCATCGGTTGGTTCATGTGGCTTGGCGGCCATCAGCAACACCCATTTGGTATTCCTTCAAATTGCACGGACCAGGGTCAGGAAGCCCTTCAAGACCATAGGAAATTTCTAAGAAATCGTAAACATGAATTACAATATTTTGAATTTTACAAAATATCGTAATTCAGAACACTGCGGAACGGAGCGTCTATGTATTTGTTTCTGTTGACTTAATTTTTGCTCAGCGACTTGGCACACCACTTGCGCTGTGTACCGCAGCCGTTTGTGCCGGCGAATCCGATGCGTGTCCAAGAGGAGCGAGTGCATGACCCACTTCAAAGATCCCTTTAATCCGAACATCGACGTGTGGAACGAATGCGGCGAAGCGAGTGAGCCGGCTGCCGATCCCTATGCAGGCCTGACCGCTGAGGATGCCGCGCTTCTGCGTAAGCGCGACATCGAGTCCGTGACGCCGGAAGCCGGGATGGCGCGTGTGCTCGAAAGCTCCGTGATGCAAGGGCTCTTCAAGACCGACATATCCCGCCGCAACTTCCTACGTAGTGTCGGCGTTACGACGGCTGTTTCCGCTGTCGGTAGCATGTTCCCGCTGGGCTCGCTCCAGGCCATGGCTGAGGATGCGCTCAGGAATCTCGAGAAAACCAAACTGACCATCGGCTTTGTGCCGATTACGTGCGCAACACCCATCATCGGCGGACACGCGTTGGGCTTCTATCAACGGTACGGGCTCGACGTCGATATCGTAAAAACGGCCGGTTGGGCCGTTGCGCGCGATAAGTGTCTCAACGGCGAATACGACGGCTCGCATCTCTTGTTCCCCATGCCGCTGGCAATGTCGCTGGGCATCGGTTCAACCGCGCAGCCGTGGCGGGTCGTTTCAAACGTTAACACGAACGGCCAGGCGATCGTCTTGGGCTCGCAGCATGCCGATAAGTTGGATCCGACACAGTGGCGGGGCTTCAGGTTTGCGGTTCCGTTCGAGTATTCCATGCACAATCTGCTTCTGCGAACCTATGTCGCCGAGGCGGGCCTTGACCCTGACCAGGATATCCAAATCCGCGTGACGCCGCCGCCGGAAATGGTCGCAAACCTTCGTGCGGGCAATGTCGATGGTTATCTGGCTCCTGATCCATTCTGCCAGCGCGCCGTCTATGACGGTGTGGGTTTCATCTACAAACTGACCCTTGACCTATGGAAACAGCATCCATGCTGCGTGTTCGGTTTGTCGGAACAGTTTATCGCGGAGAATCCGAACACGTTCATGGCGGTTACGACTGCCATTCTCGAGGCAACGGCAGCCGCTGAGAAACCGGAAGGCCGGATCGAATTCGCCGAGTCGATGGCCCCAGCGAACTATCTGAACCAACCGGTGGAAATCCTGCGTCAGATCCTGACCGGCGTGTTCCCGGACGGCCTTGGCAACATCAAGAACGTTCCGGACCGTATCTCGTTTATGCCGCTTCCGACGCAGACCATGGGTGTATGGGTGCTCGCCCAGATGCGCCGCTGGGGTTACATCGAGAGCAACACCCAATACAGCGATCTTGCCCAGGAGCTTGTCATGACCACGCGCACGACGGAGCTCATGCGCGGCATGATGGACTCAAGCGACGTTGTCTTCTCCGATGTCGATCAGGACGTCTTCGCGCCGGTCGAGATTCAGGGACGGACGTTCGCACCTGAAAATGCGCAGGAGTTCATCGACACCGCTCCGATCACACGGACCTAACGGCTGACGCACCTGGCACGGCCGGGGGCTTGCCCTGGCCGCGCGCTGTCCTTCCAACGCGTAACTGAATCCTGGTGGCTTGACGAGATGACGCTGACCCTGAACGCACGAAGCGCTGTTCTTTCAATCGCGCTTTTCATTGTCGGGCTGTTTGCCTGGCACGCGATGACCTATCAGCCTGTAACGGGCCCTGTAGCGACTGTCCTTTCGAGTGACGAACTGGGCGAGCTGACGTCACTCGGCATGAGCGATGACGACATCACTCACTATGCCAGCTTCGGCATAGCGTTCGAACAGTTGAAACAGATCGCAGGCCTGGGCCTGTCGCGTGACCTGATCGAGGCTGCCGGCGGCATTCAGGCCTTGGGTATCTCGGCAGTGAATGAAGCCACCGAGCCAGCGCCCGGTTCGCTGTTCCCGACACCAATGCAGATCGGGACGGCGCTCTGGGATGCAGTCTCTGACCCGTTCTACGTCGCGGGGACGAACGACAAAGGCCTTGGTATCCAGATGGGCTACTCGCTGGCCCGCGTGACCATTGGCTATCTGCTTGCCGCCCTGGTGGCCATACCTCTGGGCTTCGCAATCGGAATGTCGCCGCTCGTTTACAAGGCGCTTGATCCGTACATTCAGGTTCTCAAGCCGATCTCCCCGCTCGCATGGATGCCCATCGCGCTGTTCACGATCGGCGACAGTGAGATTTCATCGATTTTCGTGATCTTTATCTGCTCTCTGTGGCCGATGTTGATCAACACGGCCTTCGGTGTCGCGAATGTTCGCAAGGAATGGCTGAACGTTGCGAAGACGCTTGAGGTCGGCTCGCTGCGAACCGCTCTGCGCGTGATCCTTCCTGCGGCCGCCCCAACCATCCTCACGGGCATGCGCATATCCATTGGGATCGCCTGGCTCGTTATCGTTGCTGCGGAGATGCTCGTGGGCGGGACGGGAATTGGTTACGTCGTCTGGAACGAATGGAACGGCTTGCGCCTCGACCGCATGATCGTCGCGATCTTGTTCATTGGCGTGGTCGGCATGCTGCTCGACCTGGCGCTGGCCCGCGCCGCCAAGCTCGTCGCCTATACCGAGTAGTCCGCGCACATGTCTGCCGCATCTCTCCAACTCGCTGTTTCAAACGATACCGAAACGCTCTCCCCCGAGACCCCGCAAGGATTCACCATGGACGAAACCGCACCGAAGAAAATGATCCAGGTCGAGGGGCTGGAGCGTCGATTCCCAACCCCTGATGGCAAAGGGCAAACGCAGGTTTTCGGCGAGGTGAACTTCACCGTCGCCGAAGGTGAATTTGTCTGCCTGATCGGACACTCCGGCTGCGGAAAGACGACGTTGCTGAACATCCTCGCCGGGCTCGACGTGCCCACATCCGGCCACGTTATCGTCGACGGCAAGGAAATCGATGGCACCAGCCTGGACCGTGCTGTTGTTTTCCAGGGACATGCCTTGATGCCTTGGATGTCGGCGATGACCAACATTGCGTTTGCTGTGGAATCGCGCTGGCCAGGCTGGAATGCCGCTCAGGTGCGGGAGCAGTGCCAGAAGTACATTGATATGGTCCATCTGACCGGCTCAGAGGACAAGAAGCCTGCGCAGCTTTCCGGTGGCATGAAGCAGCGCGTTGGGATCGCTCGCGCGTTCTCCATCGAGCCGAAAATCCTGTTGATGGACGAGCCATTTTCGGCGCTTGATGCGCTGACACGTGGCAGCCTGCAGGACGAGCTGGTGACGATCTGCCAGGCGACCAACCAAACATCCTTTATGATCACGCATGACATCGACGAGGCCATTCTGCTGGCCGACCGGATCGTGCTGATGACCAATGGTCCGGAAGCCCGCGTTTGCGAGATTGTGGAGAACACCCTGCCGAAGGGCCGCACGCGATCGGACATGCACACGCACGCCAACTACTACCCCATGCGCAACCATCTGATCGAGTTTCTGGTCAACCGCTCCAAGACTTTCGCTGAAGAAATTGCTGCAGATACCTTTGATCCGCTAAACCCACCGGTCGTTCGGCCCTCGGCCGCCGTCTCGGAGGTTGGCGCACCCTCAGTTTCAACATCCGAATTATCGGCGACAAAGGAGAAGAGAGCGTCATGATCACCCGCGCAGAGCTGACAGAGAAAATTGTCGCCTACAAAACACTGAACGGAAAAACATGGTCGGAGATCGCCGACTCCGTCGGCCAGTCCAAGGAATGGACCACAGCCGCCTTGATGGGGCAGATTTCGCTGACCAAGGAGCAGGCTGAAGCTGCCGGCGCCGCCATCGGGATCAACTTCTCTGATGAGGAGATCGGCCAGCTGATGAAGGTGCCTTACCGTGGATCGTTGCCCAGCTCCGTCCCGACCGACCCCCTCATCTACCGCTTGTACGAGATCGTCATGGTCTACGGGACGACCATGAAAGAGCTTATTGAGGAGGAGTTCGGCGACGGCATTATGTCTGCCATCGATTTTGACATGGACATCACGCGGGTTCCCGATCCCAAGGGCGACCGCGTCAAAGTCACGATGTCGGGCAAGTTCCTGCCCTACAAGAGCTACTAGCTGACGGCTACTGCTGCGCTCGGCCCGACCGGAACGGTTGATCAGGCCTCATATATCTGGTCAGCGGCACAATGCGCAGTTGGTTGCGATCTCTCAATGTCTGCGATCTCAAGGCCTCCCGCTCCGATCGTGAAAGGAGTTTCCCCATGAGCCGCCCACCTTTTCCGCCCTTCACCGAAGAAACCGCACGCCAGAAAATTCGCGCTGCGGAAGACGGATGGAATGGCCGCGATCCGGTTAAGGTGGCGCAGGCCTATACCCCGGACAGCCGGTGGAGAAACCGCTCCGAATTCCCAACCGGACGCGCCGAGATTGAGGCGTTCCTGACCCGCAAATGGGCCAAAGAGCTTGAGTATCGTCTTATCAAGGAGCTTTGGGCGTTCTCAGACAACAAGATCGCTGTGCGCTTCGCTTATGAATGGCATGATGCGGACGGCAAATGGTTTCGGTCTTATGGCAATGAGAACTGGGAGTTTGACGAAGAAGGCTACATGGCTGTTCGCCATGCAAGCATCAACGATGTCCCCATCTCGGAGGCCGAACGGCTGTTTCGTTGGCCGCAAGGTCGGCGGCCTGATGATCATCCCGGTTTGAGCGATTTGGGGCTGTAAGGCACCTACTCCCTCAGATACCGCTCCAGCGCGACTTCGCAGCCCTCCCTCCAGATCAGCGAAAGCCAGCCGGTGAAGGCCATAGCGAAGGCATCGGCGTCGATGAGATCGCCATAGATATGCCGCTGTTCCAGCCACGCGATGGGACGCTCCTTCGCGGCGGTGGCCGCCTCAAGCAGGGCATCCCATTGCGGGTCGTTGGGTTCGATCACGCTGCCATCCTCGCGCGTGCCCGCGCACATGCGGGCCCACAGCGCTTCGACCAGCGCCAGTCCTTCTATGGGCGCGCCGGCATCCAGCCCGTCACGCACGACCGGTAAGAGAAAGCCGGTATGGCGCGACAGCCCATCGAACGCGACACGGCGTGTCGTGTCTTCGATGGCTGTGTTGCTGAACCGCCGCGTCACCAGATCGAGATAGGACTG
>JANQJE010000210.1 GCA_028281795.1 Cohaesibacteraceae bacterium | reverse complement strand
ACGCATACGGACGGTATGGCGGACCGGCTAGGGGCCGGCCTGCCGTCCGAACCCCAATCTGAACACACATCAAAGAGGATCACCCCAATGGCCAATATTACCGCCAGCATGGTGAAAGAGCTCCGCGACTCGACCGGCGCGGGCATGATGGATTGCAAAGCCGCCCTGAAGGAAACCGATGGCGACATGGAAGCTGCCGTTGACTGGCTGCGCACCAAGGGCCTGTCAAAGGCTGCCAAAAAGTCTGGCCGCGTGGCCGCTGAAGGTCTTGTCGCAGTTGCCGTTGAAGGCACCCGCGGTGTCGTGCTCGAAGTGAACTCCGAAACGGACTTTGTGGCCCGCAACGAAGGCTTCCAGGAAATGGTCACCGGCATCGCCGGTGTCGCTGCTGCAACCGGTGGTGATTTCGAAGCTCTGTAAAGCGCCGTGTTCCCCGGCGCTGGCAAGTCAGTTGAAGAGCATGTCACAGCCATGGTCGGCACGATCGGTGAAAACATGAACCTGCGCCGTAGCGACAGCCTTGAAGTGGGGTCAGGCGCGGTTGCCGCTTATGTGCACAATCAGGCCGCACCGGGTCTTGGCAAGATCGGTGTGCTGGTCGCACTTGAGTCAACTGGCGACGCGGCAAAGCTCAACGAGCTCGGTCGTCAGATTGCTATGCACGTTGCTGCAACCAACCCGCTGGCTGTCACCGAGGCTGATCTTGATCAGGCCGTGGTAGAAAAAGAGCGTGAAGTCCTCTCCGCTGAAGCCCGCGAAAGCGGTAAGCCGGAAGAAATCATCGGCAAGATGGTCGAAGGCCGTATCCGCAAGTTCTACGAAGAAGTCGTGCTGTCAAAGCAGGCCTTCGTGATCAACCCGGACAACACGGTTGAAAAGGCCATCAAGAACGCTGAAGGCAACGTTGGTGCCCCGATCACGCTGAAGGGCTTCAAGCGCTTCGAGCTGGGTGAAGGCATCGAGAAGGAAGAAGCCGACTTTGCAGCCGAAGTGGCCGCAGCCGCCAGTTCTTAAGGGCTTTGCCCCGATGTGATGCTCTGGAACTTGGAGCCCGCATCGTCCAATATGCAGCGCCGCCGCCTCGCCTGAGTCGGCGGCGCAGTGCTATCTGAGTTGGGCCCAGCAACGCCCATACCCTTCTGCCGCGATTTCGGAGCCCTTTTCATGTCCGAGCCTCACTACAAGCGCGTCCTTCTCAAGGTCTCCGGCGAGGCATTGATGGGCGAGGAGGCCTACGGGATTGATCTCAAGGTGGTGCAGCGCATCGCCGGTGAGGTGAAGGACGCGCTCGCCATCGGGGTAGAGGTCTGCCTGGTCATTGGCGGCGGCAACATCTTTCGCGGTCTCAAGGGAGCCGCTGAAGGCATGGATCGGGCCAGCGCTGACTATATGGGCATGCTGGCCACGGTCATGAATGCGCTCGCCGTGCAGAATGGCCTGGAACAGCAGGGCGTGCCGACGCGGGTTCTCTCCGCCATTCCCATGACAACCGTATGCGAACCCTACATCCGTCGTCGGGCCGTTCGCCATATGGAAAAAGGACGGGTGGTGATCTTTGCCGCGGGAACCGGCAATCCGTTTTTTACCACGGACACAGCGGCCGCCCTTCGCGCCTCCGAGATGGGCTGTGACGCGCTGATGAAGGGAACGCAGGTCGACGGTGTATACACTGCTGACCCCAAACTTGATCCCAACGCGACCCGGTATGAACGGCTGGGATACATGCAGGTGCTTGCAGATGACCTCAAGGTCATGGATGCGTCGGCCATCAGTCTGTGCCGGGACAATGACATTCCCATCGTGGTCTTCAACATTCATGAGACCGGCGAGTTCGGCCGGGTGCTCATGGGGGAAGGCCGGGCGACAATTGTAGAGAACGAAGCAGCCTGACGCGCGCCGCGCGCGGCTGCACAACACGAACGAGAAGGAGACAGGAATGGCCGAAGAGGTACCCGGTTTAGACCTTGATGACATTGAGCTGCGCATGCACGGCGCACTTGAAAACCTGATGAGCGAGTTTGGCGGTCTTCGCACAGGGCGTGCGTCAGCGTCCCTGCTCGATCCGGTGATGGTGGATGCCTATGGCGCCAAGACACCACTCAACCAGGTCGGCAATGTCTCTGTGCCCGAGCCACGTCTGATCACCGTATCCGTTTGGGATAAGGGTTTGGTTGGCCCGGTTGAGAAAGCCATTCGCGACGCCGGATTGGGCGTTAACCCTGTGGCCGATGGCACCCTTGTGCGCGTTGCGATCCCCGAACTCAACGAAGAGCGTCGTGTCGAATTGACCAAGGTGGCGGGCAAATATGCGGAAGCCGCCCGTGTTGCCATCCGCAATGTGCGGCGCGACGCAATGGACCATCTTAAAAAAGCCGAAAAGAATGGCGACATCGGCAAGGACGATAACAAGAAGCTGTCTGAAAAAGTGCAGACCCTGACGGACAAATCGGTTGCTGATGTGGATGCAGCCCTTGCCACCAAGGAAGCGGAGATCATGCAGGTCTGATTGGCTGTTTCATGCGGGTGCCGGCACACACCGGTAACGCGCCCGAAACTCCTGACCTGATATCCTTTGTTCATGCATCGAGCCGAAGCACCATCCGTGACCGACCAGAGTTCTGCCGAAAAGCAGACGCTTGAAGAATGGGCTGCGCCGGAACCGGCAAATGCAGCCCTGCCCAAGCACGTGGCCATCATCATGGATGGCAATGGACGCTGGGCGGCCAAACGGCACCTGCCGCGCAAGTTGGGCCACCGCCAGGGCGTTGAAACCGTCCGGCGCATGGTGCGCGCCGTCGGCGAGCGCGGCATCCGCTATCTAACGCTGTTCGGGTTTTCGACGGAGAACTGGCGCCGCCCACCTGATGAGGTCGAGGATCTGATGGGTCTGCTGCGGCTCTACATCCGCCGTGATCTTGCTGAACTGCACAAGAATAATGTCCGTATCCGGATTATTGGATCGCGGGAGGGTCTTGCCGACGACATCGTCCGGATGATCGCCGAAGCCGAGGAC
>JANQJE010000188.1 GCA_028281795.1 Cohaesibacteraceae bacterium | reverse complement strand
ACACGCTGTGCGGCTGCGCGATCCGGATTGTCTCATTCAGTTCGCGGACAAGGACGCAGGCACGGTGGCTGTGCTTGGCGACCTCTTCCCTGACAGTCTTGCGAGCACCGATCCAGCCAAGGCCGTACGCGATGCCGATCTCGTGATTCTCTGCGTACCGGTCGGTGCGGTCGGTGCGGTAAGTGGCCAGATCGCAGGTCAGCTGAAGCCGGGCGCGACCGTAACCGATGTGGGATCGGTGAAACGGGCCGTCACAAAGGCGATGGGTGATGCGCTTGGCTCTGAGGTCCATGTTATTGCAGGCCATCCTGTGGCTGGCAGTGAGCAGTCCGGTCCAAAAGCCGGCTTTGCCGAACTGTTTGAAAACCGCTTTGTCATTTTAACGCCCGAAGAGGGCAGTGATCGCGATGCGCTGGCAAAGCTTACGGCCTTTTGGCAAAGACTCGGCGCGATGGTCGAGGTCATGGACCCTGATCATCATGACCTGGTGTTGGCCATCACCTCCCACCTGCCGCACCTCATCGCCTACACTATCGTCAGTACGGCGGCCGATATCGAAAGCGTGACCGAAGGTGAGGTGATGAAGTTTTCCGCAGGCGGGTTTCGCGACTTCACGCGCATTGCCGCCTCCGACCCAGTGATGTGGCGTGATGTCTTCCTCAACAACAGGGACGCCGTGCTTGAGGTTCTGGGCCGGTTTTCCGAAGATCTGTCAGCGCTGCAAAAAGCCATTCGTTGGGGCAATGGCGATCAGCTGGAAGACTGGTTCGCGCGTACCCGCACCATCCGTCAGGGCATCGTCGACCTTGGGCAGGACACCGACGAGGTAGATTTCGGGCGCCGTGCGGCGACACCGATGCCCAAGCCATACGGTTCCGATTGAAATCGTGGTCTTAGAACTGCAATGCAGGAAGAAGACCCAAAGGGACCGGACCGATGCTGACGGCGCCCTGTGTGATGCGCAGTGGAAGTTCGGTCGCTCTGTCGTCGCCGATCGTGGTCTGACGCCCGAACAATGCCGCCCCTGCTGAGATAGCGGTGGCTCCGCTGTTTTCATCGATGCCCATCAACTCGACCAACGCCGGCACGTCGTTTGTGGAGATGCTGCCGTCGAAGTCGATCAGGCCGTTGATCCCGATGGCTGCATCGCCATCGAGGTTGATGGCAAGATCATCGAGCCGCAGACGGGTGGTAAGCGGTGTGATCTGGCCGGAACGGGCAATCCATTGGCGCAACAGGTCCTGAACCGAACGTGCCTGGACCGCGCCGAGCTGTTCCATCAGCCCCGAAATGGAAAGATCGATCTGATCGACGCCGCCAAGAAACAGGCTCTCAAAGCCGAAGACCAAGAGCGCAACCTCCAGATCGTCAGCGGCTGCGCCTTGTGACGTTTCGGTGTCGTATTCATTGGTCACATCGACGGAGACGATAGGCTGGCGAATGTGAAGCTCCGCCTGGCTGCCCGATGCGATAGCCTGAGGGGCGCCTTGCAGCGTGACCGCGAACGGATCGAGGACAGCCGACAACCGCTCCAGTTCCAAAGAGGCGTTGAGGCGAAGGCTTGCGCGCACGAGCTGCGAAGCAATAGCGGCATCAAATCCATCGGCCGAGAGGCTTTGGAACGGCCCTGTCCATTCAGCGATGGTGAAAAGCGGATTCCAGATCGGCGCGACCGTATTGAAGGCACCGCCGGACAGTGTACCCCCATTGGCAAAGGTGAGAGACAGTGCCGTGCAGCGCCATTCAAAACGCGCAGGAAAGCCGACCAGCGTTTCATCCGTGCAGGTGAGCGTCACGCCTTCGTCGGCCAGAGCGTTGCGCCCGTCGTCAATCGCGGCGCGATAGATCTGTGCGCCGATGAACCAGCCGGCCACCACCAGAACGATCAGTGCGACCAGAAAGATCGCCATCCAACGGATCTTGCGTCCGAACCCTGTCTGGTTTGTTTCGCTCATGAATCACGTCCCGGGTTGTGCGTCTGCCGGTTCTTCCACCATGCGATGCGCTTCGATACAAGCGCTTCACGGGATGATGTAAAATGAGGCCGGCGTGAGTGATCTTTGGGTATTCGGGTATGGATCGTTGATCTGGCGGCCTGGCTTTACATATCTGGCCTCCTATCCAGCGCGGCTTTATGGCTATCACCGGGCTTTGTGTGTCTACAGCCATGTGCATCGCGGAACACCCGAGCGCCCTGGACTGGTGATGGGGCTCGACCGCGGGGGGTCCTGTCAGGGTGTGGTGTTTCACGTCGATGCATCGCTGCGCGAGGACGTGTTGCGATATCTGCGCGAGCGTGAGCAGGCAACGATGGTCTATCAGGAGCGTTTGCAGCCGGTGCATCTTTTGGAGAGGCGCGGAGGATCGCCGCATAGGGTTCAGGCCCTGACCTACTGCGTGGACCGAACCCATGTGCAGTATGCAGGGACATTGTCGCGCGATGATCAGCTTTCCATCGTGAATGGTGCTGAAGGCCAGTCCGGGGTCAATCCGGACTATGTGATCCAGACGGAAAAAGCGCTCGAAAAACTTGGTGTGCATGATGCGACGCTGAAATGGCTCAGCGTCCGGCTTGGCGGTTAGGATCTCTCCGCGCGCCCTTCGGCGACCAGCCGTGCGGTTTCGCTTTCGATGATCTCCTGAAGGTCGGCGCGTACGGTCTTGACGTCTTCACCTGGCGGGATGGCCGGCAGCATGGAGACGATCAGCGTGCCGGGGAAGCGTTTGCGTTGCCGCCGGGGCCAGAACAATCCCGAGTTGAGGGCAGCCGGAACAAGCGGAACGCTAAGCTGCTTGTACATGTGGGCAACGCCCGACTTGTAGTCCGGTGGTGCGTCCACCGAACGCCGCGTGCCCTCTGGAAAGATGATCAGTTGCCGGTCTTCTGCGACGACGTCGCGCGCGGCGCGGGTCATGTCGCGCAAGGCCTGCGCGCTCTTCGTCCGTTCCACGGGGATCATACCGGCCTTGGCGCAGTACCAGCCGAAGAGCGGGATCATCATCAGTTCTTTTTTCAGAATATAGGCCGGGTCGTCCAGATAGGGCAGAAGACCGAAGGTTTCCCAGGCGGACTGGTGTTTGGCGGCAATGATGCAGCCGGCCATGGCGGTGCCATTGTCACGGCGTGGAATATTCTCCAGGCCACGCACATCCCATGCGATGCCTGCCGTCCACCGGATCAGCCACATGGTGGATTTGGCCCAGGCTTTCATCGCACCAATCGCCCAGTGCCGTGGGCCGAGCAGAACGGGCGAACACACCACCATCC
>JANQJE010000169.1 GCA_028281795.1 Cohaesibacteraceae bacterium | reverse complement strand
GTCAAAAGCCGGGTTACAAACTCGGTCGTGGACTCCGATGTCTGTGCTCCGGGAACAACTTCAACCAGGTCGATCAGATGAGCGGGTTGTGCGTAATGTGCGATGCAGAACCTTTCGGGCCGCTGCAGTTCCTCCTGCAGCGCCGTTGCGCTGAGTGCCGATGTCGTTGAGGAAAGGACGGCGGTCTCACCGGCCAGTTCTTCTGCACGCTCAAGCATCGCCTGCTTGATCTTCAGATCCTCGGCGACCGCCTCAATGATGAAGTCAGCACCCGATGCGGCAATCTCGATGTTGCCCTGTGAAACGACGCGGGCGAGGACATTCGGCCGGTCTTTCTGGTCAACGAGGCCGTTTTCAATGAGGAAATCCAGGGCTGTTTCGACCCGGGCCATCGCCGACGGCAAAGCCTCGGCGCGCCGTCCCCACAAGCGCACCTGAGCGCCGCCCAGTGCGAGAGACAGCGCGATTTGTGCGCCCATGGTGCCCGATCCGAGCACCGCCGCTGTGATCGAGGCCTCAGCCGGCATAAGCCCATCCGTTTCCGCTTTTCGTGATGGTGCCTACGCTTTCGAAGGCTTTCAGGCTGGCATCGATGGAGACGAGCGCGCGCCATTCACGCACCTTGTCAAACTCATCGCAGATTTTGTCGCGCAATTCGGCAAACCCGATGCCCGGCTTGGCCTTGATGTTTTCCAGCATGGAGCGCTCGATGCCGTCGACGCGCGCGCGCGCGCTGTCGATGAGTTCGAAGGTTTCTTCGCCCGAGCGCGGATCCTCATGTGCAAGCAGGACCGTCTGAACATCGCGATCGCGAATGAACGCCTCGATCCGGTCGAAAGTGGCACGCATGACCGCTGGGTCCTCATAAAGGTAGAGCACCGGATTGAAGACCGGCAGCAGCGGGTCGGCGATCACGAGGGTTCGCGTGGACCGTTCGAAGAACCCGATCTCAGCCATCGAATGACCTCGGCAATCGAGCACCTCCAGTTCGATTCCACCTCCCAAGTCGATGATGTCTCCATGGTCCAGAAAAGCGTCCAATGGTCCTTCCTTGGGCGCCATCCAGTCGAGATATTCGCTTTTCAGATCGAAGTTCTTGCCCTCCGGAAAGGCGTGAACGATCGTGGTGGCGTTGAGCATGTTGTCGGCCACGCGGTCGGCGCGCGCTTTGTGCCCCATGATGGTGCAGCCGGTCTCATCCTTCAGCGGGCCGTTGTTGCCAACATGGTCCATATGTTCGTGCGTGATGAGCAGGTAATCGAGGTCGGATTTGGCGTAGCCCAGTTCTTCGAACCCGCGTTCAAGCGATGGGTAACCGGCGTAAAGGCCACTATCGATAAGGGCCAGCTTGTCGCGGCCCTTGACGAAAAAGACCCGTGTGGCGGTTTTCCCTTCATGGTCGCCCGGCAATCCCATGCTGACCGTCGCGAAGGGGCCGGATTGATAACTGATGACGCTCATGTCGCTCATAGTGCTGTTTACTTCCCTGACCATTTCGGATCGCGCTTCTCGATGAAGGCTGCGATACCTTCCTTGCCATCGTCGGTGGCGTACAACCCGCCAAGAACACGCTGCTCGAATGTGAGACCGGCAGCGCGCGAGCTTTCCAGTCCGTCGTCGATGATGCGTTTGCCTTCCGCCAATGCGACAGGGGCCTGGTCGGCAAGGGTGGCGGCGAGTTCACGCGCGCGCGGCAGCAGGTCATCGCCTGGATGCATTTCCAGTGCGGCGCCATACGCCACCGCTTCCTGCGCCGACATCATGCGACCGGTAAGCAGAAGCTCCTTGGCGCGCATGGCTCCCACCAGCTTTGGCAGGCGCTGAGTCCCGCCGCCGCCGGGGAGAAGTCCGAGTTTGATTTCCGGAAGACCGAGCTTTGCCCGCTCGGCCACGAGAATGAAGTCGCAGCACAGCGCCAGCTCAAGCCCGCCCCCCAGCGCGTAACCGTTGACGGCGCAAATGGTGATCTGAGGCAAGGCGGCAAGCGCATCGAACGTCTTGCGCGAACGACGTTGAAACCCGTCGAACTGTGCCTGGGTTGCACCATGGTAGCCATCGATGTCCGCGCCTGCGACGAACCCCTTACCGGTGCCCGTGATGATGAGCACACGGCATGTGTCGTCGCTGGCCAGCTCTTCGATGTAGCGGCCAAGCACTTCCATGATCTCAAAGTTGAGGGCGCCAAGTTTGTCCTGGCGATCAATACGCAGTTCATGGACGGCACCCTGGCGCGCAAGAAGCAAATTGGGGTGGAGCGTCTCGGAAGTCACATCCGTGCTCATCCGACCACTCCCTGGGCATGCAGGGATTTGCGACGTTCTTCGCCGATGAGATCGTCAAGCACATAGGATGTGTGTTGGCCAACCAGAGGGGCTGGATCAGTCTTTGTTGCCGGTGTTTCGCTCAAGCTTATCGGGCAAGCTATGGCTTTGACCTGTCCGGCTTCGGGGTGGTCGATCTCGACAAGCAGGTCAGACTCCATAGCGACAAGCTCATCCATCGCCTGGCGGCTGGTACGAACAGGAGCGCACCACACATCGCCCTTCTTGAGAACATTAAGCAGCTCTTCGCTCGTCATGGTGGACGTGCGTGCATCGATAAGCTGTTTCAGCGCGTCACGGTCGCGAAACGCATGCAACTGCGCGATTTGCGGATCGTTCAGCAGGTCAGCCAGCTTATCGAGCGGACACATCGCGATGGCGACATATCCATCCGATGTCGGATGAGGCCCGTATGGCGCGTCATTCCAGGGTGTCGAAATGCCGGCCTCCGATCGCTCCAAGTCCAGATTCTGGTTAAGGACGGCGAAGTTTTCCTGGGCCATCAGATTGAGTGTGGCCGAATAGAGGTCGACTTCTACCCGTTGGCCGACGCCATGTCGCCCGCGGGCTAGCAAAGCGGCAAGAATACCGGACACCATGGCTTGCGATGCTGCGAAATCGGCAATCGGTGTGCCGCATGCGGTTGGCTGATCATCCGCTTTGCCGGTGTTGTACATGACACCGCACATCGCCTGGATCAGCAAATCCTGTCCCGGCCAGTTCTGTTTGGCCAGCTCGGAACGCTGTCCCCAGCCGGAGCCGGATGCGTAGATGATATCGGGATTGGCCGCCTTCATATCGTCATAGCCAAGACCGAGCCGATCCATGACGCCCGCCCGGAAGTTCTCGGTGACGACATCGAACTCTTTGACGATTTCAAGCAGGAGTGCACGTCCCTCGGGGTTCTTCAAGTCCACTGCAATCGAACGTTTGTTGCGGTTGAAGGCATGAAAGGCGGCTGAATCGTTGCCGACGAGTTCCCCCAGCATCGGCATTGTCCGCATCCACTCACCGACGCCGGGCCGTTCGACCTTGACAACATCCGCGCCAAGATCGGCCAGGGTCTGCGTGCAAAGGGGGCCAAGCATCATCTGGGTGAAATCGAGCACCCGAATACCGTCCAATGCTTGTGGCGATGATCCGCCCATCTGGCGTTTCTCCCGGTCTTTTTGCATCCGGCCGATCGTTCACCCATCAGGATCAGGTGAATGGCGAGCGGGCCGGACGGTTCTTGTTTTGTGATTTTGTTAAATCGGTTTACCAGATTTGGCAAGACCCTTCTTCACACCGTTGCGGATAGGCTCAGACGGCGTAGACTGGTTTGAGGATTAACGCAGGAAGGGATGCGGTTTGGCGAAGAACGCTGACATAGCCAAAATGGCAGGTGTTTCGCCGGCCGTCGTTTCGAGGATCGTCAACAACGACGAAACGCTGCGGGTGAGTGCTGAAACGCGCGCCCGTGTTCTCAAGGTCATTGCAGAGACGGATTATTCTCCGAACATTGCGGCGCGTACCCTCAAGGCTGCCAAAACCGGGATCATCGCGCTGGTCGTTCATGACCTGACGAGTTCGGTGTATTCGGAGATTATCGCGGGAGCGTATGCTGCAGCGCATGCTTTCGGAAAGACAGTGTTGGTTGGTGAAGCCGGTGCACTGGCCCGAGGCCAATCGCATCTTGGCGCCTGGATTTCAGGCGGTGGCGTGGATGCGGTGATCCTGCAAGGGGCAGGGACCGACACGGATCGTACCTTGGCGCGCGCGGCGCGCGCGAAGGTGCCGACCGTCCTTCTTCAGACAGGCAACTCTGAAACATCCACGGTGATCAAGCTGGATGACGTGGCAGCCGGGTCTGTGGCAACGCGGCACTTGTTGGAACTCGGTCATACGGACATCGGCTTTCTGGGTGTCGATGACGCGCGCTTATTCTCGCAAGGCCGCAAAGAGGGATGGGAACGCACTTTGCGCGATGCAGGCGTTGAACCATCT
>JANQJE010000132.1 GCA_028281795.1 Cohaesibacteraceae bacterium | reverse complement strand
GCCTAGCTGGGTGTCACCGCGTAAAGCTTGTTCAGGTCGTTCAGCCCGGCCTGGACCAACTCCTTCAAGACGCCGAGGTCCGCGTCGGCCAGCTTGTTGATGTAAAGGCAGCTCTTGCCGAGCTTGTGCTTGCCCAGACGCGCAAGAATGTCGCTGTAATCCTGATAGCCGGGCATGATGTAGATGCTGAGCGCGCTTTTGCGTGGAGAAAACCCGGTTGCAAGAAAATCGCCTTCGCGCCCGCTCTTGTAGCGGTAATGGTAGCTGCCATAGCCGACCATACTTGGTCCCCAAAGCACCGGCTTCCATCCGGTTACGCTTTGGAACAGCCGGTCCAGGGTCAGACCATCTTCTCGCCGCCGCTCCGGTTCCACAGCCTCAAGGAATGCGTCGACACTTGCATCGCTGGCTTGTGTCTTGTTCTCTGCCATCTTGTTTCCTGCCCGTTTCGGAGCCGATTCTACCATGAGCCTGAATAATGCACCAAAGGGGGAGGCGCTTGCCGCTGCCCTCAACGTTGCCGATGCCCAGTTTGATTCAAGTCTGGAGCGGCTCTTTGCGCTCCTTCGCATTCCGTCGATCTCGACCGATCCGGCCTATGACGGCGATGTCAAACGGGCGGCGGCGCATGTGCATGACGAACTGGAGAGTCTTGGCTTCAACGTCACGACTCATGCCACGCCGGGCCATCCAATGATCGTTGCAACCTGGGACAAAGCCGCCGCGGACGGTCCGCGCGCGCTTTTCTACGGCCATTATGACGTGCAGCCCGTCGATCCGCTGGACCTCTGGGATCGTGATCCGTTCGACCCGGTGGTCGAAGCCAGAGCCGACGGGTCGAAAAAGATCATCGCGCGCGGGGCTGCGGACGACAAGGGCCAGATCATGACCTTCATCGAGGCCTGCCGCGCCTGCATCGAGGCGACCGGCACGCTGCCGATCTCGGTCACGGTCCTGTTCGAGGGCGAGGAAGAGTCCGGCAGCCCGTCTTTGCCCGGCTTCCTGGATGCTCATGCGGCGGATTTGACGGCCGATGTTGCTCTGGTCTGCGACACCAACATGTGGGACCACGAAACACCGGCCATCACCACGCGGCTGCGCGGACTTTTCGGTACGGAGGTGGTCATCAAGGCGGCCGACAAAGACCTGCACTCCGGTCTGTTCGGCGGGGCTGCCCGCAACCCGGCTCATGTGCTCGCGCAGATCATCGCCGATCTGCACGATGAGAACGGAGCAGTTACATTGCCCGGCTTCTACGACGGCGTTGCAGAGGTTCCTGACGAGGTCATGGCCATGTGGGACACGCTCAACTTCTCCGCCGACGACTTTCTTGGCGCTGTCGGCCTGTCCGTTCCGGCCGGGGAGACGGGGCGCACGGCGCTGGAACAGATGTGGTCACGCCCCACACTGGAAGTGAACGGCATGACGGCCGGTTACACTGGACAGGGTTTCAAGACGGTGCTTCCGGCACAGGCGTCTGCAAAAATCTCCTGTCGCCTTGTCAAAGGGCAGGATCCGGATGCCATCCGGAAGTCGTTCGAAGCCTTCGTCAAAGAGCGTCTGCCTGCCGACTGCACCGCTGAGTTCCATCCTCATGGCTCCGGTCCCGGCATTGAGCTTGATATCTCCGGGCCTGCATTTGGAGCCGCCAAACAGGCGCTGACAGATGAATGGCCGAGGCCTGCCGCCTTTACCGGCGTTGGCGGGTCCATTCCGATCGTCGGAGCCTTTCAGGATCGGCTCGGTCTGGACAGCGTGCTGGTTGGCTTCGGCCTTGCCGATGATCAGATTCACTCGCCCAATGAGAAGTATGAACTTGAGAGCTACCGAAAGGGCATTCGGTCGTGGATCCGCATCATGCACGCCATGAGCGGTGTTTCGCCGGTGGCTGTCTGATGCGCGCCGTCTGTGTTTTCTGCGGGTCGAACCCCGGTAATCATTCCGACTACGCAAAGGCCGCCAAGGCACTGGGCCACGCCATCGCCCGGCGCGGCGCAACACTGGTGTATGGCGGTGCGGAAGTGGGACTGATGGGCATAACGGCGGACGCCGCGCTGGCCGCGGGCGGCGAGGTGATCGGTGTTATCCCGCAGGCGCTTATGGACAAGGAAATCGGCCACACAGGACTGACGCGACTGGAGACTGTCGGCTCGATGCACGAGCGCAAGGCCCGAATGGCAGAGCTGTCCGATGGCTTCGTCAACCTGCCCGGCGGTACCGGAACCTTGGAGGAAATGTTCGAGATATGGACCTGGGGGCAGCTCGGGTTCCACGCCAAGCCGATCGGTGTTTTGAATGTACGCGGCTTCTACGATCCGCTGATGACCTTTCTCGACCACCAGCGCGACGAAGGGTTCGTCAAGCCCGGTCTGCGCGCGACGCTGCTGTGCGAACCGGAGCCGGACCCGCTTCTAGATGCCATGGACGTCTATGATCCGCCGGTGGTTCAGAAGTGGGTGGAAAAAGAAACGCTGTAACAGCCCGTCAGTATCTGTCAGCAATCTGGCATGCCCCCGATGCCAGCTTGGGGGGAAATGTGCTGAAACCGGTTTCCGTAGCGTTTCACATTAAATGTATTCAGGAAACCACCCATGGCTGCCATCAATCGCGACGAGCTTCGCGCTGTCACGGAAAAAGAGTTCGCAAAACTGACCAAGCTCCTGGACGATCTGGACGATGACACGGCTAACGCCCCCTCAGCCGACGGTGATGTTTCCATCAAGCAGGTGATCGGCCATCGCGTGCATTGGATGGATCTTTTCTTCGGCTGGTACGAAGACGGCAAGGCAGGCAAGGAGGTTCACATCCCCGCGCCAGGTTACAAATGGAACCAGCTTAAGCCCTACAACGCGAACATCTATGAGCAGACAGCATCCAGACCTTGGGCCGATGTGCGCGCTGAACTTGATGACCGCTACAAGGCCTTCATCGCCTTTCTCGACAGCCATGACGATGAAGAATTGTACGCCGGCCGCCCTCACGCATGGACGGGCAAGTGGACACTGGGCCGTTGGGCGGAGTCGTCCGGGCCAAGCCACTATCGGTCTGCCGCCAAATATGTTCGTCAGATTTTGCGCGAGCGGCGCGCCGTGAAAGAAGCGTCCGCTTAGAGCGATTCCAGGCCGTCGAGGCTCGACAGTACGGCCTCCGGCGCGAGATCGAGATACTCATCCGGTTTGCCGTCCCGGTTGATCCAGACTGTGCGGAATCCGAACGCCGTCGCACCGGCAATGTCCCAGCGATTGGACGACTGAAAAGAAACCTTGTCCGGGAAGGTGCGAAAATGGCTTGTCGCCATGTCGTAGACGTCGGGGTGGGCTTTGTAGGTACGAAGCGTATCGACTGACAGCACGCCATCGAGCAAGGGTCCGATGCCGGCAGCTTCCACCGCTCCATCCAGCATCTCCGGCGAGCCGTTGGAGAGAATGGCGAGTTTTGCACCTTGCTCCGACAGGGTGCGCAGAACACCCGGAACCTCGGGATAGCAATCAAGCCGCGAATAGGCCGCCAGAAGATCGTCGCGATAAGCTCGGTCGACTGTTGGCACGAGGGCAAACGCCGTGTTCAACGCATCTTCCGTCAACTGCCAGAAGTCTTTGTAACGGCCTGCCAGAGCCCGCACCCAGGAATACTCCAGTTGCTTGTCGCGCCAAATCTGAGACAGGCGCGCGCCATCCGGTCCGATCTGATCGGCATAGCGGCGCACGGCCGCATGCACATCGAACAGGGTGCCATAAGCATCGAAGATATAGACTGGATAGGCCATGGGAGCTTTCCAAAACGGCATGCCTGGTTGGGGAGAACGGGTTGGCGTGCCTGCGGGCGCTGTTGTAGGTGACGGTTGTGTAACGTCAAGCCTTGCCTATGGCGGAGAGGCTTGCGATGAAGCTTGAGCCTTCACGATCCAGCGCATAGGACAGGCGCCGTTATGAACCACCATTCTTCTGCCGAAAATCATGGCCACGGCCACGCAAATATGCCTGGCCTGCCTGACTGCTGGACCTATTTCGATGGCGGCTGGCAGCAGGGCAACACACCGGTTGCCGGGCCTATGACCCATGCATTCTGGTGCGGTTCGTCGGTTTTCGATGGCGGCCGGATCTATGACGGTATCGCGCCTGACCTTCTGGCCCATTGCCAGCGCGTCAATCGGTCGGCGGAGGCAATGAATCTTGCTCCCACCTTGAAGGCTGAAGAGATTTTGGCTCTCGCGCTGGAAGGGGCCAAGAATTTCTCCCAGGACCAAGCACTGTATGTCCGCCCTATGTACTATTCTGACGGCGGCGGTTTCATGGGTGTCCCGCCCGATGCCGAAACGACCCGCTTCATCATGACGCTGTTTCACGTGGACATGCCGAACCCTGAAGCAGGCATGTCCATCGGGCTCTCCAGCTTCCGCCGCCCAACGCTGGAAACCATGCCGACCAACGCCAAGGCCGGCTGTCTTTATCCCAACAATGGTCGGGCCATTCTGGAAGCCCAGAAGCGCGGGTTCCAGAATGCGCTTGTCCTCGACATGCTGGGTAATGTGGCTGAGCTTGCCACCTCGAACGTGTTCATCGCCAAAGATGGTGTGGTTCGCACGCCGGCACCCAACGATACGTTCCTCAATGGCATCACGCGTCAGCGCGTCATCGGGCTTTTGCGCGATGACGGGGTCACGGTGGAAGAAACGATGCTGACCGTCCAGGATTTTCACGAGGCCGATGAGATGTTCTCGACCGGCAATTACTCGAAGGTCATGCCGATCACCCATTTCGAGGGGCGCGACGTGCCGGTCGGACCGTTGGCGACACGGGCCCGGGCGCTCTACACCGCCTTTGCCAATGACGGGTCGCACTCGGTTTGAGCACGAGCATGATGAAGGCGGACCGCAGCCAGCTCCTGATCATCGATGTTCAGGAGCGTCTGATTCCTGCCATGCAGGAACCCGATGCGGTGGCCGGTGCCTGCGCGTTTCTCGGTAAGGTGGCCGGGCTCTGCCGTGTGCCGACCCTCGTCACCGAGCAGTATCCAAAAGGCCTTGGCCACACCGTTCCCTCCGTTCTGGAAGCCTGCACCAAGCCAACCCTTGTCGAGAAAACGGTCTTTTCCGCGCCGCAGGAACGCAAGGTTCTGGACAGGCTGCGCAGGAAACGTGCCGACCAGCGCCGCGAGCAGATTGTTCTGTGTGGTGTCGAGGCCCATGTCTGCGTCCTGCAATCCGCGTTGGATCTGGTCAGCTCCGGCTTTGAAGTGTTTGTCGTTGCTGATGCTGTCTCCTCCCGTCATATCGGCTCGCGCGATGTTGCGCTTTCCCGGCTTGCCCATGCCGGTATCGTCCCTGTGACCAGCGAGATGGTGGCCTTTGAATGGGTCGGCGACGCCAAGTCCAAGGTCTTCAAACCCATCAGCGCCCTGGTGCGTGACCGCTAACGCCTGACCCTATGACGAATAGTCCTGTTTGATCGGACGGAACCTATTGTCGCTGTCGCGGTTGGGCCTTAAGTAAATTCACCAAGGCAGACCACCAGTCTGCCGATCTGTTCACCACCCCTATTGCGGAGACATTCCATGGCTTTCGAACTGCCCGATCTTCCCTATGCCTATGACGCGCTCGGCCCGTACATGTCGGCTGAAACGCTGGAGTTCCATCACGACAAGCACCACATGGCCTATGTCTCCAAAGGCAATGAACTGGCGGAAGCCGCCGGCATGGCGGACAAGTCGCTCGATGAGATCATGAAGGCGAGCTTCGGCTCGAACGCGCCGCTGTTCAACAATGCCGGTCAGCATTTCAATCACATTCATTTCTGGAAATGGATGAAACCGAACGGCGGCGGCACAAGCTTGCCCGGTTCGCTTCAGGCTGCCATCGATTCCGATCTGGGCGGCTACGACAAGATGCGCGCTGACTTCATCGCAGCTGGTGTTGGCCAGTTCGGGTCAGGCTGGGCCTGGATCGCGGTGAAAAACGGCAAGCTGGAAATCATGAAAACGCCAAACGGCGAAAATCCCGTGGTCCATGGCGCAGCGCCGATCCTCGGCTGCGATGTCTGGGAGCACTCCTATTACATCGACTATCGCAATGCGCGCCCCAAATATCTCGAAGCGTTCATCGATAGCATGGTAAACTGGGAGTATGTTGCCGAGCTTTTCGAAGGAACTCAGTAACCAAAAAGAACATCGGCCGACGTAGCGTCAGCACATTGATGCTGCGTTGACGCCTTATTTAGCCGGGCATGTTATCCCTCGGGGTATGGCTGGGAACACTGTCTATGCGAACAAGTCGGCCGTTGTGCTCGACGACAACCCACAAATGCGAGCGATCTTACGATCGATCCTGACCATGATGGGTATGCGTACGGTTGCTGAATTCGGTGAACCGCTCGCCGTTCTACACCATTTGCAGGCACAGCCGGCCGATGTGGCCGTGCTGGATTTGGTTCTGAACAGCGAAATGGATGGTTTCGAACTCGCCAAGCAGATCCGCTACGATCCGCAAATCTTCAATCCGACAATGCCCATCATCACGGTGACTGGTTATGCCAATATCACGGTGATCGAACAGGCCATCAATCATGGGGTCGATGAACTGATCATGAAGCCGTTCAGTGCCCGTGATCTTATGGCGCGCGTTGAAAAGGTCATCAAGCGTCCACGATCCTACATTCGCACACCATCCGGCTATTTTGGCCCGGATCGCCGTCGTCGTATCGATCCTGATTATGTCGGACCGGAACGCCGGGCGTTCGATGTTTCCGATTCAGTTGACTCAACTCTCGAAGCAAGGCGGGCTATTGCCGGCCTGCGTCCCGATCCGATCATCGAACAGCGATCGATTGACGAGGCCGTTTTCGAAGTGGACTGATACTTCGACCGACAAAGGGTCGTGCAAAGGTTGGCCGCGTTCTCAAATGCCGGTTTCTCATGCTGTTTTGGCTGACGGTTGCCATGCATCGATCAACAGGACCTGACCCTATGACGGCGGGGCTCATAATCTCCGCGCCATCGTCAGGCGCCGGAAAAACGACCGTCATGCTTGGCCTGTTGTGTGCTCTCTCGGATGACGGCGTGCGTGTTCAGCCATTCAAGAGCGGCCCGGACTACATCGATCCCGCCTTCCATCATGCGGCATGCGGACATGCCTGTTACAACCTCGACAGCTGGGCCATGGATCCCGATCTTTTGACCGCGATTGCGGCAAAAGGCGAAGACGCGGACCTTGTCATCGCCGAAGGTGCGATGGGCTTGTATGATGGTGCCGAGAAGCCCGGGGCCGGCGGGCACGGCTCGAGCGCCGACTTGGCCGAACTGATGGGTTGGCCCGTGGTGCTGGTGGTCGATGTGACGGGGCAGGCGCAATCTGCAGCAGCGACGGCATTGGGCTTTACCCGTTTCAGGCCCGATCTGCCGCTCGCCGGCGTCATCCTCAATCGCGTTGCCAGCGCGCGGCACGAGCGCATGACGCGGTCCGCAATGGAGGCGGTTGGGCTACCGGTCTTGGGCGCTCTGCCAAAACGCGATGACCTGATCCTGCCGGCACGTCATCTCGGTCTTGTGCAGGCTCGCGAGCATCGTGATCTTGAGCAGTTCATCGCGTCGTGCGCCGAGGCTCTGCGCAACCATGTCGATATACACGCCCTGCGTACCTGTGCCGATGGATTGTCGCGGCCGGGCTCCACGAAGGTTCTGACGCCGCCCGCGCAGCGTATTGCTCTGGCGCAGGATGCCGCGTTCTCATTTTTTTATCCGCACCTGTTGGACGCCTGGCGGGCTGCGGGTGCGGAGATGCTGCCTTTCTCGCCTTTGGCCAATCAGGCGCCGGACCCGTCCGCCGACCTTGTCTGGCTGCCGGGCGGCTATCCTGAATTGCATGCTGCGTCGTTGGCGGCCGCCGACCGGTTTCTTGATGGCTTGCGGCACCATGCCAGAACCCGTCCCGTTCATGGGGAGTGTGGAGGCTATATGGTGCTCGGTGCGGCTTTGATCGATAAACACGGCGAGAGCCACGCGATGGCCGGTCTGTTGGGTCTCGTCACCAGCTATCAACAGCGCCGGATTCATCTCGGCTATCGCCATGCTCGATTGCTGGCCGCGATGCCGGGGTTTCCCGCCGGGACTGCACTAAGGGGCCATGAATACCACCACTGCTCGATCCTCGATCAACCGGACGCCGCGCTTGCCGACATAACCGACGCATCCGGCACCACCGTGGCCGAAACAGGTTCGTATCGAGACCAGGTGACGGGAACCTTTTTCCATCTGATCGCTCCAGGCGAGTGAGCGATGGCTTGCCTATGAGGGCTCGAGTGCCCCGGTAACCTGAAGTGCAAACGCGAAGACCTCCGCGATCTCTTCGAGCCGGTCGAACCGCCCGGCTGCCCCACCATGTCCGGCATCCATGTTGGTTTTCAGAATGATGGGGGCATCGCCTGTGTTGCGTTCGCGCAGCCGAGCCACCCATTTGGCCGGTTCCCAATAGGTTACGCGGGGATCGGTAAGACCGGCCAGCGCGAGTATCGAAGGATAATCCTGTGCTGAAACAGCATCGTAGGGTGAGTAGGACCGGATACGATCAAACGCGGCCTTGTCCGTGATTGGATTGCCCCATTCGGGCCATTCCGGCGGTGTGAGCGGCAGGCTGTCGTCGAGCATTGTATTGAGCACATCGACAAACGGAACTTGAGCGATGATCCCGGCGAACTTGTCTGCTGCCATGTTCGCAACGGCGCCCATCAGCATGCCACCGGCCGAACCGCCTTGCGCCACCACTTTGCCGTT
>JANQJE010000131.1 GCA_028281795.1 Cohaesibacteraceae bacterium | reverse complement strand
GCTTGGCTTCAGCGGCGTAAACCCATCGGGAAACTCTTCGGCAATGAAGTTGGTCGTGAGAGCGCCCGACTTCCAGCGCGGGTGCGTCATAAGAGCTGAGAGAAAGCCAATATTGTGCTGGATGCCATCGATCAGGAACTCGTCCAGCGCCTCTTCCATCGCCTGAATAGCTGTGGCGCGGTCGGGCGCATGAGTCACCAGCTTGGCGATCATGGGGTCGTAAAACATGGAGATTTCTGAGCCTTCGACCACACCGGTATCCACCCTTACCGTTTGATCGGAGCCGGAGGCTTCCTTCGGTGGCGCATAGCGTGTCAGCCGCCCGATGGACGGAAGAAAGCCGCGTACGGGGTCTTCAGCATAGACCCGCGATTCCACCGACCACCCAGAGAGCGTGACATCTTCCTGTTTCAACTCCAACGGATGCCCGGCAGCAGAACGGATCATCTGTTCCACCAGATCAACGCCGGTGATGAGTTCCGTGACCGGATGCTCAACCTGAAGCCGGGTGTTCATCTCAAGGAAGTAAAAGCTTTTGTCCTGACCAACCACGAACTCGACTGTGCCGGCCGAGTCGTACTGCACGGCCTTGGCCAGCGCGACGGCCTGTCCGCCCATTTGTGCGCGGGTTTCCGGATCGAGAAGCGGCGATGGAGCTTCCTCGATCACCTTCTGATTGCGCCGCTGGATCGAGCACTCGCGCTCGCCCAGATAGATGCAGTTGCCATGCTTGTCGCCAAGCACCTGAATTTCGATATGACGCGGATTTTCGATGAACTTTTCAACGAACAGCCGATCGTCGCCGAACGATGAGGCAGCCTCAGAGCGCGACCGGTCAAATCCCTCGCGGACCTCATCAGCCGAATAGGCGATGCGCATACCCTTGCCGCCACCGCCGGCAGAGGCCTTGATCATCACAGGATAACCGATCTCTCCGGCGATCTTGATGGCTTCATCGGCGTTTTCAAGAATGCCGAGATAGCCTGGCACCGTTGATACACCGGCTTCGGCCGCCACTTTTTTGGATGTGATCTTGTCGCCCATGGCATCGATGGCACCAGGATTGGGACCAATGAAGGTGATGCCTGCATCGGCAAGGGCTTTGGCGAAACTTGCCCTTTCGGAAAGAAAACCATAGCCGGGGTGCACCGCATCAGCGCCGGTCGTCTTGCAGGCATCGATGATCGCATCAGCCAGCAGATAAGACTGAGCAGCGGGCGGCGGGCCAATGTGAACCGCCTCGTCGGCCATTTTGACGTGCAGTGCTTCTGCATCGGCATCGGAGTAAACCGCCACCGTTCTGATCCCCAGCGCCTTGGCACTCTTGATAACGCGGCAAGCAATTTCGCCGCGATTGGCGATCAGGATGGCATTGAACACGGTGCAACTCCCAGCTAGGCAGATGCACCTCATTACGGCGTTGCACAACGCCGGGCAACTTGACCGAAAGGTGATGGGTTCGTGGCGTCCGTTTCCCAATCCGACGACAGCGTTCGACCCGCCCTGCCCCGTTTTGCCCTGCTGGATCAGGCCCGTGGACTCGCTCTGGTCGCCATGATCATCTACCACGCCATCTGGGATGGTTGGCAGTTCGGCCTTATCACATGGTCGCTTGAACGCGACATGGCCATGCGGCTGGCAGCGCAAATCATTGCGGGCTCTTTCCTGGCGATCAGCGGTGTTTCCTTGGCCTTCGCGGCCAACGGAAGTGAAACATCTCTGCTGCGCCGCCGCTCTTTCTGGAAGCGCTTTGCCCTGGTGGCCAGCGCCGCTGCGATCGTATCCGCCGCTACCTTCGTGGCGCTGCCGCAAGCACCAATTTACTTCGGTATTTTACACCACATCGCTCTAGCCAGCGTGCTGATCGCATTGGTGGCGCATCAACACGCCTTCCTGGCAGTGGCCCTGGCAGCCATTGTGGTCATCGCCAAGGAAAGCATCGCGCTGGACGTGCTCAATCACCCGGTGACCATCTGGTGGGGTCTTGGAACGCAGACGCCGATCACAGCCGACTGGGTCCCGGTTTTTCCATGGCTTGCCGCTGGCCTGCTTGGCATGGCCGTTGGCAAGCATGTCCTGATCCCGTGGCTACGCTCACGCCCTCCAGCCCCTGCGGGCACCAGACGAGAACCACTTGGCTGGATGGGGCGGCACAGCCTCGCGATCTACCTCATCCATCAGCCTATCCTGATAGGATTGATCCTGGGCTATCAGTGGTTCGCCGACACGCTCTAAAGCGGGATATTGTCGTGCTTTTTCCAGGGGATATCGATGGCCTTGGACTTCAGAAGCTTAAGCCCCCTGGCAACCCGCCGCCGCGTGGAGTGCGGCAGGATGACATCGTCGATAAAACCCCGCTCGGCAGCCACGAACGGATTGGCAAAGCGTTCTTCATAGTCGGCGATGCGCTCAGCCACCTTATCGGGTTGATCGAGCTCGTTCCGGTAGAGGATTTCCGCCGCACCTTTCGAACCCATGACGGCAATCTCGGCCGATGGCCAGGCATATGTGAGGTCGCCACCGATATGCTTCGATGACATCACCACATAAGCACCGCCATAGCTCTTGCGGGTTATGACGGTGATTTTTGGCACCGTGGCTTCAGCAAACGCGTAAAGCAGCTTCGCACCGTGCTTGATCAACCCGCCATATTCCTGAGCCGTCCCGGGCAGGAAACCCGGCACATCGACAAAGGTCAGGATCGGGATATTGAAGCAGTCGCAGAAACGTACGAACCGCGCAGCCTTCCGGCTGGCATCGGAGTCGAGCACGCCTGCCAGCACCATCGGCTGATTGGCAACCACACCCACCGGCGCACCTTCGATCCGGCCAAAACCGGTGATGATGTTGGCCGCAAAATTCTCCTGCAGCTCATAGAAATTGCCGTCGTCGAGCGTCTTGAGCACCAGCTCTTTCATATCGTAGGGCTGGTTTGGATTGGTCGGCACCAGCGTGTCGAGGCTATCGTCCTGACCGTAGACATCGTCATAGCACGGGATTTCCGGCAGATCGGCCGTGTTGGACGCAGGCAGGAAGTTGATCAGACGCCGGACTTCGATGAGCGCATCCATATCATTGTCAAAAGCGCCATCGGCTATGGATGATTTGGACGCATGGACACTGGCACCACCCAGTTCTTCGGCCGTGACCGTCTCATTGGTCACGGTTTTGACCACATCAGGCCCGGTAACGAACATATAGCTCGTGTCACGCACCATGAAGATGAAGTCCGTCATGGCCGGTGAATAGACGTCACCACCGGCGCACGGCCCCATGATCACCGAAATCTGCGGGATGACGCCGGAGGCGCGGACATTGCGGTGAAACACGTCACCATAGCCCGCCAAGGCGGCAACACCTTCCTGAATGCGCGCCCCACCGGCGTCGAACAAGCCGATGATCGGCGCACGGTTGCGCAGTGCCATGTCCTGGATCTTGGTAATCTTCTGAGCGTGCGCCTCTGACAGCGAACCGCCAAACACCGTGAAGTCTTTGGCGAACACATAGACGACCCGGCCGTTGATCGTGCCCCATCCCGTCACG
>JANQJE010000118.1 GCA_028281795.1 Cohaesibacteraceae bacterium | reverse complement strand
GTCGTGCATCGCGGCACACAAGCATCCCTGCGCGCTGGACGGATCTATCTGGCTTACACCCTGATCGGCGGCACGCTGCTTCTGGCCGGCATCGCATGGCTTTATGCACTTACCGGTGATCTTGAGTTTGCGGCGCAGGGGTTTGTATCCGGCCTGGCCAAGGATCACGGCGCTGCCCTGACTGGCATATTCTCTCTCCTGATTGCCGGACTTGGGGTCAAGGCGGCATTGGTTCCCTTGCATGGCTGGTTGCCGGAGGCGATGGTCGCTCCGGCTCCTGTCAGCGCACTGTTGCATGCCGTTGCCGTGGTCAAGGCAGGCGCTTTCGGTATCATCCGCGTCGTCCATGATGTGTACGGTATTGAGTTCGCGGCACAACTCGGGGTCACCGGTCCCTTGGCGGCTGCAGCAGCCGTGACCATTATCTACGGGTCGCTTCGAGCGCTCTTCCAAACCGACATCAAGCGACGTCTCGCTTTTTCCACGGTCAGCCAGGTCTCCTACATCGTCCTTGGCGTTGCCATTGCCGGGCCGGTCGCCACCGTCGGTGGCATCGCGCATCTGGTTCATCAGGGTCTGATGAAAATCACGCTGTTCTTCTGCGCTGGCAATCTGGCGGAAACGCTCGGGGTTCATCGGGTAGATGACATGCGCGGCGTCGGGCGGCGCATGCCATGGACCATGGCGGCCTTCACCCTGGGTGCGTTGGGCATGATTGGCGTGCCGCCGATGGCTGGCTTTTTCAGCAAATGGTTCCTTGCCAGCGGCGGGCTGGATGTCGGGCAACCTTGGGTGATTGCTGTTCTGATCGGAAGCAGCCTGCTCAACGCTGCCTATTTTTTGCCGGTCTTATGGATCGCCTGGTTCAAGCAGCCTCCCGACACCTGGCCTGCCGAGCGATCCTTTGGGCGAAGCGAGACATCTCTCATGCTTCTGGCTCCGACCGTGCTGGCGGCTGTCAGCGCCCTCGGGGTGGGCTTCTTTGCATCGATGCCCTTCAGCCCGCTCCAGTGGGCCACTCTCATCACCCGTCTGGAGTATGCACGATGACGATATCGGCCTCGGCAGGTTGGTTGGTGCTGCTCATTCCCTTTGTGCCGCTCATCATCGCAAGCGGACTGATGCTGTGGCCAAGAAAACCGCTATGGTCGACACTGGCCCCTTGGGCGGCCCTGCCTGCCTTGCTCTGCTCGCTCGGTCTTGCACCACCGCTCGCAATCGATTTGCCCTGGCTCTTGCTCGGCACCCAACTCGGCCTGGACCAGTCTGCCCGGATCTTTTTGTTTTTCACCGCTTCTTTATGGCTTGCCGCCGGTATCTTCGCAGCCGGCTACCTCCACGAAGATGCCCACAAGACGCGCTTCTTCGTGTTTTTCCTGTTTGCGATGGCGGGCAATCTTGGGCTCATCATCGCCCGCGATATGCTGAGCTTCTATGCCTCCTTCGCCATGATGAGCTTCGCGTCTTATGGCTTGATCGTCCACAACAAGAACGCCGAAGCAGATCGCGCTGGACGCATCTACATCATCATGGTCGTTCTGGGTGAAGTGCTGCTTTTCGCTGCCATGGTCATGGCGGCAGCACTGGCAGGCTCAACATTGTTTTCCGATGTCCGCACGGCTCTGGCCGGGGCCCCCACACGCGATCTGGTTATGGCGTTGGCGCTGGCGGGCTTCGGCATCAAACTGGGCGTTGTAGGCTTGCATGTCTGGCTTCCGCTGGCACACCCGGTGGCACCGACGCCCGCCAGTGCAGTTCTTAGCGGTGCGATGATCAAGGCAGGGCTGTTGGGCTGGATGCAAATGTCACCGCTGGGGGAGGGCATAGCCCTTGTAGAATGGGGCTGGGTGCTTATGGCCGTCGGCATCTTTGCTGCATTTTACGCAGCACTGGTCGGGGCCGCGCAGCAAAACCCGAAAACCGTGCTGGCCTATTCCAGTGTCAGTCAGATGGGACTGGTCACAATAGCTGTCGGACTTGCGATGGCACTTCCCTCGCGATGGCCGGAAATCTCGGCCGCGCTGCAGTTTCTGGCGCTGCATCATGCCCTTGCCAAGGGCGCTTTGTTCCTGGGGGGCGGTGTTGCTGCAAGCCGTCTCACCACTGGTTGGCATCGATGGCTGGTTGCGGTTGGCCTGGTACTACCGGCTCTGGCGCTGGCCGGGGCACCGTTCACAAGCGGTGGCCTCATCAAAAAAGTCCTCCAGACAGAAGCCACAGGGTTGACGGCACCCTGGGACAGCCTTCTTCCTGCAGCGCTCTCTTGGACAATGGTTGCCACCGTCCTGCTGATGGCACGCTTTCTTTATCTGGCGTGGCCTCGCATATCAGTGACGGGCCAACCCGCGCAGTCCAACATGCTTGCCTCATGGGCAGCACTGATCGCCGTTCTCATACTATCTGCCTTCAACTCCGGCCTTGATGACGGCGCTGAGACAGTTTGGACCTTGTCAGCAACCTTATCGGGCTTCGGCACTCTGGCGCTCGCAGCCTCATCGATGGCATTGGGTGGTTGGATCCTGTCCAGAGCCGACTGGCGCCGCATGCCAGTGCCAGCCGCAGGCGATCTGGTTGTCCCCGTGGAAATCATCGCTGACTATGCATTCCGCACAACACGACGCTTTGCCAAGAGTCTCAGTCATGGACTTAGCGGAGCTGCGACAGCTCTGAAGCCGCCCACTACAACACTGGACAGGTCGCTGGTCCCAGACACGATCACTAGGAATGCCTGGACCGTGGCGTGCGCTATGTTCCTAGCGTTGCTGCTGCTCTCTACCATGACTTTAACGATGTGAAAGCGCTCTCTGACACCTGCATTTTGGTCTCAACGGAAGAGAAAATCAGCCCTCGTCGAGACGGAGGCCTGTCCGCGCCTGAAGACCGCGCAAGAGCACATACAGCAGCAAACCGAACGGCCCGAAAACATATGTGCCAAGCAGACAGGGAACGACAATCAGGTGATGCAGGTGGTGGCGCCGAGCATCCCGTCCGATCCAGGCGCCAACGAAAAGATCAAACACCAGATAGTGTGTCCAACCGGTGATGACGCCATTGGGATGATCGAACAGCACGGCGACGGCTTCGATGCTGGTAAAGCCCACACCGTCCGCGCTCATGCCAAAAACCGCTCCGGCCACAAGAGATGCCGCGTAGATCAATCCAAACCCTAGCGGATAGACACTGGAGTGGACCAAGCGCGCTGTCAGAAGCGCGCGAGGAAAGCAGATGAGAAGAACCCATGCAGGCATAACCAGCAGGTTCAGGGCAAGATAAGCTGTGTTCCAAGTCATTGTCGTCCAGGCAGTTGATGAGACCCCGCGCTGATCATCGCGTCATCAAGCGCAACGCCACACAAAGCTGTGTTGTTTGTTTATGTCGCACGAGTTTCCAATCACGCGATCAAACGCCCGTCGTGCAATAATTATGGCCTTGCCTGCCAGTTCCTGCCTCAAAATCTGAAAACCAAACCGCCGGTTATACGTACATTAACTACCTCGCGGGCGCTGGATCACTTCCCGTTAGCCCCAAATTAGTTTCTCGTTGAGCGGTCTTGGTGTTCCTGCGGCCGGCCATAAAAACGTGGTGTCATCAGGACTTCAAGCGATAAACGTAAGCTTGACCTAAGGGCATTAACTATGCGTAAAGTTTCATGAGAGGGTCACTCGCGGAACGCATTGCATTAATGTTAATACGGAGTTAGCGGCGGAGGGCGCGGCGTCCTCTGCGGCGAGGGGGCGCGCGGACTTCGCTTATCGATTGGTAACCAGTTGAGTTGGCGAAGCTGAATATGCGTATATCTCGTTTTTATACTGCTGATCTGAGTGAGCCCTATGAGGGTATCACATTTTCATCGACATCAGTTGACGTTAGGAACGCCGATGGCAGTGGTGCGTTCGCGTTTGATGACATTGTCGTACCGGCCCACTGGAGCGGGTTGGCAGCCGATATCCTGGTACGCAAGTACTTCAGGAAGTCCGGTGTGCCTACGGCGTTGCGCCGTGTTCCGGAAGAGGGCGTGCCAGCCTGGCTTTGGCGGCATGAGCCTGATCAGGATGTCTTGAAAGACAAACCGGAAGCTGACCGGTTCGGTGGCGAACAGGACGCCCGCCAGGTGTTTGACCGCCTTGGCGGTTTCTGGACGTATTGGGGCTGGAAAGGCGGCTACTTCGATTCCGAAGACGATGCGCGGGTCTTTTATGATGAGACGCGACGCATGCTTGCCTTGCAAGTGTTTGCACCCAACAGCCCGCAATGGTTCAACTCCGGCCTTCACTGGGCCTACGGCGTTGATCAGTCCGGAGACGGATACGCCATTGCCGATTCCGGGACAGGTGAAGCCAGCGATGCACCGCTCGCTTACGAGCGGTCCTTCATTCACTCCTGTTTCATCCAGTCGATCAAGGACGATCTAGTGCGCGATGGCGGCGTCATCGATCTCATTGCCGACGAAGCGAAAATCGCCAAGTTCGGCGCTGGAACAGGCGCGAACTTTTCCGCTTTGCGCGGTTCGAACGAACCGCTGTCGAGCGGCGGCCTCTCATCCGGTCTGCTGACGGCTTTGCAGGCTTCCGATCGCGCGGCAGCGCTGGTCTCTTCGAAAGGATCGACACGCCAGCCTTCAAAGATGGTGATTGTCGACGCCGATCATCCTGAAGTGCTCGACTATATTCATTGGAAGGTAGTTGAGGAGCGCAAAGTTGCCGCGCTCGCCTCCGGTTCGAGGGTCTGCAACCGCTACCTCAAAACGGTTTTCGATGCCTGTGAAGGCCCTGAGTCGGGCCGGTCGCTTGACGATGAAATCCGAGAGAACGGCCATCTGCGTCTGGCGGTTGGATCGGCACGCGTTCATGGCGTGCCAGATAATGCTATCCTCAGCGTCATCGAACTGGCCCTGCACGGCGGCAGCTGGACGACCTTTGAGGAATACACCGCCGATTGGGATTCCGCTGCTTACCACTCCGTTTCCGGTCAGCGGTCGAACAACTCCATTCGCGTTTCCGATGCCTTTCTCGACGCGGTCGAGGCCGATGCAGACTGGGATCTTGTCAACCGGACAACCGATAAGGTCGCTCGGACGATCAAGGCGCGAAATCTATGGGACAACATAGCCGAAGCAGCGTGGTCTTCGGCCGACCCAGGCGTACAGTTCGACACAACAATAAACGAATGGCACACCTGCCCGGTGACGGGGCGTATCAACGGTTCGAATTCCTGTTCGGAGTTCCTCTTCTTGGACGATACGGCCACCACGCTGGCCTGCATCAATCTTCGTGCCATGGCAAAGTCTGGCCTGGACGTCGATCTGGCTGCTTTCGAGCACAGCGTAAAGCTGGTCACCTTGTTGATGGAGATTTCCGTATCCGCGGCCCTCTATCCCTCGCACGAAATTGCCGAAAAAAATGACGCCTATCGGCCTTTGGGAGTCGGTTTCACCAACCTTGGTGGCACCCTTATGGCTGCGGGAGTACCTTACGATTCCGACCAGGGCCGCGCGTTCTGCGGCGGCGTTACGGCGCTTCTGACCGGGCTGACCTATGCCACCTCGGCGGAAATCGCATCGGACGTTGGCGCATTTCGTGGTTTTGCCAAGAACCGTGACGACATGCTGCGCGTCATTCGCAATCACCGGCGTGCCGCCCATGGACATACCGATGGATACGAGAACCTGTCCCGGACGCCTGCCATGCCTCTTGGCGAGCCGGGCGCAACCAGTCAGCCACTGGTTGATGCCGCCCGCAAAGCGTGGGACCGGGCACTGTCATTGGGCGAGCGACACGGCTTCCGTAACGCGCAAGCCAGTGTCATTGCCCCCACCGGCACGACCAGTCTTGTTCTCGATTGCGACACCATGGGCATCGAACCGGATTATGCGCTCGTCAAGCACAAAACGCTGGCCGGCGGCGGCTATCTTGTCATCGTCAACCGGTGTGTACCGGAGGCTCTGCGATCTCTCGGCTACAGCCAGACGGAGATCGATTCCATCTGCCGGTATGTTGTTGGTGATCGAACACTGCGGTCGGCACCTTATATGCACCATGAGCAGCTGAAAGCACGTGGCTTCACCGAACAGCTGATCACGGCTGCAGAGCGTGCGCTGAAAACGGCATCATCCATTGAGAACGCACTCTGCCCGACCAAACTCGGTGTGACGTTCTGCGCCCAGGCGCTTGGACTGTCCGAGGAGGAATTGGTCCAGCCAGACTTCAGCATGGTTCGCCACCTTGGCTTCAGCGCGCTTGAGGTTCGCGGTGCCAACGATCACTGCTTCGGCCGTGGCACGTTGGAAGGCGCGCCCGGGCTCAATCCACGCCATTTGCCGGTTTTCGACTGCTCGGTTCCTTGTGGCGCATCAGGCACTCGCAGCCTGTCGGTTGAAAGCCATCTGACAATGATGGCAGCCGCACAGCCCTTCATCAGTGGCGCGATCTCAAAGACCGTCAACATGCCAAGCAACTCAACAATTGGTGCCTGTCGAGACACATTCTCAACGGCCGCTGAGTTGGGCCTCAAGGCCGTTGCGCTCTATCGTGACGGATCGAAGCTATCGCAACCGCTGACCTCTGCTGCCGCGTTGGCCGGCAATTCACTTGACCACACTCACCAGCAGCAGGGCAATCTGAACGAGGACGAACAGGTGGCTCAGCGCATTGTCGCTGCCTGGCTATCCACCCTGTCGGGCGACAACAATGGTTCGCAGATCGGCAAAAATCCCAACCGCGTCGTCAATACGCCTTCGCTGGCAGCGCTGGACGGTCTCAGCCTGCTGGACGAAGCCGAACTCGAAGCTCTGTCAGGCAGCGGCGGTCCAGCACAGTCTCTGGTTCGCATCCTGGCGACATCGATTGCACTTGGTCTACGCCATGGCGCCCCGATTTCTGAGTATGAGACACTCTTTGACGGTCGCTTGGAGACATCCGACGGCATGCAGGGACTGGCCGACGATCAGTGGCGGAACCTGGGCTGAGCGTACCTGGCTGGAAGGGCAGGGGCTTTTTACCCCACCTTCTGCTGAAAGTGCACAACCTCCGCAGCCTGCTTGTCTGGAGAGGCAAGCAGGCTGCGGAATTCGCTGATGGGCACGGCCGGCGAGTACAAGAACCCTTGATACTCCCTGCAGCCGTTAACGCGCAGCCATTCCAATTGGTCGGTGGTTTCGACGCCTTCGGCCACAGCTTTGACATCAAGCAGACGGCAGAGCGACATGATCAGGCGGGTTACGGCGCCATTGTTTGAGATGTCGCTGATAAACGAACGGTCGATCTTCAGGCTCGTGATCGGATAGCGTTGAATGTAGGCCAGGTTGGAATAGCCCGTGCCAAAATCATCGATCGCAATGCCAAATCCGCGTTCCTTGAAGGCAAAGAGGAGATCCGTCACAGCCTCATCACTGCTCATCAGCATCGACTCGGTGATCTCAAGCTCCATCTTCTTCGGATCGCATCCCGTACGCTCCTCGAGCGTCAAGACGTTGGTAACGAGCGAAGACGACTTGAACTGGCGCGGTGACAGATTGACAGACAGTGTTATCGGATATCCGTCGCGCTCCAGAGCATGCTGCTCCTTGGCAACGCTCGTCAAAACCCACTCACCAATATCGTTGATCAGGCCGGTTTCCTCACACGTCGACATAAATGCGGCGGGTGTCAGCAGGCCTCGCGTTGGATGACGCCACCGCAACAACGCCTCACCGCCAACAATCTTGTTGCCGGTGGTATCAAGGCGCGGCTGGTACATGACCTCGAACTGCTCGGCCTCAAGCGCCTGGCGCAGATCGTTCTCAAGATTAACCTGCTTCTCGATCTTGTTGCGTAAGGAAACCGAGAAACGGCGGAAGGTATCGCGCCCACCTTCTTTGGCTTCATAGAGTGCAACGTCAGCGTTTTTGAGAAGCGTGGAAAGGTCTTCTCCATCGTCAGGGAAACGGCTGACACCAATGCTCAACGTAACGAGAAACTTGCGGTTTCCTATAACAACCTCGTCCTTGAACTGATCCTGCAGATCGGCACAGAAGCTTTCGATATCGGCGCTGTCATTGCTGCCATGCAGGCAGATCAAAAACTCATCCCCGCCAAGCCGCGCGACGGATCCTCTGTCGGCCGTCGCCTCGTTGAGGCGGTTGCCCGCCTGAATCAGAAGCTCGTCTCCAGCCGCATGCCCGAGCGTGTCGTTGATCACCTTGAAGCGATCCAGATCGACAATAAGGAAGACCAAGCCCTCACCGGTCAGCCCGGCCGTTCTCAACTGATCCGGTACGGTTGACTGGATATGGTTGCGGTTCGGCAACCCGGTGAGGACGTCATGATCGGCCAGATAGCGCACACGTTGCTCGGTCTCTTTCAGGTCCGAGATATCAATTTCGCTGAATTGGAAAGCGCGATTGCCCGTCACGGCATCCAGGCATTCGCGTGCCGTTATTTCATGCCATCGAATGCCGTCCGTTGTGCGCACACGCACAGATCTGCGACATGCGCCATGTTTGGTCAGTTGTGTCATGAGGTCATTGAAATCAGCCACATGAACGAAGCGACTGGCAACATTGACCGTAGCATCGAGCTGAGATGCGCGAGCAGCGGGATTGCAATAGAGCGGTGTGCCATCGAGGTCATAAAGCGAGATCATCACCGAGGTGTGCAAAAGCGCTTCGGCGCTTCGCAGGGTTTCAGGCGCATCATCGCTTTGCGCGCGTGCCTCGCATAACATGCCCATACGGCCGTCCTGGAACCGGTAGCCGCTGAAGACCACATCAAGCGTCGTTGGCACATCATCGGGATAGAGCGTCCAAAGCTCGGTGAACGCAGCGCCATGGCTGATGAAGTCTTCCTGATACTGACGCAGACGCTGAGCGACAGTCACCGACATGTCAGCCCCCATGTCGCGGCCGATCAGTTCATCCAGTGTATCCGCCTGCCAGAGGGAGAGCGCTGCTTTGTTCGCCCAGACGACTCTTGACCGGTCAATGTCGAAGACCCATACGGAAGTATGCAAATTATCGAGGTGGCTCTCCGCCAACCCGGCCTTTATCTGTTTAGGGTCTAGTGTTGACACCATAGTGGAGGATCGTTCTGTTCTCGCCATTTGCTTTAAGCCTATTCCAGCCCGTCGCCGTTCACGCGGCGGCTCGCAAGATGTTCATCGCGATGTAGCTTGGTGTCGAGGCGACACGGTCTATCCACGCTTTGATTGCGGGGTAGACGGCCAAATCAAACCCTCCTTCATCGGCGACATGCACATATCCATAAATGGCGATATCAGCGATTGAGTAAGAGTTCCCTGCAACAAAATCACGATTGCGCAAGTGATTGTTCAAGAGCATCAGGCTTTCTCTGCCTTTTCTTTGCCAGTCCATTATCGCTTGACGCTTTTCATCTCGACGGGCTGGAACGATGCTGGTGAAAAAACGCGCTGGTGATATGTTCGGCTCGAGGCGGGTCTGCTCAAAAATCATCCATTCAACCGCCATGGCCTGGTCATAAGGCGACTTTGGCGCCAGATCAGAACCAGAAGCCAGATACCAAAGCATGGCATTCGATTCAGCGATCGTCCGTTTGTCCGGCAAACGCAGGAATGGCACCGTTCCTTTTGGGTTGATGGCCAGATAGTCTGCTTGACGCGTCTCTCCGCTCAGAACATCGACGAACTCGGTCCGGTAGGCGATACCGAGCTGGTGCATAACAAGTTCGATCTTGTAGCAATTTCCGGATCCGAGCGTAGCGTAAAGCGTATGCATGGTTCAGTCCCTCTTACCCATATCACCGTCTGACATACGTCTGTAAGCATTCCGCTAACCCGCATGGTTAACGAGTCCTTGCGACTGATACCCATCGCCAAAAGACAAGAAGCTCGTAGCGGCAGATATGGCGTCGGCCTGCTTCCGAGGAAGGCGAGGGTGAATACCTTCAGATCAACGTGCAACCCACGTCTTTTGGCGAGACAAATCTTCAGAAAACCCGTCAAACATCGTGACCAGGGAGCACAGCCGCTGAGCATCAAGCCTGAGACGCACACACCAGTATTTTGAACGACTCAGAGAGCCTTTCCACAACGAACACCATACCTTGCGCTGCCAATAGGCGCTCATATGATGCTACGTTGCACAGCATTACTTGATTCGAAAGCTCCATCCTGAAACTTAACTTCTGCGATACCGCTCTGGAACAGGAATCTGCACCAGAAAAGGGAAAGCACTATGCCATTGTGGCAGCGAGTGAAGTTATGACTAAAGACACTAGCTTGCTGCATCACAAGAGACAAAGGAAAATTGAATTTCAGGCATAGCAATGACTTGAGGGAAGCTTGGGGCTTTGATCTGAGAATTCGGAAAGCATTTGGAGGAGGCAGAATCTGTCAAATGCAGCTCCGAATTATGGCTGGAGATATTTTACTAGATGCCATCTTTGAAAGCGGCCGAAAGACAAAAACTGATCTTGAGTTCTCTCAAAGACGAAGGCCGTGTGAGCATTGATAAACTCGTCGATGAAATCGGCGTATCAGCCGTTACGATCCGCAGCGACTTGGCCCAGCTTGAGCAAAGTCATGTCCTGCGTCGTATACGTGGTGGTGCGATCGCGGCTTTCCCAAGCCGCCAGGATAGCGCTGACCAGCTTGCACTCCCAGCACATTCCAAAGAAAAAGAAAAAATCGTTGAAGCAGCGGCATCAATGATCCACGACGGTGAAACCGTGTTCCTTTCCAGCGGTCCAATGCCCGAACTGCTGGCCTCGCGTGTCCCTGACAACATGACCGATCTGGTGGTCGTGACAAACTCGATCAATGTCGCCCGCATTCTTGCTGACCATGACGGCGTGACGGTCATCGTCACCGGCGGAACTCTGCGACCCAAAGGCAGCTCGCTTGTCGCTCCGCTGGGCGACGTACTGCTCCAAGAAATTAACGCCGATCTTGCGCTTCTCGGCGCATCAGGTGTTCATGAATCGCGTGGATTCACCAGCAGCAGTTGGGCAGAGGCCGAAGTGGCTAAGGAGATGGCGCGTGCCGCCAAGCGCGTCGTGTTTATGGCCGATTACACTAGGATCAACCACATCGCATCGGCCCGCATCGTTGAGTTGGAGCGGGTCGATGCCCTGGTCACTGACAAATCTGCGCCTGCCGACTTTCTACGAGTTGCACGCAAAAAGGGAATCGAGGTCATCACGGTTTAGCTCCGTGTCCACAACAAAGCCTAATCGCTGAAGTCGCTGAAAGATGGCCTAGCCGCCGAAAAACCCGGCATCGAAAGGCAATTCAAGGGTTTGACCAGCAGCTTCATGGAGCGTCATCGTCGCATTTTCGATGCGA
>JANQJE010000057.1 GCA_028281795.1 Cohaesibacteraceae bacterium | reverse complement strand
CCCGAGCCTATGAACGGTCAACGCGCTTTGAACTTGGTCATTGTCGGTGCGGCATTTGTCTTCATCGGCGCCATCGTTTTAGGGATGGTTTGATCTACGTTGATGAGAGTGTGACAGTCGTCGACACGGCCTGACAGAGTTTCGCGGAAACAAAAAAAGCAAACCGCACCCAATGAAAACGGCGCCTTTCGAGGCGCCGTTTTTTATGCGTGTTGAGACCACGTGCACGTCAGGCAGCGAGCGCCTCGATGGCCGCATCCGCTTTGGCCATTGCGCCTTCAGCATCAACCATCAACTGATCGGCAGCCACAACCTCGATATCCGTGATGCCGATGAAACCCAGCACATGTTTCAGATAAGGCGTTGCGAAATCGATGGCAGAGCCCGACTCTGTGCCGCCGGATGAAATGATGATGGTCGCCTTCTTGCCTTGCAAAAGCCCTTTCGGCCCGGTCTCCGAGTAGGCAAAGGTAACACCGGCGCGGCATATCTGGTCGACCCACGCCTTGAGCGAGGCCGGCACACCGAAATTCCAGATCGGCGTTGCGATGATAATGTGATCAGCTGATTGAACTTCAGCGATCAGTTCCTCCGATGTTGCCAGTGGTGTCTTGTCGTCACCGCCAAAAGCAGCGCCGATCCAATCACCATCGACAACCGGTACGCCATCACTGATGTCGCGGGCGACAACACGGGTTTCAGAGCTGCTAAGCCTTGCAACGACTTTATCGGCAAGCTGGCGGCTGACGGAGGCCTCGCCGCGTGGCGAGGCCAAAACGGTAAGAAGAGTCTTCGGGGATGACATGGGTCCATTCCTCAACTGGTGAACTGTTGAGGAGAAGGTGCGCAGAAATCACACATTGCAGAAGACCGATAAATGGCAACGAGCTGTTCTCAATCACCGAACAATCAAACGTCTATTGGGCCGCTTCCGTAAGAATGTCGGCTGGATTGTAGGCCAGCACCGGCCGCAACCAAAGTTCAGCGGTCTCAATGTCCCAGTCTTTGCGGCGCGCATAGTCTTCAACCTGGTCTCGCTCCACCTGACCGACACCGAAGTAATAGCTTTGCGGATGGCCGAAATAGAGCCCAGACACAGATGAGCCAGGCCACATCGCAAAACTCTCTGTCAGCGAAATGCCTGTCGCGGCCTCAGCGTCCAGAAGACGGAACAGTGTCTCTTTCTCGGTGTGATCGGGTTGCGCCGGGTAGCCCGGTGCAGGCCGGATGCCATTGTATGCCTCCGCGATAAGCTGATCGGGTGACAGCACTTCATCCGGCGCATAGCCCCAGAACTCCTTGCGCACGCGCTCATGCATATGCTCGGCAAACGCTTCCGCCAGTCGGTCGCAAAGTGCCTGGATCATGATTTTCTTGTAGTCATCCTCGCCGGCCAGCCTCTTGATCGCTTCATCCTCGCCATGTCCCGCCGTCACGGCAAAACCGCCGACATAATCATCGGCCACGTCACCGGGCGCGACGAAGTCGGCAAGCGCCACCTGCGCGCGGTCGCCAGACCGGCTGATCTGCTGGCGCAGCGTATGAAGCGTGGCGACGGGTGTCTGGCGGCGTTCATCGGCATAGACAAGAACATCGTCGCCATCACGCGCGGCAGGCCACAAACCGATCACGGCCTTCGCTGACACAAGTTTCGATGAGACGAGCTCATCGAGCATCGTTCTGGCATCATCCAGCAGGTCCCGCGCCACAGGCCCGGCCTCAGGATGATCCAGCACGGCCGGATAGGTGCCCTTGATTTCCCAGGTCGCGAAAAACGGTGTCCAATCGATGTAGGGAACCAGCGTTTCCAGATCATAGGTTTCAAACACCCTGGTGCCCAACATGCTGGGCTTGACCGGCGGATTGGTAGCAAAGTCAGGCTGAAACGCCTTGGCGCGGGCTTGAGCAACCGGCAGACGGCTTTTTGCTGACTGTGCACGCGCATGGCCTTCGGCAATGCGCAGATACTCAGCAGACGTTTCAGAGAAATAGGTATCCTTCTCTTCGCCAAGCGCTTTCTGGCAGACTCCAACAGCGCGGCTGGCATCGGTCACATAGATCACCTGGCCCGCATCATAGGTCGGATCGATCTTCACCGCCGTATGCACACGGCTGGTCGTCGCCCCACCGATCAGCAGCGGAATATCGAAATCCTGACGCTGCATCTCCGAAGCGACAGACACCATCTCATCCAGCGACGGTGTGATCAGCCCCGACAGACCGATGATATCGGCACCGATCTCACGCGCTTTGTCGAGAATGGCCTGACCGGGCACCATTACGCCCATGTCGACGACCTCGTAATTGTTGCACTGAAGCACGACGCCCACGATGTTCTTGCCGATGTCATGCACGTCACCCTTCACCGTGGCGAGCAACACCTTGCCGGCCGATGGAGCATCGGTGAGGCCCATCTCTTCTTTCTCACGCTCCATGAAGGGCATAAGGTAGCCAACGGCCTGCTTCATCACACGGGCGGACTTGACCACTTGCGGCAGGAACATCTTGCCTGACCCAAAGAGGTCGCCAACCACGTTCATCCCGTCCATCAGCGGACCTTCGATGACATGCAGAGGGCGCGCAGCACTGGCACGCGCCTCTTCGACGTCCTCGTCGATGAACTCCGTGATGCCATGGACAAGCGAGTGTTTCAGGCGCTCAGCGACGTCGGCCTCACGCCAGGACAGATCGACCACGCGTTTTTTTGCACCACCGCCGGCAAACTCACCGGCTGCATCGACCAGACGCTCCGTCGCATCACTGCGGCGATTGAGCACGACATCTTCGGCCAGTTCCTTAAGCCGTGGGTCGAGCGCGTCATAAACACCCAGCTGTCCGGCATTGACGATTCCCATATCCATGCCCTGAGCGATAGCATGGTACAAAAACACCGTGTGCATCGCTTCGCGCACCGGCTCGTTGCCGCGAAACGAGAAAGAGAGATTCGAGACCCCGCCGGACACATGTGCATACGGCAGATTCTGGCGTATGAACGCGGTGGCACGAATGAAATCATTGCCATAGTCGGCATGCTCTTCGATGCCGGTGGCCACAGCGAAGACATTGGGATCGAAAATGATGTCTTCCGGTGGGAAGCCGACATCGTCGACCAGAATACGATAGGCGCGTTCGCAAATCTCACTCTTGCGCGCATAGGTATCGGCCTGGCCTTCCTCATCGAACGCCATGACCACAACAGCCGCACCATGGCGACGGCAAAGCCGCGCCTGCTCCAGAAAGGCATCCTTGCCCTCTTTCAGCGAGATGGAGTTGACGATCGGCTTGCCCTGAAGGCACTTCAGTCCAGCCTCGATCACGGACCATTTGGACGAGTCCACCATAACCGGTACGCGGGCAATATCCGGTTCGGCCGCAACAAGATTGAGGAAGGTCACCATCGCCTCTTCGGAGTCGAGCAGCCCTTCATCCATGTTGACGTCGATCACCTGCGCCCCGGCTTCAACCTGGTCGCGGGCAACATCGAGCGCAGCGGCATAGTCACCGTTCTTGATCAGCTTGCGAAACCGCGCCGAACCCGTCACGTTCGTGCGCTCGCCGACGTTCACGAACGGGATGTCGGAGGTCAGCTCAAAAGGTTCGAGCCCGGAAAGCCGCATCATCGGCT
>JANQJE010000042.1 GCA_028281795.1 Cohaesibacteraceae bacterium | reverse complement strand
CGGCCGGATGACAGCAGCCAACTCCTGCTCGGCGGGCGTTCTGTCGAGGCCCTTCAACCAAGCGTCAAAGCTTTGACCGTCAACAAACTCGAGCACCATATATGCGCTGTTGTTTTCGCCTTTTAGAATCTGCAGCACCTGCACAATGCCAGGATGCTTGAAGCGGGCGAGCGTTGTGGCTTCGTCGAGGAACTTCTGTAAAGCCCAGTCAAAATCCGTGGCGGTCTCTCCGGACGTGGGCAAAACGGTCGTGTCGCCGTCGCGCGCTACGAAATCACGGGGAAAACACTCCTTGATTGCCACCTTGCGCTGCAGATCTGTGTCGAAAGCCAGATAGGTGATGCCAAATCCGCCCTGACCAATGACTTGGTCAATGCGATACTGGCGTAAAACGGTCCCTGCCGGCAGCGCATAACGCGCCTGCGCTGCGCTCATTTGGCAGCTCCGGGATACGATGCTGCCATTGGCTGGGTTGCTATGCCCCCAAATCTTGGCGGCCAACAAGCCCAAGTATCGGCCACGCGCCATCGCACCATCGATGGCTTGGAGTTTTTATCACGTTGTTGAACAGAGAGTGCCCGGGATTTGGCGGTCAATGAAGAACTCTCAGAAGCACTTGCGGTTCGAGACAATAGTCAAGTATGCTCCCGAAACGCAATAGTCAGTGCGCCCCCTTATCTAAGAGTCGAGCCTCAGATCAAATGGCGATCATATTGCGCCTTAAACCTTTGAACTGGCTCTTTATTTCACTCTTTTTTATAGCTGCAGCCATCATTGTGGCTCTTCAGGCAAGCGCCTCCTCAGACATCGAAGACAGTGTGTTTCGCGTTCTGGCGATCCGAGACAATGGCCCTTCTGGAACAGGCTCAAGTTTTCTGGTCGCTGACAACAGCACCCTGGTCACCAACTACCATGTTGTGCGCGGCGCGGGCGAACTGATCGTGCTGTACGACAAAGATGATCGTATCTTCAGTACAGCCGCGCGTGTGCGTTGGTTTGATGGTGCTCGTGACTTGGCAATCCTGCAGACAGAAGAGGCTTTGCCCGGCTTGGTGTCCCGATTGGCCGACATTTCAGAGGACCAGTTGGAAAAGCGCGACGAGGTGACCGCCATAGGTTTTCCGGGCGCTGCCGATGATCTGGCAGATCTTACACGCCGATCGTTTCTGGACTCATTGTCACCCAATCTGAGCTTTGTGGATGCAACCGTCTCAACAGGTACCGTTCAACGGATTGTCCCATCTGCTACCAGGCTGATGATCCAGCACAGCGCAAATGTGAACTCGGGCAACAGCGGAGGTCCACTGTTTGATGCATGCGATCGCGTCATAGGCGTCAATACACTCAGCCAGGTGGCCGAAATCGATGCCGAGCGTTTTATTGACTCTTTGGTGCGGGACGGATCAGTGCGGTTTCAAACACCCGGTGCGCTTGAGTTCTCGGTACACGTCAGTGAAGTATTGGCGGCCATGCGCGGTGAAGGACTGCGCACGTTCGGTGTTCCTGGGCGATGCCGCGCTGGGTTTGATCGCAATGAGATCTTTACTGTATCAGCGCTTGGCGGCCTGGCGCTGGCCGCACTTGCTTTTTTTGGAATCAGTGTGGCGCATTTTCGCGCGACACCCGGTGGCCTCCCACCCTTACTGAACGATAGCGGTGCGTCCGTCGGCGGATATCCAACGCATGCTCCCGAGCCTCCCGAACCGGAAGGAATATACCTTGTTTTAGAGCCGCTGAATGGAGGCCCGCCCATTTCGCTGGAGCATCTGGCGAGCACATTTGCGGGCGATGGTGTTCTGGTCGGCCGCGACAGTGCTAAAGTTGATCTCGTTGTCGAAGATGGATCGGTGTCCCGCGTGCATGCACGTATCTCGCGTTATGGAGAGCAAGCGTTTGTGATCAACGATTTGGATTCCAGCAACGGCACGAGCATCGACGGTTCTCCAGCTTCTCAGGCCCAAGCGCGTGAACTCATCGACGGCAGCATTCTGGCCCTGGGGAACCTGGAATTTGCGGTGCGATTGCAACTATCGGCCAGCGCGCTACCGCTCGTTCCGACCGCCTTAGGGGCAGGTGTCGTGCACGACCAGCAGAGTTCATGGCTCCTGTCTGCGTTTGACGAAAACGGACAACGCGCCGAACATACGATGGCATCTTTCGCCCAAGCGCCAAACACGGAAATCACGATCGGGCGCGATCCTTCTAGACACTTTGTGGTCCATGCGTCGTCGGTCTCACGTCGCCACGCGATACTCTCCTTTGACCAATCAGGTGCGCTTGTTCTGCGCGACACCAACTCATCAAATGGAACACGTGTAGATGGTCGCAAAATAGGCAACGAGCCGGTTGCAGTTTCTCCGCAAAGCAAAATCATGCTCGGCGATGTTGAAATTCATCTATCTGTCCATCATGGATAAGGAATATATACCTTCATGAAAGCAATTGGAGACACGTAAGAGAAGGACTGGGAATGAAGAGATCTCATCAGTTGATGCTTGGAACGGCCGTTGTTGCTCTCGGTGTTTTTTCCAACGCCGGTACATTCGCTCCGCCAGCGGGCCATGCTTTTGATCTGCGCGAGGGTCTGCGCGCTGTTGAACGTGGCGCAAACCAAGTCGTTCGCACCGTGACCGAAGAGCCGGAGCGTCTGCTCCAGGGAGCCGGAGCGGCTCTGGTTGTCGGTGGCCTTGTGGAAGGCGAAGCTGCGCCGGTGATTATCGGTGCGATCCTGGTTGCGGCTCCGGAAGTCTTCAGAAACGAAATGCGCGAAACCTACCGCGATGACTATGCGTGGTCCGGTTGCGTCAACTGTAATCAGCGCCGGGTTCTCGTCGCGCCCGGTCGCACTGTCAGCGATGAACAGCGGACTGCCGCTCGCAGCATGGCAACCGAAGATGCGCGCGATCTGCAAGGCGCGCTGCAAACGCTGGGATATTACACCATGCGTATCGATGGCGACTTTGGGCCGGGCAGCCGGCGAGCCGTCAATGCGTTCCAGGCGAGCTTGGGTGCCGAAGAAACCGGTGTGCTGACAGCCGAGCAGCGTGCTGAACTGTTCGCGCAGGCGGAGCAGCAGGGGTATGTTCGATTGGCCGCACTCGGCAAACTGCCGGCCGAAGCGATCGGCGAAGTACCCGCCCAGAACACGGACATGGCGCCGACTGTTGCCGGTCCAGCGATCGCTGAGTTCAGACTGGCGTCATCGCGCATGGAGGCCTTCACTACGGACTATCTGCTTACAGGATCGGCGACTAATGTGAAGCAAGCCTCGCTGCGCGCCGATGGCATCATAGACTTTGTGCTGCATCCGTCGCCCGGGGGAACTGAGGACATCTTTGTAAGTGGTGGAGCCGAGGCTATCGACGTCGCACCGCATCCGCTCTCAGATCGGTGGATTCGGGTTTCGATCACACCTCTCGATGGCAGCGACCCCGTTGTGCTCAATGTCATAGATACGTTCGACAGCGCGGAGGCGGCCCAGACATGGTCCGGCGCCGCGCGCGATGATGCTGTTTTGTTGGCGCGCCTTACCGAACGTGAATTGCCAGGCGAAACGGTCGTGGTCACAGCCGATACGACGCCTCCAGCCGTTGAGGATGACAGCACAACCGTTATTGTCGTTCCGCAGGTTACGGAAGCTGACAGGGGTGTCGATACCACAACCGTATTGGTGGCAGAGGCTCCTTCGGCAAACCAAGGGGCCGTGGCAGAACCAGTTGAAGACGATGGAGTCGTGGATACGACAACAGCCTTGGTGGCGCCCTCCAATGACCTCGTTGCCCAGCCGGCTGTTGGTCGTTCCACGCCGGATGTATGCCGCCAGACGCTATACGTCTCGTTCAGTTTTCCCGATGGCGACGATCCCATCAATCACTACAACATTACTCCACCTGACAACACGTTGATGATGGATAACGGTGATTCGACAGCTTACATTACGGGCCGCTGTGTGCAGGGTACCTACGATTTCTCATACGTGACGGTGAAACATGATGAAGACAGCAGCACCTGGGAGCATTTTGTGCGCGAGGGAAGTTTTGAGGTTGCAAGCAATCACGAGCAGTGCGCGATTGATCTGAATACACCTGATGGGTCTGCCAATCTGCAGTGTTTCTGAGGCTTACCTTTTGAAACGCGACCATGATCTGTCAGAACAGCTGAGACGGTTGGGGCTGGCGATGCAAACAGGTGAGCGTGGCTTTGGGCACAATCTTTCGGCAGAGGTCCAGCGCTACTGGGCGATTTGCAAGGATCGCCCATTGCTGGCGTTGAGCACAGCTCTGGGGTTTGTCGGCACCGTGGGCGCCTTTCTGGACACGATATCGAACCTGTTTTCATCGGGTGGCGGCGGTCAAAGCTGGGCTGGCGCTGGACGGCCCTTGTTCGGCGATGCCTTTCAGGGCCTTCCTGCGCGCATCTTGTTGTTTTTCGTCATTGTTTCTGCGCTTGCCTGGACCTGCGCACTGATTGCTGTCTTGCTGACCACCAAATCGGGTCAGGGATGGAAAATCGTCAACACGCTATGGTTTGCCTTTGCCGGCATAAGCGTCGTTGCGGTCGTCGATTTGATCTTTCGCGGTGTGCTTGCTGGTAATAGCTACGCTATCTTCGTGTTTTCCGTTGCTGCGATCCTTCAGGCAGTGTTCTTGACGAAGGCTCAATTTCTCCTGGTCATGGAAACGCGCGCGCCAATCATCGAGGCGCGAGCAAGCGGCATGATGATGTTGACCTTGGCGGCCTGCCTTGTGGCCTTTGTGTCCTACATGCCGCTTGCCTGATGAGTGGTGCCGACAACAGCAGCCGAGCTTTTGGATGGCTCTGGATCGCCAGCGCTTCCATTGATGGACTGGTCGCGCTGGTCGTGTCGCAATCTGCATTGTTTCTACTCGACGAGGCATGCCGTAGCGGCTTGTTGTGTGTGCGCCCAAGCTTCTTCGTCTCGGCTGCGGCTTTCGTGCTGGTTTTTTGCCTGCAGACCATCTTTGTCGAACTCGTTACGGCAGGACGGTCGCTCGGCCGCTTTGTTGTCGGTATCAGACTGCACAACGCTGAGGCACCTGAACAGCCACCCGCGTTTCACTGGCGTTTGATGCGATTGGCGTCGATGTTGACAAGCCTTGGCTTCCGGCGTCCCGCCCTTCGGAGCAATGGTACTGGCGTGTCCGCGAGTGCTGAATTGCTGGAGGGCACGATTGCGCGGCGATCGTCCCCGCCCCAGGGTCGGATTTCGAGGTCATCCCAGCGAAGACCTCAATCCAAACGCCCTCCCGTCGGTGGTGATGCGGTCCTTCGTGTGATGAGCGGTAACCATTCCGGTACAACCATACGGCTGAGCGCGGGTGTCGAATTTCGCACCACCGGTCGGTTCCGGATCGGACGTGATCCGGACTGGGCTGACTTGGCCTTGGTGCGTGATGTATCCGTGTCGCGCCAGCACTGCTTCGTGGAACTCACGAACGGCACTGTGTACGTTCGTGACTGGGGCTCTGGTGGAAAAGGTTCAAGCAACAAAACTATGGTAGGATCTGTCCATTCAGCGCCCAATCGGCCGGTTGCGTTGGCACTAGGACAGACGTTTCGTGTAGGTGATACCAACATATCCCTTTCGCAGTCTTAGATACCCGATAGCAGTGCGGTGCGATTGGTTTGTCTGGTGTGCGATGCATCTCTGCCTCAATCTGCACCAGTCGTTGGCCTATCTGAACTCTGAGTGTGCCTCATGCAACGGGCGTGGCGCTGCTTACAATCTGGGTGGCGGTCAGGTACAGCCTTCAATGAACGCTCACGACGGGCTCACAACCGCCTGCCGCGTTACGCAACAACGTGTGTGATTGACCAAGTTCAATTACCGCAAGTTTCCAGGGGGCCCGTGACTCGGTCATTCTGAGCAAGTGAATCTTCCATTAAGAAAGATTGTTTTCAAATAGGCCTGATCATATCGCCTTGCATACATCTTTACACAATCTTTGCCGTAAAGCAGAATATTCAAATAATATCAATGGTTTGGACTTGTGTCTCGCGGTCTCCAAAACCGTAGGTCGCGGGTTCGAA
>JANQJE010000001.1 GCA_028281795.1 Cohaesibacteraceae bacterium | reverse complement strand
TGGCCGCATCATAGAGATCTTTCACCACACCCGCACGGATCATCACATGGGCCATGAAGGCGAACATCGGTATCGCAGTCAGAAGGCCGTTGTTCAGCTTGGCAAATACGGTATCGGCCGCACTGTTCGCGTTGCCTTCCGTCAGGAGCATGATGATCAAGGAGGTCAGACCCAGACCGGCAAAGATGGGCATGCCCGTCAGCAACAGCACGATGAGCCCACCGAGGATCGCAAAGGTCATCATGGACGGCGCACCGCGAGAAGTGTGACGATCCGCGCAACAGCCGCCAGGATCAGGATCACCATGCCAACAAGGAGAAAACTCTGCGGAATCCACATCTGGACGCCCAGATACCCATCCGAATAAATGCCGAAATCATAGGAAAAGCGCACCATCAGGATCGCGCTGTAAAGGATCGCGCCTGCCACCAGAATGACGCCCACCATGCCCCAGATTTCGACAAGAAACTTGATCCTGGGGCCTGCTTTGTCGGTCAGCAGGTCCACCCCGAAATGCTCGTTGCGCAGCAGGACTTCGCCGGCGCCGAGCGAGACCATCGCCACAACGATGAATCCTGTCAGCTCGTCTGAGAACGTAACAGGTGTGCCCAGCACGTAGCGCATGAAGACGCTGTAACTGACGAGACCAAAGACGATCAGAACCAGCAGCGTGGCAATACCAGCGCCAAAAAGCGTCAACCAGCGCACCGCCCGTTCCACACCCGAGGCCGGCAGGGCCTCGGATGCGGAACCGTGTTCACCTGGCTTCATGTCAGTTCGAGATCTTGGAAACCAGCTCCAGCAGCTTCACGCCATCAGCACCCGTGGCACCGCCGAAGGACTCGTCAAAGGCAGGCGCCATCAAGGCCTTCCATGCGGCTTCTTCCTCCGGTGTCTGGAAGTGCACTTTCATGTCATTCTCAGCCAGTTGATCGGGAGCGGAAGCAGCGGCTTCCTCGGAGGCCGCGACGGCCCAAGCTGCGGCTTTGGCTCCGGCCTCGGCGATCGCTGCCTTTTGCGTGTCAGACAGGCCGTCATGCCAAGCGGGGTTCAGATAGCCGTGAAAGAACACGCTGAACAACGGAACCACCGTAACATGGTCCTGCACCTCAAAGTACTTGCGCGAATAGGCGGCTGCGATGTCGGTCATGCCTGCATCGATCACGCCGGTGGAGAGCGCCTCATACACTTTCGATCCCGACATTGCGGAGGGTGCTGCGCCCATTGCCACCAGCCCGGCATCCGCGACCGGATTCAGGCCGCGGATCTTCACGCCTTGAAAGTCCTCCGGATCGATCAGCGGCGCGCCTTTCGATGTCATCGCTGTCATGCGCGTTGTGAACAACCAGACGGCGTTTTTGACACCTTTTTCCAAAAGCTTCTCATCCAGAAAGGCGGCAGCTTCGCTGTCAGGCCAGGCGGCCAGGGTTTCGAGGTCCGTGACCGCGTAGGGTTTCAGCGTCACATTCATCAACGGCAGTGTCCGGCCCCATTGCGGGTTGATCGAAAACGCGCATTCAATGTTGCCCTTTGCAACCGAAGCGATGTTCTCGCGCGCGCCGACGAGGCTGTTTGCGCCAAAAACCTGGACGTCGATCTCCCCGTTCGACAGGGTTTCGATTTCGGCAGCCCAACGATCGATCACCTTGGCAATGTGATGCGCCGGTGGAAGCTGATGGCTGCACCGCATTTCGGTGGCCGCCTGAGCGGTGGAGCCTATGGCAGCCAAGCCCAAGGCCAAGCTTGCGGAAAGTACCAGATGTTTCATGATTTCCTCCCTTATCTGGTGTTTCGGTGGTTTCCTGTCAGCCGACTTGCATCTGTGGCGCAATCGGCCCGGCGCGGGCGAGCGCGCCCGACAGCGCCTCACCCGGCATGCTCGTTTCAAGGATTTCACGCACGGCGATGATCGCGTCGAGATCAATGCCCGTGTCGAACCCTTTCGTTTTGGCAAGAAATGCAAGATCCTCCATGACGACGTTGCCGGTGGCGCCCGGCGCGAAGGGGCATCCGCCCAACCCGCCCAGGGCGCCATCGAGAATCCGGCATCCGGCGTCCATGGCGGCGGATGCGTTTGCCAGTCCCAATCCGCGTGTGTCGTGCAAATGCACGCAAACGGGGATCTGACCCGCCAAATCGCGGGCGGAGCGGGTGAGTATCCCCACTTCGTCCGGACCGGCGTATCCAACCGTATCAGCAAGGCCGATGACGTCGGCCCCCGCGGCCAGAGCCGCATCGATGATCCGCATCACATCGGTCGGGTCGACGGCTCCGGAGATTGAACAGCCAAACGCCATAGCGATCCCGACGGAGATCAGAGGGCCGTGCTTGCCGCGTGTGGAGACGGCATGCGC